>JAFKJY010000056.1 GCA_017305835.1 Hyphomicrobiales bacterium
CGCCGCTGCGAAAGGTCTTCTCCAGCGCCTCGACGCGCAGCAGGGCCTGCCGGTCAGCGGCCGCCATCGGCGCCCTCCGGGAAGCGGTAGCCGGTGTTGCGGATGCAGGCGGCGAGATGCCCCGGCCCGCACGGGATCAGCGGCGGCGGCGCCTCCCGGCAGGGCTCCCGCGCATAGGCGCAGCGCGGCTCGAACCGGCAGCCCGGCGGCAGGTCGAAGGGCGGCGGCACGGTGCCGGGAATGGCGTAGAGCCGCTCGGTGTCCTGCTCGCTCGACGGGATGCTTGCGAGCAGCCCCTCGGTGTAGGGGTGGCGGGGCGCGCCGAAGACGCTCTCGGCGTCCGCCGCCTCCACCACCTGCCCGGCATACATGATCATCACCCGGTCGGTGAAGGACGACACCACGCCGAGGTCGTGGGTGATGATGACGGTGCCCATCCGGTATTCCTCCTGCAGGTCCTGCAGGAGCTCCAGGATCTGTGCCTGGATGGTCACGTCGAGCGCGGTCGTCGGCTCGTCGGCGATCAGCACGCGCGGGTTGCAGGCGAGCGCCATCGCGATCATGGCGCGCTGGCGCATGCCGCCGGACATCTGGTGCGGATAGTCGTCGACGCGCTGGGCCGGCGCCGGGATGCCGACGCGGGCGAGCGCGTCGATGGCACGCCGCCGCGCCAGCCGCCGGCTCAGCCCCTCGTGCCGGCGGATCGTCTCGATGATCTGCTCGCCGACCGACAGCACCGGGTTGAGCGCCGTCATCGGCTCCTGGAAGATCATCGACATCACCGCGCCGCGCAGCTCTTCGTAACGCCGCTCGCCGGCGGAAAGCAGGTCCTCGCCCATCAGGGTGAGGCGCCGGGCGGTGATGCGCGCGTGGCGCGGCAGCAGCCGCATGATGGCGAGCGACGACACGCTCTTGCCGCTGCCGGATTCGCCGACGATGCCGACAACCTCGCCCTCGCGCAGCGAGAACGAGACGCCGTTGACGATGGGCAGGCTGCCGAACGAGACGCACAGGTCGCGCACCTCGAGCAGGCAGTCCTTGACCCCGGCGTCTGCCGCAAGACCGGCGGGGCTGACGTCGGGTGTCGGGCTTGCAGCGTTCTGCATCTCAAAAATCGTATACGATTATACAATTATTGCAAGCCGAAGCGCCCGCAGCAGAACCGTCGATTTGACCCCAATCGGCCCGCTCGCGCAACGGGCGGTGCGCGGGCATGTCGGTCTGGAAAGGAGAGTGCTTTCCGATAGCACGGGCGCGCAGGTGTCAGGTCGGATCGCCAAGCCGCCCGCATCCCGATGAACCCTTTCTTGAGGATGCTGGGCTAGAATCGGCGTCACGCAGCGTTCGACGGGTATGAGACGACATGCATGGCGCAGTCTTCGCGATGGTGGTGAACATCGCGGTCGCGGGTCTCTTCGCCGCGAGCTTCGCCATCATCGCGTTCACCAATCCGAGCCACCGGTCCGCCTACGGGTTCAGCATCAGCTATGCGATCGGCATGCTCACGCCGGCCAGCGAGCTGCTGCTGCCGATTTCCGGCTGGCCGGAGCCGTTCATGGTCACGAGCTACTTCAGCTTCATGGCAGGGCTCCTGGCCATGGCCGCGGCGATTGCGCGCTTTTATCGCAGGCCGGCGCCGTGGGTGGCGATAGCGGCCATCTTCGTCGCGGCAGCCGTCCTGCGCTGGACGATCTGGGACGGCGAGCGCGACTGGCTGCCCTATGAGCTCGCCTTCCAGGCGCCCTTCGTCGCCGCGTCGGCCCTGCTCTGCTGGGTCCTGCTGCGAACGAGCCGGCGCAGGCCGCTGGAAGTCGCCGCCGCCATGATGTTCGGCATCGTCGCGCTGCATTTCTTCGCCAAGCCCTTCCTGGCCCAGGCGTTCGGGTCGGGCCGCAGCGCGAAGGACTATGTCGACAGCACCTATGCGCTGCTGTCGCAGGCCAGCACGGGCATCCTGCTGACGGCTGCGGGCCTGCTGATGCTGCTCGTCACCGTGCAGAGCATCGTGCGGGAATCCCAGAGCGAATCGCAGACCGACCCGCTGTCGGGGCTGGCGAACCGGCGCGGCTTCGACCTGCATGCCGCGCGCGTGCTCGTCAGGGCGGCGGAGCTCAGGCTGCCGGTCTCGGTCGCCGTGTTCGACATCGACCATTTCAAGGCGATCAACGACACGCACGGCCATGCGGTCGGGGACGAGGTGATCCGCGGGCTCGCCGACCTGCTGCGCCGTGCGGCGCCGCAGGCGGCGGTGATCGGCCGCATGGGCGGCGAGGAGTTCGCGCTGCTGTTCGAGCACACCAACCAGGAAGGCGCCCGGCTGAACGCCGAGGCGATCAGGATCGCCGCCGAGACCGAACGGACGGGCTTGCCGCCCTTCACGGTCAGCGCAGGCGTGAGCGTGGTGCGGCCGGACGAATCCCTCGGCGAGGCGATGCGGCGGGCGGACATGGCCCTCTACGAGGCCAAGCGGCAGGGCCGGAACCGGATCTGCGTCGCCGAGGCCACGGGCCGCCGGCTGGACGACCGGCAGTTGCTCGTTTCCTAGAGGATCACCCTCTCGTCAGCCCGGGTCCCGCCGGCCTCGTCGTCATCCAATAGGATGCGCTGGGCGGCGCCGTCCATGTCGTCATACTGGCCGCTGCGCAACGCCCACAGGAAGGCGAGCAGGCTGATCCCGCCGAGGAACAGCGCGACCGGGATGAGGTAGACGAGGATGCTCATGCGGCGACCGGTTCCGCCGCCGGCCGCGCAGCCGCCCCGCGCCGCGCCGTACGCATCAGCCGCAGCGCGTTGGCGATGACGAGGATCGACGAGCCGGACATGGCGATCGCCGCGATCAGCGGCGTGACGTGGCCGAGGATGGCGACCGGCACGGCGATGACGTTGTAGACGATGGCGATGGCGATGTTCTGGCGGATGAGCCGGCCGGCGCGGCCTGCCACGTCGAGCGCCGTGGTGACCGCCGACAGCGAGCTGTGCAGGAACACGAAGTCGGCGGCGTTGCGGCCGATGTCGGCGGCTGTGGCCGGCGCCATCGAGACATGCGCGGCGCCCAGCGCTGGCGCGTCGTTCAGCCCGTCGCCCACCATCAGCACCCTGTGGCCCTGCCGCGCCAGCTCCTCGATGCGGGCGACCTTGTCGGCCGGCAGCAGGCCCGAGCGCCAGTTCCCGATGCCGAGCTCGCCGGCGACGCGGCGGCAGGCCTCTTCCGTGTCGCCGGACAGCATCTCGACCGGCCCGACATCCGCCGCGAGCGCCGCGACCGTCGCGCGCGCGCCGGGCCGGGTCTCGTCCTCGTAGGCGAAGCGCGCGACGATCCCGCCGTCGCGGGCGAGCACGGTCCCCGCCTCGTCGGCGCGGCCGTCCGTGGCCCAGCCGGCGCGGCCGAGCCGCCAGAGGGCCTCGCCGGTCCTGCCTTCGACGCCGAAGCCCGGAAGCTCGCGCACATCCTCCCAGTCCGGGCCGGATGCGACGCCGGCCTGCGCGGCGATGGCCTGCGAGAGCGGGTGGCGCGAATGCGCGGCGAGCCCTGCGGCAATGCCGAGCAGACGCGGCGCGACCTCATGCGCGTTGGTCAGCCGCGGCCGGCCCAGCGTCAGCGTGCCGGTCTTGTCGAAGACGGCGGCGTCGGCCTCGGCGAGCCGCTCCATGGCCGCGCCGTCCTTTACCATGATGCCGTTCTCGAACAGCCGCCGCGCCGCCACCACCTGCACGATGGGCACGGCAAGGCCGAGCGCGCAGGGGCAGGTGATGATCAGCACGGCGATGGCGACGGTGATCGCCCGGTGCCAGTCGCCGCCGGCGATCATCCAGCCGAGGAAGGTCAGCAGCGCGGTCAGGTGGACGACGGGCGCGTAGAGCGCCGAGACGCGGTCGGCGATGCGGCGGTAGCGGGCGCGGCCGCCTTCGGCCGCCTCCATCAGCCGCATCATCTCGGCGAGGAAGGAGTTCGAGGCGGGGCGCAGCGCCTCCAGCGTCAGCGGTCCGGTGAGGTTGAGCGTGCCGGCCTGGATCTCGGCGCCGGCCGCGATCGCCTGCGGGGCGCTCTCGCCGTTGACCAGCGAGCAGTCGAGGTCGGAGGCGCCGGCCACCACGCGGGCGTCGACCGGGATGCGCTCGCCGGCCGCCACCAGCAGGCGCATGCCTGGCTCGATCTCCGTCACCGGGCGGTAGTCCCGGCTGCCGTCCGCGGCCAGCACCAGCGCGCCGCGCGGGGCCAGCCGCGCCAGCCCGGCGACGGCCGCGCGCGCCTTGTTGCGCATGACGTGGTCGAGCGTGCGCCCGATCAGCAGGAAGAACAGCAGCGTCACCGAGGCGTCGAAATAGGCATGCTCGCCTGAATGGACCGTGTCGTAGAGGCTCAGCGCGTAGGCGAGCGTGATGCCGATGGCGATCGGCACGTCCATGTTCATCCGCCCGCGGCGCAGCACGCTCCACGCGGAGCGGTAGTAGATGCGGCCGGCGATCGCCAGTGCCGGCAGCGCGATCAGCGCCGAGACCCAGTGGAACAGGTCGCGTGTCGCGCCTTCCGCGCCGGACCAGACCGAGACGGAGAGCAGCATGATGTTGGCGGCGGCGAAGCCGGACACCGCCACCGCGCGCAGCAGCTCGGACAGCACGGGGTCCCGCCCGTCCTGCGCGTCGTCGAACAGGTTCGGCGGGTAGCCGAGGCCGGCCAGCGTCGACACGATCGGCGGCAGCCTGTCGCCCCGCCAGCGGACGCTGACGCGCCTCGTGGAGAGGTTCACGCGCGCGGTCTGGACGTCGTCGAGCTTGGCCAGCGCCGTCTCGACGCTGCGGATGCAGGCGGCGCAGTGCACCGTCGGCACCGAAAGCTCGATCTGCCGCGTCCCGTCGCCGAGGTCGCGGGCGGCGACCGCCACCTCCTCGTCGGAAGGCAGCGCGGTCAGCGCGGCCGCGAGATGGTCGCTCGAGGGCGCGCAGCAGCTCATCTCATCGCTCCGTCCCGCACGCTGATGCGGCGGATCTCCCGCCACGGCGCCTCGCGCCCGTCGTCGGCCTCGATCTCGACGATCCAGGGGCCGTCCCGCAGGGCGAAGGGGGCTTCGAGCGCACCGCCGGGGGCCGGCGCCAGGACGAGGTGGGCGTCCTCCGCGTCGCTCACCGGGCGGCGGAAGCTGGCGGTGCCGGCCTTCAGGGCGACGGCCTTGCCCTGCGCGTCGGTCACGCCGAAGCGGACCGCCCCGTCGGCCACGGCGAGCGCCGAGGACCAGCCGAGGGCGACCTGCCGCCGGTGCTCCTGCGACTTGCGGTTGAACTCCAGGCCGGCGACGTAGGAATTGTGCACGACGAAGCCGGTCCAGCTCGTGTTTGCATAGACCGCCATGGTGACGTTCACCGCGATGATGATGCCGAAGGACACCACCATCACCGCCAGCATGTGACGGCCGGTGAACTGTGGGGTGGTCTGGCTCTTCATGGGGTCACTCCGGGGTCTCGAAGCTGGTCACGTAATCCGCTGCGTCGTGGCTCGATACGTCCTCGACATGGAACACGAGCCGCTGCGCCCTGCTGTCCGACGGCTTCAGCTCGCGCGGCTGGCGGACATAGACCTTGAGCGAGCGGGCGCGGTCGGGCTCCAGTGAGACGGTCACGGAGCTGCCCTCCTCGTGGTCGAGGCCGATCACGCTCATGGCCGCGCCGGGCAGTTCGCCGAGACTGACGGTCACCGTGCGCTGCTCGGGGATCTTGTTGAGCAGCTTGACCGTGTAGCCGTTGCGGATCGAGCCGTCCGACAGCACGACATATTGCGGGTTGCGGTCGTGCAGCACGTTGAGCTCCAGCCGGTCGCGGGTCATCAGGCCGTAGATCAGAAGGAGGCCGATGAGCGACCAGCCGCCGAAATAGATGAAGGTGCGCGGCCTGAACAGCTTCCGCAGGTGGAAGTGGGAGACGGCCTGCGACATCCGCCCGGAGGCGTCGCGCAGCAGCGAGGGGCGAATCTCGTGGGCGCCGTCTTCCGTCGCCAGCGCCATGTTGGCGTTGTAGTCGGCGAGCGTCGCATAGGAGATCAGGCCGCGCTCGCGGCCGAGCTTGTCCATGACGCTGTCGCAGGCGTCGATGCACAGCGCGCAGGTGATGCATTCGAGCTGCTGGCCGTCGCGGATGTCGATGCCCATCGGGCAGACCACGACGCAGGCGTTGCAATCGACGCAGTCGCCGGTCTCGACGCCCTGCGCGGCTGCGCGCTTGGCGTGGCGCGTGCGCGGCTCGCCGCGCCAGTCGTTGTAGGTGACGGTCAGCGAATGCTCGTCCAGCATCGCGGCCTGGATGCGCGGCCACGGGCACATATAGGTGCAGACCTGCTCGCGCATCAGCCCGCCGAAGGCATAGGTGGTGGCCGTCAGCACGGCGACGGTGATGTAGGCGACGGGCGCCGCCTGCCCGGTGACGAAATCGCCGAGCAGGGTGGGGGCGTCGGCGAAGTAGAAGATCCAGGCGCCGCCGGTCGCCACCGCGATCAGCACCCAGATCGCGTGCTTGGAGATGCGCAGGGCGAGCTTGCGCGCCGTCCACGGCCCCTGGTCGAGCTTGATGCGGGCGTTGCGGTCGCCCTCGACGGCGCGCTCGACGACGAGGAAGAGGTCGACCCACACGGTCTGCGGGCAGGTATAGCCGCACCAGGCGCGGCCCACCGTGGAGGTGATGAGGAACAGCCCCAGCCCGGCCATCACCAGCAGTCCGGCGACGAGGAAGAACTCCTGCGGCCAGATCTCGATGAAGAAGAAGTAGAAGCGGCGGTTGGCGATGTCGACCAGCACCGCCTGGTCGGGCGCGTAGGGGCCGCGGTCCCAGCGGATCCACGGCGTCAGGTAGTAGATGCCGAGGGTGACGGCCATCACCAGCCATTTGAAGTTGCGGAAGGAGCCCGAGGCGCGCTTGGGGAAGATCTTCCGGCGCGCGGTGTAGAGCGGCTGGCGCAGCCTGGCGGAGTTGACCGCCTGCGCGTCGTGGCGCTCGAACTCGACTGTGCCGGACATGCTCTTCTCCTGGCCCCCGTGCCGTTCTCCGGCACATGCCCCGCGGCGGACGGAAGCGGCTTGATTTAGGTCAAGCGGATGGTGCGTCAGAGTGACCGGACGGGCGCGGCGGGGTGCGCCCGGGCGGGGAGCGCCGGGGGACTTGCATCGACGGAGTGCCCGGCATCGCTGCCGGACACCCCCCGTTCCGATCAGGAGCCCCCGGGCCCGGATCGGAGCGGTTTCAGCGGCCGCCGCCGAGCGAGTGGACGTAGACGGCCAGCTCCTTGACGGTCGTCTCGCCGAGGCGCGCCTGCCAGGCCGGCATCACGCCGTGGCGCGGCTGGCGCACCTGCGCGGCGATCGCCGCCGGGCCGGAGCCATAGAGCCAGATCGCGTCGGTCAGGTCGGGCGCGCCGAACTCGGCATTGCCCTTGCCGGCCCCGCCGTGGCAGGCGGCGCAGTTGTTGGCGAAGATCTCGGCGCCGGGGCCGGTTACGTCGCCGCCACTGGACAGCGCGACGACATGCGCCACCACGCCGTCGATCTCCTCGCGGCTCAGTATGCCGCCGAAGGCCGGCATCTCGGACAGCCGCGTGTCGTCGTCGCCACCGAAGCGGATGCCATGGGCGATGGTGGTGTGGATCTCCTCGGGCGTTCCGCCCCACAGCCATTCGTCGTCGTTGAGGTTCGGATAGCCGGGGGAGCCGGCGGCAGCCGAGCCGTGGCACTGCACGCAGTTGACCTTGAAGGCGGCCGCGCCCGCCGAGGTGGCGAACTGGCGCAGCGCGTCGTCGGCCAGGATCTCCTCGACCGAGGCCTTGCCGACGGCGGCGACGTAGTCGCCCCTGGCCGCCTCGGCCGAGGCCATCTGCGTGCGCAGGTCGGCGCGGCTCGACCAGCCGAGCATGCCAGACGTCGCCGCGCTGACCAGCGGCCAGGCCGGGTAGGCGACGGTGTAGACCAGCGCCCAGAAGATGGTCGCGTAGAAGGTCCACAGCCACCAGCGCGGCATGGGGTTGTCGAGCTCCTTGATGCCGTCCCATTCATGGCCGGTCGTGGCGACGCCACTGATCTCGTCGATTTCCTTGTGGCTCATGTCAGTCGTCCTTGAGCGGGATGCGGGCGGCCTCGTCGGCCTGGTCGCGGCTGCCGGGGCGGAAGGCGAAGATGACGACGCCGAGGAAGAACAGCGCCATGCAGAACAGCCCCCAAGAATCGGCGAATTGGCGCAGGTAGGTGTAGGTCTCCATCGCGGCCTCCTAGCGCGAGCCTTCCGGCTCGTCATACGTCGCGAAGTCCACCAGCGTGCCGAGCATCTGCAGGTAGGCGACCAGCGCGTCCATCTCGGTCAGCCGGGCGGGCGCCCCGTCGAAGTCGCCAAGCTTGGCCTTCGGGTAGCGGGCCTCGAGGCCGGACGTGTCGGCCTCGGGATCGGCCTGCGCCTTCAGGTCGGCGACGGCGTTCTCGATCATCTCGTCCGTGTAGGGGACGCCGACCCGCCTGTTGGCGACGAGGTGCGTCTCGAAGCCGCGGACGTCGAGTTCCTTGTCCCTGAGGAAGGAATAGCTCGGCATCACCGATTCCGGCACCAGCGAGCGCGGCTCGATCAGGTGCTGGACGTGCCATTCGTTGGAATAGCGGTCGCCGACGCGGGCGAGGTCCGGGCCGGTCCGCTTCGACCCCCACTGGAAGGGGTGGTCGTACATCGACTCGGCCGCCAGGCTGTAGTGGCCGTAGCGTTCCACCTCGTCGCGGAAGGGCCGGATCATCTGGGAATGGCAGGTGTAGCAGCCTTCCCGGATGTAGATGTTGCGGCCGGCCAGCTCGAGCGGCGAGTAGGGCCGCATGCCGTCTACCTTCTCGATCGTGTTCTCGAGGTAGAACAGCGGCGCGATCTCGACGATGCCGCCGACGCTGACGACAAGCAGCGAGCCGACGAGCAACAGCGTCGCGTTCTTCTCGATGATCCTGTGCTTTTCCAGAAGGGCCATTCGGGCAAACTCCTATTCGGCCGCCACGGCGGCGGGGCGGACCGCGGCGGCCTTGCCGCCGATCGGCTCCTCCTCGCGCTGGTGGCCGAGAATGGTCATGGTGAGGTTGTAGGCCATGATGAGCGCGCCCGAGAGGTAGAGGACGCCGCCCAGCGCGCGCATCAGGTAGTAGGGGAACATCGGCGCCACGGTCTCGGCAAAGGAATAGACCAGGAAGCCCTGCTCGTCGTACTCGCGCCACATCAGGCCCTGCATGATGCCGGACACCCACATCACGGCCGCGTAGACGACGATGCCGATCATCGCGAGCCAGAAGTGCCACACCACCAGGCGCTCGGAGTAGAGCCGCGCGCGGCCCCACAGCCTCGGCACCATGAAGTAGAGGGCGGCGAAGGTGATCAGGCCGTTCCACCCCAGCGCGCCGGAATGCACGTGGCCGATGGTCCAGTCGGTGTAGTGCGACAGCGAGTTGACCGCCTTGATCGACATCATCGGCCCCTCGAAGGTGGCCATGCCGTAGAAGGCGATCGCCGCCACCATCATGCGGATGATCGGGTCGGTGCGGATCTTGTCCCAGGCGCCCGAGAGCGTCATCAGGCCGTTGATCATGCCGCCCCAGGACGGCATCCACAGCATCACCGAGAACACCATGCCCAGCGTCTGCGCCCAATCGGGCAGGGCGGTGTAGTGCAGGTGGTGCGGGCCGGCCCAGATGTAGAGGAAGATCAGCGCCCAGAAATGGATGATCGACAGGCGGTAGGAATAGACCGGGCGCCCCGCCTGCTTCGGCACGAAGTAGTACATCATGCCGAGGAAGCCGGCGGTGAGGAAGAAGCCGACGGCGTTGTGGCCGTACCACCACTGGGTCAGCGCGTCCTGCACGCCGGCGAACAGCGAGTAGGAGCGCGAGCCGACGAACGAGGCCGGCACCGC
This sequence comes from Hyphomicrobiales bacterium, assembly GCA_017305835.1. Classification (GTDB taxonomy): domain Bacteria; phylum Pseudomonadota; class Alphaproteobacteria; order Rhizobiales; family Rhizobiaceae; genus RCIO01. The sequence continues at coordinate 9,908 of JAFKJY010000056.1, forward strand.
CAGGTTGTTGACGACGTGCAGCATCGCGATGGTGACGATGAAGGCGAGGTAGAACCAGTTGGCGACGTAGATGTGCGGTTCCTTGCGCTTCAGGATGGTGCCGAGGAACACCACCAGATAGGCGACCCACACGATCGTCAGCCAGATGTCGACATACCACTCCGGCTCGGCATATTCGCGGCTCTGGGTGATGCCCAGCAGGTAGCCGGTGGCGGCCATGACGATGAAGAGCTGGTAGCCCCAGAAAACGAACCAGGCGAGGTCGCCGCCGAACAGCCGCGCGCGCGAGGTGCGCTGCACGACGTAGAAGGAGGTGGCGATCAGCGCATTGCCGCCGAAGGCGAAGATCACGGCCGAGGTGTGCAGCGGCCGCATCCGGCCGAAATTGAACCAGGGCTCGACGTCGAGGTCGGGGAAGGCGAGCTGCAGCGCCACGACGGCGCCGACCGTGAAGCCGACGACGCCCCAGAAGATGGTGGCGATGGCGCCGTAGCGGATCGGCCCGTCCATGTAGGCCGAGGGGTCGGGCGCCGCCGCAGGCGCGAACTGCGCGCGGCGTATCAGCACGAAGGTCGCGGCGACGAGCACGAAGAACAGCACCCACATGTGCTGGGCGAAGGGCTGGTCGGCCGCAAACGCGGCGCCCAGCAGGGCGACGAGCGCGAACAGGCCGACGCCGACGATATATGGTCCGTTGGTCATCCAGGGTCCCCGATGCTTGCGCGGCAGGGCAGAGAGAGCCCGCCGGCCTGCTGCTCATCGGGGGTTTGCGGCCGTGCCGCATTGATCCAGGTCAACGCCGCGTGGCGACGGCGCGGCCATTGTGCAGAACCGGTCGGGGCGGCATCGGGCCGGACACCGAGGGATGGAGGAGCATGAACCCGATCACCAGCTCGACCGCGCGGAACGGCGGCGCGCCGGGGCATTGCTGCCGCGACGGCATGGCGACGATGGTCGAGGCGGCGCACGCCCAGATGCTGCGGCTCTGCGGCCTGCTGGAGGAGGTGGCCGATTCGCTGCCCGCCGGCGTCGACTGCGCCAAATGCCTGAGGATCGCCTGCGAGCTGGAGCCGCTGGTGCGCGGCATCCACCGGCTGGAGGAGGAGACGCTGTTTCCGGCCTACGGCCGCGTTCTCGCCGAGCAGGGGCGCAGCCGCGATTCGCTGGAACGGCTTGAGGCAGAGCATGTCGAGGACGAGTGCTTCGCCGGCGAGCTGACCGAGGCGCTGCTGCGCCTCGGCCGCAGCGGCGTGGCCGACAATCCCGAGGCGCTCGGCTTCATGCTGCGCGGCTTCTTCGAGGCCAAGCGCCGCCACGTCGCCTTCGAGCGCGAGCACGTGCTGCCCGGCATCCGCTGCTCGGGCGGGTGAAGCCGCGCCGCCGGGCGGCGGATACTGGAAGCTGCCGCGCCTACCTGCCCTGCCGGGCCTCCAGGCGGCTCAGGTCCGGCACGATGACGTGCCGGTTGTTCTCGATGGCGATGACCTTGTCGGCCCGCAGCCGGGTCAGTTGCCGGCTCACCGTCTCGATGGTGAGGCCGAGGAAGTCGGCGATGTCGGCGCGCGTCAGCGGCAGGTCGAATCGCGCGGACATGCGGTCCGTTCCGGCGGCCGGCTCGATGCTGCGCGCGATCATCAGCAGGAAGGAGGCAATTTTCTCGCCGGCCGTCTTGCGGCCCAGCGTCACCATCCAGTCGCGCGCCTCGTCGAGCTCCTTGAGAGCCTGCAGGTAGAGCCGGCGTTCCAGCTCGGGCGAGGCCCGTATCATGCGCTCCACCGAGGCGCGCGGGAAGGCGCACAGCGAGACGTCGGTGGCGGCTTCGGCGTTGAGGTCGCTCTCGGCCTTGAACGGCCGGCCGAGGAAGTCCGGCGCGAACTGCAGGCCGACGATCTGCTGGCGGCCGTCGGACAGCGTCTTGGTCAGCTTCACCACGCCCGACAGCACGTTGGCGTAGGACTCGATCCGCTCGGCGTCGCCCATGAGCTCGGTGCCGCTTCCAGCCTCGTATTTGCGGGCGCTCCTCGCCAGCACGGCGAGCTGGTCAGGGTCGAGCGCGGCGCAAACGCCCCCATGGCGCGCCTCGCAGGAGGCGCACAGCACGGGAATGCCGTCGGTATGAACGTCGCTGCGTATGGCCCTGGCCCCTTTCGGCCCACCGTTAGCAGCCCGGCCACCACCCCGCCCCGCGTCAGATTGTCGTGCGCGGAAGGTTTGATCTGGATCAAAAATGCAGCCTCGCCGGGAGATGGCTGGGATCGGCTTGCTGCCACCGCGTCGGCGAGAATGGAATGAGGCGCCGCATCTTCATGCGCATGCGCAGCCCGCTCCGCGACCTACGCGTGCGCTTTCCTTTTGCGCCGTACCGGGCCCTCGGTGGACGGGTTCGGCTTCATCTCGTCGAGATAGTTGTAGATCGTGAAGCGGGAGACGCCGAGGCTGGCGGCGACCAGATCGACGCTGGAGCGGATCAGGAACAGGCCGCGGCCGTTCATGTAGCGGACGGCTTCGACCTTGTCCTCGCGGCTCATGGCGGCCACCGCCTTGCCCGTCGCGGCGATGCCCGATTCGATGATCTCGCTGACCAGCCCGTCGACATTGGCGGCGTCGCCCTCGGCGGCCGGCTCCGGCTCCAGCGCTTCCGACCCGACGAGGCCGCGCACCAGCGTCTCCAGCTCCCGCAGCTTGCTGCGGTCGGCATTGATGCAGAAGGCGGCATAGGCCTGCCCGCTTTCGTCGCGCAGTACGATACTGGTGGAATCGAGTTCGCGTCCGCTGCGGGCGCGCGTGCGGTAGTCGCCGACGATGGAGAAGGCCTCGCCCGCCACCACGTCCTCCCCCGACATCAGCCTTTGCAGCGCGAGGTCGTCGAACGGGCCGCTGATGATCGGGCTGCCGACGCTGCGCCCGGTGAGCTGGCCGTTGGCGATGGCCACGACCGAATGGCCGGGCCGGGACAGATCGTGCAGCACGACCTCGACATTGCGGCCGATGGTGCGCTGCAACCCCTCGACGATGCCTTTCAGCGTTTCGATGACCAGCTTGCGCTCGCGGTCGGTGCGTGGGCTCATCATGATGGCGGTTTCTCCGAAGGCCGGGCGTTTCCGGCGAAGGTGCGAGGCGGCTCACCCTAGCCTGCCTAGTCCTCGACCTCCACGACGAGCTCGATCTCGACCGGAACGTCCATCGGCAGCGCGTTGGTGCCCACCGCGGCGCGGGCGTGCCTGCCCCTGTCGCCCAGCACGGAGACCAGGAATTCGGAGGCGCCGTTGACGACCATGTGCTGCTTGTCGAAGCCGTCGGCGGAATTGACGTAGCCGTTGAGCTTGACGATGCCCTTCACGCGGTCGAGGTCGCCGATCGCGTGCGCGATGGCCGCCAGCGCGTTGATCGCCGACAGGCGCGCGGCCTCGATGCCCTGCTCGACGGTGAGGTCGCGGCCGAGCTTGCCCTTCACCACGAGCCTGCCGTCGACGAACGGCCCCTGGCCCGAGACGTAGAGCGCGCTTCCGAGGCGTTTGGCCGGCACGTAGGAGGCCAGCGGCGCCGAGACCGCCGGCAGCTTCACGCCGAGTTCCTCCAGTCGCGCGGCAGCGGTCGTCATCTTCGTCATCCTTTCACGATCTTCAGGAGCATGTCCGCGAAACGGTCGATATCCGTCTCGTCATTGTAGAAATGCGGGGAGATCCGCAGGCAGGCGCCGCGCGCCTCGGCGCTGGCGCCTTGCTCGGCGAGGCGCGCCGCGGTCGCCGGCGGATCCGGCAGCCTGACGGACAGGATAGCGGCCGCCGCGCCGTCCGGCGTGGCGATGTCGAGCCCGGCCAGCCTTTCGTGCAGGCGGCCGTGCAGCATGCGGTTGCGCGCGAAGATCGCATCCCAGCCGAGCCCTTCCATGTAGCCGAGCGAGAATTCCAGCGTCATCAGGCCGGGATAGTTGGCGTGGCTGTAGGCGAGCGCGCGCGACGGCGGCGGGTTGGCATAGCCGCGGAACACCGGCATCAGGCGCTCGCGCAGGCGGGGGCCGGTGATGGCGACCGCGAGCCCGAAGCCCGAGATCAGCCACTTGAACACCGAGGCGACATAGGCGTCTGCTAGCGAGGCGTCGGCCTCCGTCGCGGCGAGCGCCTGGATGCCGTCGACGATCAGCAGCGCGCCGGCCGCGCGGCAGGCCGCCGACAGCGTCGCGAGGTCGATCTTCGTCCCGCTCTCCCAGTGGACGTGCGAGACGAGCACGAAGGTCGCGCCGGCCGCGGCTTGGGCGAGCGCCCGGCTGCGGCCCTCCTCGCGCTCCACCGCCGGCTCGATCCGCTCGGCGCCGCGCGCGACGAGGATGTCGGCCGCCGCGCGCACGGACGGGAACTCGTCGGCGAGGTGGACGACCCGGTCGCCCGGCCGGACCGGCAGCGAGTGCGCGATCAGGTTCAGCGCCTCCGTCGTGGTGCCGGCGAAGCCGACGTCGTCGGGCGCGACGTTGGCGAGCCGCCCGACCTGGGCCCGCACGCGGCCGGCGACGGCGCGCCAGTCCGCCGCCCCGTCATAGCCGCGCGCATACATGTCCTCGAAGAAGCGGGCGGTCGCCCGGCCCGCCAGCCGGTGGGAGATGCCGGTCGAGGCGGTGTTCAGGTAGAGCCGCCGGTCGAGATATGGGAAGTCGCGGCGCACCGCCGCCGGATCGAAAGCCATCAGCGGGACCTCTTCAATCGTCGCTCGAGCGACAGGCCGTAGCGGGACATCGAGAAGCAGAAGCAGAAATAGATGAGCGCGACGAACAGGTAGGCTTCGGTGCCGAAGCCCTGCCAGGCCGGCTCGCCCACCGAGCGCTGGCCGGCGTTCAGCAGGTCGAATATGCCGATGATGGTGACCAGCGAGGTCGCCTTGAAGAAGGCGATGCACAGGCTGACGATGGGCGGGAGCACCAGCGTCAGCGCCTGCGGCAGGACGACAAGCGCCATCTTTTGCCAGTAGCTGAGGCCGAGCGCGTGGGCGGCCTCGCTTTGCCCGGCGTCGACCGCCTGCAGGCCGCCGCGGATCGTTTCGGCGAGATAGGCCGCGATGAACAGCACGATGCCGATCTGCGCGCGCAGCAGCTTCGACACCGTCACGCCCTCCGGCAGGAACAGCGGGAACATCACGCTCGCCATGAACAGCACGCTGATGAGCGGGATGCCGCGGATGATCTCGACATAGAGCGTTGAGACGAGGCGGAGCACCGGGCTGGTCCTGGAGATGCGGCCGAGCGCCACCACGATCGCCAGCGGGAAGGCCATGACGATGCCGCAGGTCGACAGGATCAGCGTCACCGGCAGCCCGCCCCACTGGTCCTCCGGCACCGTGCGCAGGCCGAGGACGCCGCCGTGCATCAGCACGCCGATGGCGACCAGCGCGGCCACCCAGGCCGCGAGCAGCCGGCGGTCCCACCAGCGGCGGTTGGCCGAGGCCAGATATATGCCGACGAAGATCGCCACGCACAGCGCCGGCCGCCACTGCTCGGCATAGGGATAGATGCCGAACAGGATGAAGCGGTACTTCTCCCGGATCAGCGCCCAGCAGGCGCCGACCTCGGGCGCGCGGCAGGCCTGCGTGTCGGCGATTGCGTTGCCCGGCAGCGTCCAGATCGCGTCGACGACGGCCCAGTCGAGGAAGGCTGCGGCCGCGCGGCCGAGCGCCAGCACCATGAGGACCGTGACGATGCCGGAGAACCACGATCCGAACAGGTTGCGGCGCAGCCATGCGACCGGCCCGCGCGCGCCCCGCGGCGCCGGCTCGGCCGGCAGCGGGACGAAGGTGAGCTCTGCGGGCGTCGGGATCGTCATCGGCTCACCAGCGCGACGCGGCGGTTGTACCAGTTCATGAAGGCGCTGACGGCCAGGCTGATCGTCAGGAAGGCCAGCATGATGATGACGATGCCCTCGATGGCCTGGCCGGTGTCGCTGATCGCCACGTTGACCAGCGCGACGATGTCCGGATAGCCGACGGCGACGGCGAGCGAGCTGTTCTTGGTCACGCCGAGATACTCGCTGGCCAGCGGCGGCACGATGATGCGCAGCGCCTGCGGCATCACCACCTTGCGCACGGTGGTGCCGCGATGCAGGCCGAGCGAGCGGGCCGCGTCCCACTGGCCCACCGGCACGCCCTGGATGCCGGCACGGACGATCTCGGCGATGAAGGCGGAGGTGTAGGCGGTCAGCCCGATGACGAGCGCCGACAGCTCCGGCGTCAGCGCCGCGCCGCCGCGGAAGTTGAGCCCCTGCAGGTGCGGCCAGTCGAGCGCCGGCGCCGCCCCGGTCAGCCAGATCGCGGCGAGCGGCGGCACGACCACGAGCAGCAGGCGCAATGTCCACATGCCGCCGGAGCGCGACAGGCCGGCGCGGCGCAGCAGCGGCGGCAGCACGATCGCGGCGGCGATGCCGGCGGCGAGCGCCAGCCACACATGCCCGTCCAGCAGGACCGTCGGCACGCGGATCCCGCGGTTCGACACGAACACCCCGGCGCCGAGGTCGAGGGCGCCGCGCGGCGGCGGCAGTTGCAGCAGCAGCTGGTACCAGAAGACGAGCTGCACCAGCACCGGCACGTTGCGGGTCGCCTCGACATAGGCGCCGGCCGTCCGCGACAGCAGCCAGTTGCCCGACAGCCGCGAGAGGCCGATGGCGGTGCCGAGGATGGTCGACAGCACGATGACGACCGCCGAGACGGTCAGCGTGTTGAGGAAGCCGATGAACAGCGCCCGGCCGTAGGTGTCGACGCCCGGCGTGAAGGTGAGCCAGCTATGGTTGATCGGCTGGGCGAGCGGCGTCCGCAGGAAGGCGAAGCCGGTCGTGATCCCGCGCGCGTTGAGGTTCGACAGTGTCGTGGCGATCAGGAACCAGGCGATGCCGGCGATCGCCGCGACGATGAGGGCCTGGACGGCCAGCACGCGCAGCGGCGGCAGCCGGCGCGGCTTCTCGATGTCGTCGATCTGTGCCTGGGCTGCGCCGGCCATGTCTCAGCGGCCTCGACCGGAAGGAAGATGCGGGAGCCGCGCGGCGCGCGGCTCCCCGGTCTCGCCGCTCAGCGGAAGGGCGGGGCGTATTGCAGGCCGCCCTTGGTCCAGACGTTGTTCATGCCGCGGTCGACGCCGATGATGTTGCGGTCCCACATCTGGCCGAAATTGCCGACCTGCCTGATGACGTTCGCCGCCCAGTCGTTGGAGAGCCCGAGCGACTGACCGAGGTCGCCCTCGACGCCGAGCAGGCGCCTGACGCCCGGGTTCGTGCTCTTCAGCGCCGCATCGACCCCGTCGCTCTTGATGTCGAGGATCTCGGCCTGGACCAGCGCGTAGTGGGTCCAGCGCACGATGTCGAACCAGCGCTCGTCGCCCTTGCGCACCGCGCCGCCCAGCGGCTCGGCGGTGAGGCGCTCGGGCAGGATGACGAAGTCGTCGGCCTTGTCGCCCTGCGTCGCCTTGAATGCCGCCAGCGCCGAGGCGTCGGACATGTAGGCGTCGCAGCGGTCGGCGAGGAAGGCGGCGCGCGCCTCCTCGCCCTGCGCCAGCACGACCGGCGTGTACTTCATGTTCTTGGCGGTGAAGAACTCCTGCAGCGACATCTCGCCCGTGCCGCCGGTGAGCACGCAGATGCTGCCGCCGTCGAGGCCGGAGGCGTCCGCGATGCCCGTCGACTTCTTCACGATGAAGGCGAGGCCGTCATAGTAGTAGATGTTGGGGAAGAGCAGCCCCGACTTGGTCTCGCGCGTCATCGTCCAGGTGACGTTGGCATAGAGCACGTCGACCTCGCCCGACTGCAGCGCGGTGAGGCGCTGCGCGGGGGCGAGCATCACCCACTTCACCTTCTCCGCGTCGCCCAGCGTTGCGGCGGCGACCGCGCGGCACTGGTCGGCGTCGATGCCGCGCATGACGCCCTGGCTGTCGGGCAGCGAGAAGCCCGGGCTGGTGCCGATCACGCCGCAGATCAGCGTGCCGCGCTGCTTGACGGTATCGAGCGTCTTCGACGGCGCCGGCGTGGCGTCCTGCGCCGCCGCGAAACCCGCCGCGAGCATGCCGAGCGCCGTCGTCGTCAGTCCGATCAAACTGCGAAGTCTCATCTTGCCTCTCCCGATTTACCGACGGGATCTCCGTCTCGGGAAAATCGTATCAACAAAATGTAGAAACATGCAACAGTTTGTTCTGGTAGGTGCGATTGCCGGCCGCGCGTCAGCTCCTCAACCGCCGGTACGAATCCAGGAACAGACAGAAGGCGGCGACCCAAAAGGCTCCCGAAAGCGCCAGCCAGACCGAAGGGTCGCCGGGCAGCGGGCCGGCCAGCAGCCGCGACAGGCACGAGGCCGTCACGAGGACGGATGCCGCGGTCGCCGAGCCGAGCCGGGCGAAGGCGCGCCTGCCGTGCCTGCGCATCATGCTCGTCATGATCGAGAGCCCGAGCGTTCCCGTGGCGCCGATCGTCCACGCATGCACCGGCGCGAGCCGGTCCACCCAGGCGGGCGCGAGGATGTGGGTTGCGAGGAGCGCGAAGCCGGCGACGATCCAGCCATATCCGGCATGGAGCGCCAGGACCGGCCGCGCGGGGATCCGCCAGCCGCGCCAGCGGGCGAGCCGCGCTGCCTGCCCGCAGGCGGCCAGCGCGGCCGCCAGCCCCGTCGGCACCGCCTCAGGCACCGCCACCCATGCGCAGAGCGCGCAGGCGCTTGCCGCAGCCGCGATCCGCTCGACGGCGCGCGAGGGCCGGATCGCGGGCGTCGCTCCTTCGTGCTCGCCGAAAGCCGTGGTCAGGGCCGGCACGACGCGACCCGCTATGACGATCAGGAGCCCGACGATCGCCGCGATCGCCGCGCGCAGGGCGAGGTCGACCCGGAGCGACGCGGCCGTCAGCACCGCGCTGCCGCAGAAGACCAGCAGCAGGAGCAGCACCGTGACGTTGCGGCGGTCACCGGCCGCCAGAATGCAGGCCGCAGCGACCAGCACGAGGGCGAGCAGGAAGAGGCTCGCGAGCGCCAGCCCCCACCCCGGCGAGACGAGCAGGAACGCGGCGCGGCCGCACAGCCACAGCGCCACGAGGGGCCACGTGGCCGTCGCCGGGATCGGCGGCCGACCCGTCCAACGCGGCAGCGCGGTCAGCAGGAAGCCCGCCAGCATGGCCGGGATCGTCCCGAACAGGAGCACGTCGCGGTGCCACTCGCCGGCCCCGGTTGCGCCGCCTGTATGCGGGATCGGGATCCACATCGCGGCGCCGAGGATCGCGTCCAGCGCGACGAGCAGGAAGAATGGCCGGAACGGCGCGACGGGCGCTGCCTTCATGCCCCGGCCGGCCGGGTGCTCATCGCCTGCCTCCGTTTCCCTCCAGCGGGAAGAACTCGTCCCACCGCTCCGAGACCCGGCGTTCGATGCCTGCGTCCATCGCCAGCCGGGCGCCCCATTCGCGCGTGGTCTCGGTGCCGATCTTGCGGGTGGCGTCGAAGCCGATCTTGCCGCCCAGCCCCTCCAGCGGCGAGGCGAAGTCGAGCGGGTCGACGGGCGTGCGCTCCAGCAGCATCGTGTCGCGGGACGGGTCCATGCGGGTGGCGAGCGCCCACATCACGTCCGGCCATGAGCGGATGTCGATGTCGTCGTCGACCGCGACGATGATCTTGGTCATCGAGAACTGCGGCAGCAGCGACCACAGGCCCATCATGGCGCGCCGCGCCTGCCCCGGATAGCGCTTGGCGATCGCCATGATCGCGATCCGGTAGGAGCATGCCTCCGGCGGCAGCCAGATGTCGACGATCTCGGGGAGCTGCTGGCGCAGCAGCGGCTTGAACACGTCGAGGAGCGCGGCGCCCAGCACCGAGGGCTCGTCGGGCGCGCGGCCGGTGAAGGTGGTCACGTAGCGCGCGCCCTCGCGCAGCAGGATGCGCCGCAGCGTGAACACCGGATATGGCGCCGGCGCGTTATAGTAGCCGGTGTGGTCGCCGAACGGGCCTTCGAGCGCGGTCTCGGTGGGCGAGACGGTGCCCTCCAGCACGATCTCGGCGCTTGCCGGAACGTGCAGCGCCAAGCCGGCGCAGGGAGCGAGCGCGGCACGGCGGCCGTTGATCATGCCGGCCAGCGCCAGCTCCGACACGCCCTCGGGCGCCGGCATGACGGCGCAGACCATGGTGCCCGGATCGGCCCCGACGACGACTGCCACCGGCATCTCCGCGCCCTGCGCCTGCCACAGGCGGTGATGCGCCGCCCCGCCGCGCATGGGCAGCCAGCGCAGGATCGCCTTGTCGCGGCCGATCACCTGCATGCGGTAGATGCCGAGATTGTAGGCGGCGGGATCGTCCGCGCCAGGCGGGCGGGTAACGACCAGCGGCCAGGTGACGAGCGGACCCGCGTCGTCCGGCCAGCAGCGCTGCACCGGCAGGATCGAGAAATGCGCCCCCGCCTCGCGCCATGAACGCGGCGGCGCGACGAATTTCGGCCGCGCCAGCAGCGCGGCGCGCGCGGTCGGCAACAGGGAGCGCGCCTCGCGCAGCGTCTGCGGCGGGCGCGGCGCCCGCATCCAGGCGAGCATCTCGCCGAGCGTCGTCAGCCCATCGACGTCGGTGCCGAGGCCGGCGGCGACGCGCCCGGCCGTGCCGAACAGGTTGGCGACGACGGGAAGGCGCGCCGCCGCGCCGCGATCGTCGGTCGCTTTTGAAAACTGCAGCACCGGCCCGTTCGCGGCGATCACCCGCCGGTGGATCTCGGTGATCTCCAGCCGTGTCGACACCGGGGCGTCGATCTCCCGCACCTCGCCGCTCTCCGATAGATGGGCGAGGAAGGATGCCAGATCGGGAAAGGGGGGAAGGCTGCGCTGGTGCATGGGACGGTCCGGGATTGCGCGGACCGTCTTATCCCTGATCGGAAAGTTCTTTGCGCAATCGCAAAGAGCCGCGATCCGATGCGGGCCAGCCTGTGTGGGATAGAGCAACGGGACTGTCACATGGTCGCGCACGCGCAGACGATGAACGCCGAGCTGCCGGCCTTCGTGCGCCGCCTGTCTCCCGCCTTCGCCGCGCTTCCGCTTGGCCCGGCGCTGACCCTTTCGCTGCGCGCGCTGGCGCGGCGCAGGCCCGCCGTGTTCGAGCGGCTGGGAGAGTTCCGCAGGGAGCGTTATTTCATTGATCCCGTCGACCTCGGCTTCGCCTTCACCGTCGTGCCCGACGGGGAGCGCGCGCAGGTGAGTGTCGCGCGCAAGGGCGAGGCGGCGACCTGCGCCATCGTGATCCGCGGGCCGCTGCTCGCCTTGCTCGCGCTGCTGGACGGCTCCCGCGACGGCGACGCGCTGTTCTTCAACCGTATCATCGCCATCGGCGGGCGGACCGAAGCCGTGGTGGCGCTGCGCAACGCGATCGAGGACGCCGAGCTAACGCCGGCCGACTTCGTCGGTCTCGACGGCCCGCTGGCGCGGCTGGCCGATGCCGGCGTTCTCGGCGGGCTCGACATGGCGCGCCGCCTCGCGGCTGCCGCGCCTGCCCGTGCCGGGCGGGAACCATGATGTGGCCGCAGCGCATGGAGCTGGTCTGCCCGGCCGGGACCCCGGCGACCCTGCGGGCCGCGGTGCAGGCAGGCGCCGACGCCGTCTATTGCGGCTTTCGCGACGACACCAATGCGCGGAACTTTCCCGGCCTCAATTTCTCGGTGCCCGAGCTGGCCGAGGGCGTGCGCTTCGCGCATGGGCTGGGCGCGAAGGTTCTGGTCGCCATCAACACCTTCGCCCGCGTCGGCGAGGTCGACCGCTGGCGCAGGGCCGCCGATGCCGCGGTCGAATGCGGCGCCGACGCGATCATCGCCTGCGACGTGGCGGTGCTCGACCACGTCGCGCGCAACCATTCCGGCCGTGTGCGCCTGCATCTGTCGGTCCAGGCGGCGGCCGGCACGCCGGAGGCGATCGGCTTCTACGCGCGCACCTTCGGCGTCCGGCGCGTGGTGATCCCGCGGGTGCTGTCGGTGCAGGAGATCGCCGCCCTCAACAGGGCGATCGACGTCGAGACCGAGGCCTTCGTGTTTGGCGGCCTCTGCGTCATGATCGAGGGCCGCTGCTACCTCTCCTCCTACGCGACCGGCCGGTCGCCCAACCTCAACGGCGTCTGCTCGCCGCCGGAGGAGGTCAGCTACGACGAGGACGCCGACGGCATGGCGGCGCGGCTCTCCGGCTTCACCATAGACCGCTACCGGCCGGGCGAGCCGGCGGGCTATCCGACGCTGTGCAAGGGGCGGTTCGCGGCCGGCGGCAAGGCCTCATACCTGTTCGAGGAGCCGGTGAGCCTGAACGCCGGCAGCCTGATCGCCGGCTTCAAGGCGGCCGGCGTGACGGCGCTGAAGATCGAGGGGCGCCAGCGCGGCAAGGGCTATGTGGCGGAGGTGGTGCGCGCCTTCCGCAGCGCCGTCGATGCCGTCGAGGCGGGCGGCGACGCGGTCGAGATCGACCGCCTGCTCGCCGCCCAGTCCGAAGGCGGCCGCCAGACCGCCGGCGCCTACAGGAAGACGTGGAGGTGAGGCCGTGCCCCCGTTCGCGCTGACGCTCGGCCCCGTCTTCTTCCACTGGCCGGCCGAAAGGCTCGCCGATTTCTACCGGCGCATCGCCGACGAGGCCCCGGTGGACCGGGTGCATGTCGGCGAGGTGGTGTGCGGCAAGCGGATGCCGTTCTCCGACCCGTGCTGGCCCGACGTGATCGAACGGCTGGAGCGCGCCGGCAAGGAGGTCGTGCTGTCGACGCTGGCGGCGCCGGCGACGGTGCGCGAGCGCCGCAGCATCGACGAGCTGTGCGGCGACGGCAGGCTGGTCGAGATCAACGACATTACCGCCCTGCCGGCGCGGTCCGGCAGGCCCTTCGTCACCGGACCGTTCCTCAACGTCTACAACGAGGTGGCCGCGGCGTTCCTCGCCGGCCATGGCGCGCGCACCATCTGCCCGCCGGTGGAGCTGTCGCTCACGGCGATCGGCGGCATGGCGCATGCCCGCCCGCAGGTCGAATTCGAGCCTTTCGCCTTCGGCCGGCTGCCGCTGGCCATCTCGGGCCGCTGCTACCATGCGCGGCTCCACGGGTTGCATAAGGATTCCTGCCAGTTCACCTGCGAGAAGGACGCCGACGGGCTGGCCGTGGACACGCTCGACGGGCAGGCCTTCCTCGCCATCAACGGGGTGCAGACGCTGTCCAACCAGGTCCACGCCTTCTGTCCTGAGCCTAGCGCGCTCGCCGCGCAGGCCGTCCGCCGCCTGCGCCTTTCGCCGCACACTTGCGACATGGTCGAGGTGGCCGGTATCTACCGCGCCCTGCTCGACGGGCGGCTGGAGCCGCAGGAAGCCCGCCACGGACTTTCCCGCCTCGACCTGCCCGGCACGATGGTCGACGGCTACGCCCATGCCCGGCCGGGCTGGCATAGCGTCGCGGCAGCCGGCTGAGGGGTTGCGTTCCGGGCGCTTACTGCGCCAGGAACGGCGACCATGCGCAGCGTCTATCGCATCCTCGGGCTCGCCCTGGTGGCGCTCGGCTTCGTCGGCATCTTCCTGCCGGTGCTTCCGACCACGCCCTTCCTCATCCTCGCCGCCGCCTGCTTCGCGCGGTCCTCGCAGAGGCTCGAGACATGGCTGCTCGAGCATCCGCGTTTCGGGCCGATGCTGCGTGCGTGGCGAACGCGCGGCGCGATCCCGTGGAAGGCGAAGCTTGCCGCGCTCGCCGGCACCAGCCTCGGCTTCGTCCTGTTCCGGCTCGGCAGCGATGCAGGCCCCGGGCTGACGGCGGTCGTGGTGCTGCTCATCCTCGTCGGCCTCGCCTACGTGTTCTCCCGGCCCTCCTAGGCCGTCAGCCGGGGCGGCAGCCCGTGCGCAGCAGCGGGCATCGCACCGCCATCAGGCGCTCGCGGCCGGCGAATTCGGCCAGCCGCGCCACGTCGCTCACCGCAACCGTGTCGTGGTGGATGCGCACCCCCACTCCCTGAAGTCGCTGGAAGGCGCGCGACAGGCTCTCCGGCTTCATGCCGAGCCGGCCGGCGATCAGCAGCTTCTCGTAGGGGAGCGCGATGGTGCAGGGGCCGCGCGACACCGGCGCCAGCCCGGCCAGGAAATTGGCCAGCCGCTGCGGGCCGGTCCGCGCCTTCAGCTCCTCGATCTGGTCGACCAGCTCCTTCAGGTGCAGCGAGATGGAGGCGACCATCTGCAGGCAGATCTCGGGGTGCGAGCGGGTCAGCGTCGCGAAGCTCGATGACGACACGGCGAGCAGCCGCGCGTCGGTCACGGTCTCCGCGCTGACCGGGTAGATGCCGCCGGTGAGGCAGGGAACCTCGGCGACGGATTCGCCGCGGGTGAACGTGCCGACCACCGCCTCGTCGCCGCTCGCCGTCATGCGGAACAGCTTCACCCAGCCGTCGAGCACCAGATAGAAGGTGGTGGCCTCCTCGTCCTGCTCGAACAGCGTCGAGCGCCGCGCCCGGAACTGCAGCTCCGACTGCGCCAGCAGAATGTCGAACGCCTGCGCGGGCAGGCCGGAAAACATCGGCGCGGACCGGATCGCCTCGCGGTCGCCTGGGTCGATGACCTGTTTGCTCATCCCGCCATCCTCCACCGACAGAAGACCACATCGGGCGCCCGGCGACTTTGCGCGAGCGCAATCTGGCGGCGCGCGCCGGCGGCCCGGAAACGGTGCTTGACTTCGGTCAAGAGGGCCGGACGAACCGGCCTGCTACATCAGGCGCGATCGACCGTCAGGAGGATTGCGATGAGCGACAAACCGGAACCGGAAGCGCGCCCCGAGCGGGTGCCCGCGATGCAGCAGCTTCTGGACAACCCGTTCCTGCTGCTCTTCATCGGGATCACCATCCCGACCGTCCTCTACATCGTCTGGGGCGTGATGGAGATCGCATCCATCCCCGTCGCCCCCTGATCGCCGGAGGATCGCGAGATGGCAATCTCACCGCCCAGGAACCGGCTCTGGTGGAACGAACCGATCGAGCGCGTCGAGGTCGGCTGGATCGTCGTCGCCTTCCTCTGGGGCCTGTTCATGTTCGTCTTCATGATCGCCTGGCACTTCATCGGCGGGCAGAACCTGTCTACCGAGACCTACAGGGTCACGCCGGCGGCCTATGAGGAGAAGGTCACCGCCTTCGCCGAGAAATATCAGGTCGGCGAGGAGGCGGGCGGCGTGCCGGTGGTGCGCCCGCCGGCGGGCGAGGACGTCTACCTGCTCGCGCGGCTGTGGGAATGGTGGCCCGTGCTGGAGCTCAAGAAGGGGCAGAGCTACCGCATCCACCTGTCGTCGCTCGACTGGCAGCACGGCTTCTCGCTCCAGCCGGTCAACATCAACATCTCGATCCATCCCGGCTACGAGCAGATCATCACGCTCACGCCGACCCAGGCCGGCGATTTCGGCATCGCCTGCAACGAATATTGCGGCATCGGGCATCACCTGATGACCGGCCGCATCCGCGTCGTCGAATAGGGCGGAGAGGACCATGACAGCCATTGACGCTTCCTATCCCGGATCGCGGTTGGCCGCGGTCTTCCGGACCTGCCGCTTCACCGGGCTCAAGGTCGACATCGCCGCGCAGCGGCTCATCAAGGCCAATGCCGTGGCGGCGGTGATCTTCCTCGCCGTCGGCGGCCTGATGGGCCTGCTTGTGGCGCTCACCCGCTGGCCGGCGGTGCACCTGCTGCCGTCGGAATGGTTCTATCTCGTGCTCACCGGGCACGGCGCCAACGTGCTGCTGTTCTGGATCATCTTCTTCGAGATCGCCCTCCTCTATTTCGCCTCGGCCGTGCTGCTCGGCTCGCGTCTCGCCGCGCCGCGGATCGCCTGGACCGCGTTCGGGCTGATGGTGGTGGGCGCCATCATGACCAACGTCGCCGTGTTCCAGGGCGATTCCAGCGTGATGTTCACCTCCTATCCGCCGATGCAGGCTGCGCCGCAATTCTATCTCGGCCTGATCCTGTTCGCGGTCGGCGCGCTGCTGGGCGTCGGCATCTTCTTCGGCACCCTGGTGATCGCGCATGCCGAGCACACCTACGAGGGGTCGATCCCGCTGGTCACCTTCGGCGCGCTGACGGCGGCCATCATCGCAGTCTTCACGCTCGCCTCCGGCGCCATCATCCTCGTTCCGACCTTCCTGTGGTCGCTCGGCCTCGTCGCCGAGATCGACCCGCTGATGTACAAGGTCGTGTGGTGGGGGATGGGCCATTCCTCGCAGCAGATCAACGTCGCCGCGCACGTCTCGGTCTGGTACGCGATCGGCGCGCTCACCATCGGCGCCAAGCCGCTGTCGGAGAAGGTCTCCCGCACGGCCTTCCTGCTCTACATCCTCTTCCTTCAGCTCGCCTCGGCGCACCATCTGCTCGCCGATCCCGGCATGAGCGCCACCTGGAAGATCGTCAACACCAGCTACCTGATGTATCTCGCCGTGCTCGGCTCGCTGATCCACGGCCTGACCGTGCCCGGCGCGCTGGAGGCTGCCCAGCGGCGCAACGGCTACACCAAGGGCGCCTTCGAGTGGCTGCGCAAGGCGCCGTGGGGCAACCCGGCCTTCGCCGGCATGTTCCTGTCGCTCGTCATGTTCGGCTTCATCGGCGGCATCTCCGGCGTCGTGCTCGGCACCGAGCAGCTCAACCTGCTGATGCACAACACCATCTACGTGCCCGGCCATTTCCACGGCACGGTGGTGGCCGGCACCACGCTCGCCTTCATGGCGATGACCTACTATGTGCTGCCGCTGATCTTCCAGCGCGACATCATCTGGCCGAAGCTGGCGCGCTGGCAGCCTTACCTGTTCGGCCTCGGCGCCGGCGGCATCTCGCTGTTCATGATGGGCGCCGGCACGCTCGGCATCCCGCGCCGGCACTGGGACATCACGCTCACCGACGCCATGCATCCGTTCGACCTGCCCTCCGGCGGCTTCCTGATGATGGGGCTGAACGGGCTGGCGGCGGTTATCGCCTCGGCCGGCGGCATCCTCTACATCCTCATCACGGTCGGCACCGTGCTGTGGGGCAAGCGCCTCGACAAGGGCGACGCGCCGCTCGCCTTCCCGCTGCACAAGCAGGCGGCGACGGTCGCCGAATACGGCAGCCACGCGACGGTGAAGCTGCCCGGCACCATCATCCTGGTCTCGGTCTTCTTCCTGTCCTTCGTCCTCTACTACTTCGTCAACTGGAAGTACCTGTCGGAAATCTGGCTGCTGCGCTGACGGGAAACGGGAGGGACAAGCCATGCTCGCCGCCGCACGGATCGTCGTCACTCTGCTCAAGCTCAGGATCGGCGTGGCCATCGCGGCGAGCGCGCTGGCCGGGCTCGCCGCCACCGCCGGCGAGCCTGCCTCGGCAGGACAAATCGCGGCGCTGACACTCGCCGTCCTCGGGGCCGCGGGCGCGGCAGGCGCCTTCAACCACTATTACGAGCGCGATAGCGACCGCATGATGGCGCGCACCGCTGGACGGCCCTTCGCCAGCGGGCAATTGAAGCCCGGCCTGGTCTGGCCGGTGACGTTCGCGGCCCTGCTCGGCGCCTCGATCCTGCTCGCCTGGGCCTCGGCCGGCACCGTCTCCGCGCTCTACGTGTTCCTCGGCGCGGTCACCTACGGGCTCGTCTACACCGTCTGGCTGAAGCGCCGCACCGCATGGAACATCGTCGTCGGCGGGCTGGCCGGCTCGTTCGCGGTGCTGGCGGGCGCGGCTGCGATCGATCCCCAGCCGCAATGGGTGCCCGGCATCCTCGCCGTCGTCCTGTTCCTGTGGACGCCGCCGCATTTCTGGAGCCTCGCCGCGGCCAAGGCCGACGACTACGCCGCGGCCGGCGTGCCGATGCTGCCGGTGATCGCGCCCGAGCGCGAATGGACGTTTGCCATCCTGGTCTACACGGCGACGCTTTCCGTGCTCTCGCTCGCGCCGCTTCTGTTCGGCATGGGCTGGATCTACGGGCTGTTCGCGGCCGCAGGCGGCGGCTGGTTCCTGTGGAAGAGCTGGCGGCTCCACCGCGCGCCCTCGCGCAAGGCGGCGATGCAGAACTTCCTCGCCTCGCTGGTGCAGCTCCTGCTGCTGGTCGCCGGCATCTTCCTGTCGGCGCTCGCAAGGTGAGCGTGATGTCCGTGCGCATGCTGGGCGCGGCAGGCCTGCTCGTCGCCTGCCTCTCTGCACATCCCGTTTCCGCCGCCGGCATCGACCCGGCCGAGGCGCTCGCGCGCAGTGAGGCGGCGATCGGCAACGCCACCGGCGATCACCGCCTGCTGCAGTCCGACGGCAGCACGCTCGCGCTGTCGGACCTCAAGGGGCGCCCTCTGGTGCTGAGCCTGATCTACACGAGCTGCAGCACCGTCTGCCCGGCCGGCACGGAGACGCTGAAGGTCTCGGTGGCGAAGGCGCGCCGCGCGCTGGGCGGCGAGTCCTTCCAGGTGCTCACCCTCGGCTTCGACGCGCGCAACGACACGCCGCAGCGCATGCGCGCCTTCGCGATCGACCACAGCATCGACGGCGACCCGCTCTGGCACGTGGCGAGCGCTTCGCCCGCCGTGCTGCATGCTTTGCTGGACGAGGTGGGCTTCAGCTATGCGGGCGCGGCCGGCGGCTTCGACCACGTGTCGCAGACGACGATCCTCGATGCCGAGGGTCGCGTCTACCGCCAGGTCTACGGCGACGACTACCCGCTTCCGGTGCTGGTCGAGCCGCTGAAGGAGCTGGTGTTCGGCACCACGGTCGGCTCCGTCACGCCGTCCGCGCTCGCCGACCGGCTGCGCTTCCTGTGCACCGTCTACGACCCCAAATCGGGCCGTTACCGCATCGACTACGGCATCTACATGGGCATGGGCGCCGGCGCCCTGTCGCTCGTGCTGATGGCCTGGGTCGTCGTGCGCATGTGGCTCGGCGCCCGCCGCACGGAGCGGGCGGGGGCATGACCATGGCAGCAGGTGCGGACGAGACGGGTCGCAGGAACGACTGGCCGCCGCTGCGCGGCCTCAAGGCCGGCCTGCGCCGCGTCTTCGACATTCTCGAACGGGGGGCGGAGCGGCTGTTTTCGCCCGCGCTCAACCCGCTGGCGCAGCTCGGCGCGATCTCCTTCTTCCTGTTCTGGGTGGTCGCGGTCAGCGGCATCTACCTCTTCATCTTCTTCGACACCGGCATCGTCGACGCCTATTCCTCGGTCGAATGGATCAGCGGCCCGCACTGGTATCATGCCGGCGTGATGCGCAGCTTCCACCGCTACGCCTCCGACCTGATGGTGGTCTCCGTCGCGACCCATCTCCTGCGCGAGTTCTCGCTCGACCGCTATCGCGGCACGCGCTGGTTCTCCTGGTTCACCGGCATCCCGCTGGTCTGGTTCCTCTACATCTCGGGCCTCACCGGCTACTGGCTGGTGTGGGACATGCTGGCGCAATATGTGGCGGTGGTGTCGGCGAAGCTGCTCGACGTCTTCCCCATCTTCGGCGAGCCGCTGGCGCGCAACTTCCTGACGCCCGAGCACCTGTCGAGCCGCTTCTTCTCGCTGCTGGTGTTCCTGCACATCGCGGTGCCGCTGCTCCTGCTGCTCGGCATGTGGATCCACATCCAGCGCATCTCTCGGCCGAAGGTGAACCCGCCGCGTCTGCTGGCCGCCCTCATCCTCACCGCCCTGCTGGCGGTCGCGCTATGGAAGCCGGCGCTGAGCCAGGGGCCGGCCGACCTGACCCGCGTGCCGGCGCAGGTCGGGCTGGACTGGCTGTTCCTGCCGCTCTATCCGCTGGCGGACGAGTGGGGCGAATGGAGCCTGTGGGGGCTGCTCGTCGGCGTTTCGGTGATGCTCGCGGCCATGCCGTGGCTGCCGCCGTTCCGGCGGGCGCCGGCGGCGGCGGTCGACCTGCCCAATTGCAACGGCTGCAACCGCTGCGTCGAGGATTGCCCCTACGAGGCGATCCGGCTGGTGCCGCGCACCGACGGCGAGCCCTTCCCGCATCAGGCCGAGGTCGATGCCGACCTGTGCGTGTCCTGCGGCATCTGCATGGGCGCCTGCCCGTCCTCGACGCCGTTCCGGCGGGTTCAGGATCTCAGGAGCGGCATCGACCTGCCCGGCCAGCCGCTCGCCGAGGTGCGCGAGAGCGTCATCGCCGCCTCGGCGGAACTGAAGGGCGAGCGCCGCGTGCTGGTGCTCGCCTGCGAGCACGGGGCCGGCGGCGGCGATGTCGGCGGCGTCGTCGCCTTCCCCTGCGTGGCCATGGTGCCGCCCTCGCTGATCGACTTCGTCCTGAGCAAGGGCCTCGCCGACGGCGTGGTGGTGGCCGGATGCAGCGAAAGCGCCTGCTTCAACCGGCTCGGCGTCGAATGGACGAAGCAGCGCTTCGCCGGCGCGCGCGACCCCTATCTGCGCAAGCGCGTGCCGCGCGAACGGCTCGCCACGATCTGGGCCTCGCCCTTCGAGGCCGGGCGCTACCAGGCCGAGAAGGCGGCGTTCGCCGCCCGGCTCGGAACGCCGGCAGACGCCGCGCCGCGGCAGGCGGCCGAGGAAGGCGACGCCCGGCTGGAGAAGCAGGCATGAGGCAGGCGCTCAGGATGATTGCCCGCTTCGCCGTGCTGGCCCTCGTCTTCATGGGCGTGGCGGCGCTGTCGAACCGGCCGCTCTATCACAGCCTGCCCAAGGACACGGGCGTGCTCACCCTTTCGTTCAGCCACGGTGCCGACCGCAAGGCAGCCTGCCGCAAGGCGACGCCGGAGGAGCTGGCCAAGCTGCCGCCCAACATGCGCCGGCCGGAGATTTGCCCGCGCGGGCGGCCGCCGATCCGCGTCGAGTTCGACATCGACGGCAAGCGGATGTTCGAGGCGGAGGTGCCGCCGTCCGGCATCGCCGGCGACGGCCCCTCGCGGGTGCACCGGCGCTTCGTGCTGCCGGCAGGAAGCCACGACGTCGCCGTGCGCATGGGCGAGCGGCCGGAGGGCGGCTTCGACTGGCGCGCCGAGCGGACGATCCGGATCGAGCCGGCGGCGAACCGCGTCATCGATTTCCGCGCCGATGCCGGCGGTTTCGTCTTTCACTGATGGGATAGCGGAAGGAGCATCCGATGGCCCTGATCGAATGGAAAAGCCACTACAGCGTCGGCGTCGATGCGGTCGACCACGAGCACCGCGAGCTGATCGACCTCATCAACGCGCTGCACGAACGCCTGATCGCCGGGGCGAAGGTGCCCGACGTCACGGCGTTCCTCGGCGAGATCCTGCGCGGCATCTCGGCGCATTTCGCGCTGGAGGAGAAATTCATGCGCGACCACCGCTACGACCATCTCGGCCAGCACAAGGAAGCACACGAGAAGCTGCTGGACGAGATCCGCGACATCATGGACGGCTACGAGGCCGATCCCGACGGCGCCTCGCGGCAGCTCTCGCAGCGCCTCGACGACTGGTTCACGCTGCATTTCAGGACGCACGACGCGCGGCTGCACCACCGGCTCGGAACGCACGATCACCCGTGAACTGCCGGCCGGGCCGGCGGCTCGGTTTCGTTGGATCTGCCGGCGCTCAGGCCGATGCGCTGGGCCGGACGGCTTGCGCGCGCGGCGCCATGCCCGCGACGATCTCGCTGAGGCTCTCGGCGTTGGCGCAATAGTGCCTGTACTGGAGCCCGAACACGTCGGCGGCGAGGTCGCGCCGGCAGCGGCTGCGGACCGCGCAGGTCATGCAGCGGCGCTGCATCTCCCGCGACCAGTCGATATGGTGGGTCCTGAATTCGGACGGATCGACGCCCACGGATTGCAGGGCGCGCGCGTTCAGGTCCTCGGAGACGAACGGAGTCATCATGGCGTTGACGAACTCGTCGTAGCCCATGCCGGCCTCTTCGAGGATGCAGGCGCGCTCGTCCGCGGGAAGCGCGTCGACCTCGCGCAGCACGGCCATGCGGCCCCGGCGGTCGTGCGCAAAGGCCTCCGCCCTGTTCAGGAACTCTCTGATTCCGGTGATGAACCCTACAGCCATGGTCGCCTCCCAAGGATGGACTCATCCAGTCTAGCCGAGGGAATTTTCGTCTCTTTGCGCTTCCGCAAGGACAATCGAGAAAGCTTGATTCGCTGAGGCGGTCCGCGCGGCCGCCGCGTCAGGCCGGCAGGTAGCTGCCGCCGGCGCGCTCGGCGGCACGCGCCCTGCTGCGCGGGGCGGCGGCGAGGCGGACCTTGAAGACGGCGCCGCCGTGCTCCGCCCCCTCCACCCAGATGCGGCCGCCATGCTGGGTGACGATGCGGTGCGAGATGGCCAGCCCCAGCCCGGCGCCCTGCGGCTTGTCGTTCATCGTGTCGCCGAGCTGGCGGAAGCGCTCGAACACCACCTCGCGGTCCTCGGCGCGGATGCCCGGTCCGTTGTCGGCCACCGAAAGCTCCAGATCGCGCCCCGTCCGGCGCAGCGCCAGCACCGCCCGGCCGCTACCCGGCGGCGAGAACTTGGCGGCGTTGCCGAGCAGGTTGATGACCACCTGCACCAGCCGGTCGCGGTCGCCGATGACGACGGCCGGGTCGGCCTCCACCTCGATGCGCAGCTCGACCCGGCTGCGGGCGAACACCTGCTGCACCGCCGCGGCCGACTCGCGCACCACCTGCGCCAGGTCGACCGGCGCACGCTGCGCCGGCATCGAGCCGGTCGCCTCGATCTTGGACAGGTCGAGGAGCTGGTTGATCAGCCGCGTCAGCCGTTCCGATTCGGTGACCACGATGCGCAGGAACTCCAGCCGCTCCTCGTCCGGCAGGTGGGGATGGTCGCGCAGGATCTCCGAGAAGGCGCGGATCGAGGCGAGCGGCGTCCTGAGCTCGTGATTGACGGTGACGACGAAGTCGTCCTTCAGCCGATCGAGGACCTGCAGGCGCGAATTCGCCTCCTTGAGCTCGCCGGTCGCGGCCTCGAGCTCCTGCGATTTCTCCTCGAGCTGGCGGTTGGCCTCGATCAGCCGCGACGTCTCGTCGAGGATGCGCATCATCTCGTCGACGCCGAGCGGTTCCTCCTCGACGATCGCGCCGACCAGCACGCGGGCCGAGGCCGCGCCGATCACGCCGGCGAGCAGCCGCTCATAGAACAGCACCGTCTCGGCATCGGCCTGCACGGCCGTCGCGGGGTCGACTCCGCGGCTGCGCGCGAAGCCGGCATAGGCGGCGGCCGCCTTCTCGCGGCCGATGAAGCGGGCCGTCAGGCTCATGAGGTCCGGCACCAGCGCCGTGCGGCGCCAGATCTGCGCCGCCTCGCCCGATTCCACCGCGCCGACGAACATCGCCGCGCGCGCCCGCTCCACCGGGTGCTGGCGGCCGGCCAGCGACACCGCCACCAGCATCGCCGTGTTGATCAGCAGCGACCAGAAGGCGGAATGCGTCACCGGGTCGAGCCCGGCGAGCCCGAACAGCGCATAGGGCTTGAGCAGCGCGATCCCGAATGGGCCGTCGACGAGGAAGTTGATGTCGAGTGCGCCGGAGCGGGCGAAGGAGGGCAGCAGCATCGTGTAGCACCAGATCAGGAAGCCGCTGGTGATGCCGGCGAAGGCGCCCGCCTGGGTGGCGCCGCGCCAGTAGATGCCGCACAGGATGGCCGGCGCGAACTGCGCCACCGCCACGAACGACATCAGCCCGATCGAGACGAGCGCGAACTGGGCGCTGTCGTGGCGCATGTACATGTAGCCGAGCGCCATGATGACGACCATCGCGGCACGCCGGATCCACAAAAGCAGCCGCGTCAGGTCCGAACGCGAGCTCAGGCCGAGCCGCCTGACCCTGAGCAGCGCCGGCATGACGACGTCGTTGCAGACCATCAGGCTGAGCGCCGTGGTCTCCACCACCACCATGCTGGCCGCCGCCGACAGGCCGCCGAGGAAGGCGATCAGCGCCAGCATCGGATGTCCGGTCGCGTAGGGCAGGGCCAGCACGAGGTTGTCCGGGTCGGTGTCTTCCGGCAGCATCATGCGCCCGGCGAACGCGATCGGCAGCACGAACAGGTTGATCAGCAGCAGGTAGAGCGGGAACAGCCAGGCCGCGCGGTTGAGGTGGCGGTCGTCGACGTTCTCCACCACCATGACCTGGAACTGCCGCGGCAGGCAGAACACGGCGAGCGCGGCCAGCACCGTCATGCTGATCCAGTTGTAGCCGTAGCCGGCCGGGATCTGGTCGAAGATCATGCGGATCTCGGGGACCTTGCCGGCCTCGGTGAACAGGTCGCCGAAGCCGCCATAGAGCCCGTAGACGACGAACAGGCCGATCGCCGTCAGGCTGACCAGCTTGAGGATCGATTCGGCTGCCACCGCCACCACCATGCCCGGATGGTGCTCGCCGGGGCGGATGCTGCGGCTGCCGAACAGCATGGCGAAGATCGTCAGCACGATCGCCGACCAGAAGGCACCGTCGAGCATGATCGAGCCAGCCAGGCTGTGCGTCATCACCCCGGAGCTGAGCGCGATCAGGCCGCTGGAGATCGACTTGAGCTGCAGCGCGATGTAGGGCACCAGCCCGATCACGGCGATCAGGGTGACGAGCGCGGCGAGGCTGGCGCTCTTGCCGAAGCGCGAGCCGATCAGGTCCGAGATCGAGGTGACGCGGTTGGCCTGGCTGATGCGCAGCATCCGCCGCAGCAGGAGCGGCGCCAGGCAGAAGACGAGCGTCGGCCCGAGATAGATCGGCAGGAAGTCGAGGCCGGTCTGCGAGGCCTTGCCGACGCCGCCGTTGAAGGTCCACGAGCTGCAGTAGACGGCCAGCGACAGCGTGTAGACGATGCTCGAACCGGTCAGCCGCGAGATGCGGCCGGAACTGTGCTCCACGGCCCAGGCGATCGCGAACAGCAGCAGCAGGTAGGCGATCGCGACGACGACGATGGTCGGCTGGCTCATCGGCGCTGGCCGTCCCTGTCGCGCTCGTCGGCGGGGCCGCCGCCGCGCTCGCTGACCACCGCCACCGCTGCGATCAGCACGGCCCAGGCCAGGAAGAAGTAGAGATAGCGCGCCGGCCAGCCGAACACGGTGCCGCCGACGAGGTTGAGGATCGGTGGGTTGAGCAGCACCGCGCCGGCCGCGAACAGGCCGATCATGCGGTCGCGCCTGGCCGTCCTGCGCAGCATCGCCGTGCCCTAGGCGTTCGCCGCGCCGGCCTTCGGGCGTCGCGCCCTTTCCGGCGGGGCGGTGCGGCCGCGGCGGCGCGCCAGCACGTCCTTGACGCAGGAGACGACCTCGCCGATGGCGAACGGCTTGCTGATATAGGCGTCGGCGCCGAGCGCCATGCCCACCCGCTGGTCGGCTTCGCCGCCCTTGGCCGTCAGCATGACGATGCGCACGCCGTCGTAGGACGGGTTGGCGCGCAGCGTGCGGCAGATCTCGTAGCCGTTGCCCTTGGGCATCATGATGTCGAGCAGCACGACGTCCGGCGGCTGCATCTCGATCGCAGCCAACGCCTGCTCGCCGTCGGTCACGGTGCGCACCTCGTGGCCCTCGCGCTGCATCAGGAAGGAGAGCGCGCGCGAGATGCTCGGGTCGTCATCGGCGATCAGGACCGACGTCGCCATGTATATCCTCCCGTGCGGGCCGTCTTCGGGCCTCTGCGGCATGTGTAGACCTCTTGTTTTTGAGCGACAAGCCTCACACAATCGAACGAAATCGCGAGCTGACGGCATGATGAACAACGAAGCGGCCGCAGATCCGGCAGAAGGCGAGGCGATCGGCCAGCTCGCCGGGGCGCCCGCGCGCATCCTCGTCGTCGAGGACGACCGCGACGTCGCCGGCCTCGTCGGCCGCGAGATGCGCTCGCTCGGCCTGATCGTCGATGTGATCGGCTTCGCCGAGGATGCGCTGGTGGCGGCGCGTGCCACCGATTATGCGCTGATGATCGTCGACCTCGGCCTGCCCGACCGCGACGGGCTCGACCTTGTGCGCGAGATGCGCAAGCGCGCCATCGCCACGCCGATCCTGATGATGACGGCGCGCGGCAAGGTGGAGGACAAGGTCAGCGGTCTGGCCAGCGGCGCCGACGACTATCTGGTCAAGCCCTTCGCCGTGCCGGAGCTGCGCGCCCGCGTCGGCGCGCTGCTGCGCCGGCCCTCGCCGCTGAAGGAAAGCCGGCTGACGATCGGCAACATCGTCGTCGACCGCGACGCGCTGGAGGCGGTGGTCGACGGCGCCAGCCTACCGCTGACGCTGAAGCAGTTCCAGCTTCTTGAGCTGCTGGTCCGCCGCAAGAACCACATGACGCCGAAGCGGATGATCGAGGAAGCCCTCTACGGCTTCAACGATGAGGTCTCCGGCAACGCCATCGAGGCGCATGTCTACAAGCTGCGCCAGGCGCTGCGCGGGGCCGGCGCCGACGCCGAGGTCGAGACCCGCCGCGGCATCGGCTACCGTCTCGTCGAGCAGCAGCGGCGGCCGCCTGCCGCAGATGCATAAGGCGCCGACGGCGGCCGAGCTGGCGCTGCTCGATCCGGACGGCACGTTCGCCGAGCGTCTGGCCGGCGACCGCGCGGCCTTCGCCGCGCTGGCCGCGGCGCTCGACGAGGCCGACGACGACGGCGCGCTCGCCGACATCCAGCTCCTTGCCCACCGTCTTGGCGGCGCTGCCGGTACATTTGGCTATGCCGAGGTCGGCGAGGCCGCGCTCGACCTGGAGGAGAGCATCATCGCGCTTCGCGAAGGCGAGGGCGACAGCGGCGTGGCGGCCGGCCATCTCGCCGTCCTGCTCGCCACGCTCGACGTCGCCCTTCGCCTAAAGTAAGGGCCGTCTAACCCTCAATTCAGCTTCCAGTCAGCTTCGGGTCAGATTTGGCTCAGCTTGCTGCTGTTTACTCCCCCTCGGACTCGGCGGAGGAGCTTGGTTCGGGAGGAATTGCGCGGCGGGCGTCTGACGCCCGTGCCGCAGCCTTTCCGGACGCCGTTACTCCTGTGGCATTCGCGAAACGTCCGACCGCCGGCGGCGCTGCGCAAGGGAGGAAGACGATGTCTCGAAACATGAACTGGACGCGCCGTCAGGCGCTGTTGGGCGGCGCCGGCTTCGCCGGTGCGGCCATGCTGCCGATGGGCATGCCGAACCTGGTGTGGGCCGACGACAAGGCGCCGATGGGAACCTGGCCCGAGGGCAGCAAGGGCGACACGATCTATGTCGGCGCCGCGGTGCCGCTCACGGGCGCCTATGCGGTGCAGGGCGCGGATGAGCTCAAGGGATGGCAGCTCGCCGTCGAGCACATCAACACCAGCCACGACCTGATGAAGGCGATCGCGCCGAAGGTCGACAAGGGCCTGCTCGGCAAGAAGGTCGAGCTGCTCTCCGCCGACAGCGCGGCCAAGCCCAACCAGGCCGTCGAGCTGCAGCAGAACTTCATCAACCAGAACAAGATCGTCCTGATGACCGGCTCGACCTCGTCGGCCGTCGCGGTGGCGCTCAACAAGTTCGCGCAGCGCGAGAAGGTGCTCTACGTCGCCGCCATCTCCGGTTCGAACGACACCACCGGCAAGGACTGCGTGCGCTACGGCTTCCGCCAGAACTTCTTCGGCCAGACCGCCGCGGCCGCGATCGGCCCGGTGCTGCTGAAGCAGTTCGGCAAGGGCAAGAAGGCGGCGTTCATGACGCCGGACTACACCTACGGCCACACGGTGACCAAGTCGGTCAACGACTACCTGACCGCCAATGGCGGCTGGGAGATGGTGACCAACCAGGTGTCCCCGCTCGGCACCCAGGACTACAGCCAGTATCTCACCAACATCGCCAATTCCGGCGCCGAGTTCCTCATCAACGTCAACTGGGGCCGCGACGCGGTGCTCTCGACGCAGCAGGCCAAGCAGTTCGGCCTCCTGCCCAAGATGACGCTCGTCATTCCCTACCAGATTCCGTTCCTCGCCAAGGAAGTGGGGCCGGAGATCACCGAGGGCGTCTTCGCGGCGACCGATTTCTGGTGGACGCAGGAGGACCAGTATCCGCTGGCCAAGCAGTTCGTCGAAGCCTTCCAGGCGAAGTTCGGCTATCGGCCGGAGTGGGGCGCCGAGAACGCCTATGTCAGCTTCGCCCATTGGGCGCGGATGGTTTCGGAAGCGGGCAGCTTCTATCCGCCGGACGTCATCAAGCAGTACGAGAAGGGCGAGACCATCCCGTCTCTCCTCGGCGACGTCCACTACCGGCCCGAAGACCACCAGTGCATCCGTCCCGTCGTCATCGTCCGCGGCAAGGCCAAGAAGGACATGAAGAACGACGAGGACTACTGGGAGGTTCTCGAAGTCGTTCCCGGCGAGGGCCTGATGCAGAAGCCGGATGAGTTCGGCTGCCAGCTCGGCGACTACACCTGAGCGGCATGCACCGCTTTCCCCGCGCCGCCGGCGCGGGGACGGCTCCCGATCGTTGAAGGCGCCCGCCGCCCCATGGGGAAAGCTCCTGTTCCCCGTGGGGCCGGCGCGACGCTAGCGAACATCCACCTCCGAAAAGCGCGGACGATCCCGTGGTCAACTGGGCAAACTTCATCTCCCAATGCTTCAACGGGCTGGTGCTCGGCGCGCTTCTGGCGCTGATCTCCTCCGGCCTGACGATCATCTACGGCACGCTGGGCGTGCTCAACCTCGCCCATGGCGCCATGTTCATGCTCGGCGGCTACGCCGGCTGGGTCGCGTACACCTATACGGACTCGTTCATCGTCGCGGTGGTGGCGGGCTCCCTTTTCGTCATGCTGGTCGGCGTGGTGGTGGAGCGGCTGATCATTCGCCATTTCTATACGCGGCCGCACGAGGATCAGCTCCTCGTCACCTTCGGCCTCGGCATCGTCTTCGTCGAGACCGTGCGCTACTTCTTCGGCAGCCTGTCGCAGACCACGCCGCCGCCGCCGCTTTTCCAGGGCATCACCAATCTCGGCTTCATGATCTACCCGACCTACCGGCTGGCGCTGCTCGGCATCGTCGCCGTGGCGCTGATCGTGCTCTACATCGTCCTCTACAAGACCCGCATCGGCATGATCGTGCGCGCCGGCATCGAGGATTCGGTGATGGTCGATTCGCTCGGCATCGACGTCTACAAGGTCTTCATGCTGGTCTTCGGCATCGGCGCCATGGCCGCGGGCTTCGCCGGCATCGTCAACGCCCCGGTCGTGTCGATCGCGCCAGACGTGGGCGAGGCGATCCTGGTGCAGACCTTCGTGGTGGTGGTCATCGGCGGCGTCGGTTCCTTCCCGGGAGCCGTCCTCGGCGGCCTCATCGCCGGCGAGATCATCTCGATCACCTCGATGTTCAACCCCGGCTACTCCTACATCATGCTGTTCGTCGCGATGACGCTGGTGCTTGTGCTGCGCCCGCACGGGTTGCTCGGCGTCGCCGGTCGCGAGTAGGGGCAGCCCGTCATGAACATCAAGCGCCCCTATCTCGCCGAGCTGCTGACCGCGGTCGCGCTCATCCTGTTGCCCTTCGTCCTGCCGTGGCTCGGCTTTTCGCCGAGCACGATCAACCGCATCCTGATCTGGGGCCTGTTCGGCATCGGCTTCGACCTTCTGTTCGGCTACACCGGGCTTCTGTCCTTCGGCCAGTCCGCCTTCTACGGCACGGGCGGCATGTTCGCGGCCTATCTGCTGACCGAGGCCGGCTTCGACCAGGTGATGATCGCCATCATCATCGGCGCGGCCGTGACCGGCGTCGTCGGCTACGTCATCGGCCTGATCGCGCTGAGAAGGACGGGCATCTACTTCGCCATGATCACGGTGGCGATCGCGGAGGTCTTCTTCTTCGTCGAGTTCAACCCGTTGTCGGCCTTCACCGGCGGCGAGAACGGCCTGCCCGGCGTGCCGCAGCCGCAGTTCAACCTCGGCTTCACGGTGCTGAAGTTCAACACCGACTGGTCGATGTATTCGTTCCTGGCCTTCTGGTACTTCGTCGGCATCGTCGTCGCGCTGCGCATCGTCCGCTCGCCGGTCGGCGCGATCCTGTCGGCCATCCGCGACAACCCGCTGCGCGCGGCGGCGCTGGGCCACAACATCCACGGCTACAAGCTCACCGCCTTCATCGTGGCCGCCATCTATGCCGGCTTCGCCGGCGGGCTGCTCGCCACGATGCAGGGCTTCATGCCGCCGGACGCCTTCATGTTCGAGACGTCGGGACAGGTCGTCATAATGACGGCCATCGGCGGCGCCGGCACGCTTTTCGGGCCGCTGGTCGGCGCGTCGGTCTGGCTCATCCTGGCTGACTTCTTCCAGAACACGCTGCATCTCGGCGCCACCTGGAAGCTGGTGCTCGGCATCGTCTTCGTGCTGCTGGTGGTCTTCCTGCGCCGCGGCATCGTCGGCGCGATCGTCGACCTCTACAGGCTGGCGACGGACCGCAACGGCCGCGCCGAGCCGGAAGCCGCGGCCGAGGGAGCCGCCGCCGCGCCGTTCGATCCGTCGAAGATCGAGCCGATGCCGGCGCGCCAGCGTGGTGGGGCTTCGACCTCGGGACCGATCCTGAAGGCGACCGGCCTGAGCAAGCGCTATGGCGGCCTGATGGCCAACAGCGACATCGACTTCAGCGTCGAGCATGGCGAGATGCGCGGCATCATCGGGCCGAACGGCGCCGGCAAGAGCACATTCTTCAAGATGCTCACCTGCGAGGTCCAGCCGACCTCCGGCCAGATCGTCTTCGAGGGCCGCGACATCACCCATATGGGCGTCACCGACGTCTGCCAGCTCGGCCTGACCAAGAGCTACCAGATCAACCAGCTCTTCGACCGCCTCACCGTGAGGCGCAACCTGACGATCGCCGCGCTCGGCGAGACGCGGGGCAAGTTCAGGCTGGACCTGTTCCGCAGCCTGCGCAGCGTGCCCGGCCTCGACGAGCAGGTCGAGCGCACCGCGGCGCTGGTCAACCTGACCGCCCGGCTCGACACGCCGGTCTCGGAGCTCGCCTATGGCGAGAAGCGGCGGCTGGAGATCGGGCTGGCGCTGGCCACCTCGCCGAGCCTGCTGCTGCTCGACGAGCCGCTGGCCGGCATGAGCCCGCGCGAGCGCGTCGAGACGGTGGCGCTGCTGAAGTCGATCGCCCGCGGCCGCACCATGATCATCATCGACCACGACATGGATTCGCTGTTCGAGCTGGTCGAGAAGGTGACCGTGCTGCAGGAGGGCAAGGTGCTGGTCGAGGGCACGCCGGCCGAGATCAAGACCAACGCCAAGGTGCAGGAAGCCTATCTCGGCGGCGTGCATGGAGAGATGGCATGAGCCTGCTCGAAGTCAGCGGACTGAACAGCTACTACGGCGACAGCCACATCCTGTTCGACGTCGGCCTCAAGGTCGAGAAGCACGAGGTGGTGGCGCTGCTCGGCCGCAACGGCGCCGGCAAGTCGACCACGCTGAAAAGCCTGATGGGCGTGGTGACGCCGCGGGCCGGGTCGATCAGGCTCGACGGCGAGGAACTCGCCGGCAAGAAGGCCCACAGCATCGCGCGGCGCGGCATGCAGCTCGTGCACGAGAACCGGCGCATCTTCGGCAGCCTGAACGTCGAGGAGAACATCATCCTCGCCGGCCTGACGGCCCAGAACAAATGGCCGCTGGAGCGCATCTACGCGATGTTCCCGCGGCTCAAGGAGCGGCGCACCAGCCGCGGCACCGACCTGTCGGGTGGCGAGCAGCAGATGCTGGCGATCGCCCGCGCGCTGGTCCGCGACCCCAAGATCATCCTGCTCGACGAGCCGTTCGAGGGCCTGGCGCCGGTCATCGTGCACGATCTGGTTCGCGCCTGCCGCGACCTCGCCAATGCCGGCCAGACGATCGTGCTGGTCGAGCAGAACCTCGCCGCCACGCTGGCGCTGGCGAGTCGCGCCTACATCATCAACAACGGCCACATCGTCTATGACGGCACGGCCGACGAGCTGAAGCGCACGCCGGCGATCCTGCACCGCTATCTGGGCGTCTGAGCAGTCCGTCACTATCCGCGCGCGAGCGGCGGCGCGTAGGGGTCGACCGCCGGCGCCTCGCCGTCGAAGCGCTCGACATCGACCAGCGTGAGCTGGCCGCAGCAGCCCTGCGCCAGCCGCGACGTGCCCACGTCCCGCGTCAGCACGTTGGGATTGCCCTGCAGGCAGGTCGGGTCGTCCGTGCCGGCCGGCGTGAACCATGCGCCGGTCGATAGCTGCACGACGCGCGGCCGCACGTCTTCGGTCACCACCGCCGTTGCCAGGCAGGCGCCACGGCCGTTGAACAGGCGCACGGTGTCGCCGGTCGCGATCGCGCGCGCGCGGGCGTCGTCCGGGTGGATGCGCGCCACCTCCCGCCCGTTCAGCTTGCGCCCGGCGCTCGCCGCGCCGAAGTCGAGCTGGCTGTGCAGCCGGTTCGCCGGCTGGTTGGCGACGAGCTGCAGCGGGTAGGTCCCGGCGAGCGCGCCGCCCAGCCATTCGACCGGCTCGAACCATTTCGGATGGCCGGCGCAGTCGGCATAGCCGAAGCCGGCGATCGTGTCGGAGAACAGCTCGATCCGGCCCGACGGCGTCGGCAGCGGCGCGGTCTCGGGCGACTGGACGAAGCCTCGGACGAGGCCCGGATCGGTCGCCGTGGGAAGCTCGATCTCGCCCTGCTCCCAGAACTCCTCGAAGGAGGGCGCGTTGCGGCCGAGCGCGGCGAGCGCGGCCCGCGTCGGCTCGTACATCTCCGCCAGCCACTCGCGCTGCGTGCGGCCGCCGGTGAAGGCGTCGCGCCGGCCGAGCGCGCCGGCCAGGTCGGCGAAGATCTCGAAATCGTCGCGCGCGCCGGCCTGCGGCGCCACGACCTGCTTCATCGCGATCATCTTCGTGTCGTTCTGCGAGGCGCCGATGTCGTCGCGCTCGAGCGTCATCGTCGCCGGCAGCACGATGTCGGCATGCCGCGCCGTCGCCGTCCAGAACTGCTCGTGGACGATGATCGTGTCGGGCCGCGCGAAGCCGGCGCGCAGCCGCGAAAGGTCCTGATGGTGGTGGAACGGGTTGCCCCCGGCCCAGTAGACGAGCCGGATGTCGGGATAGGTCAGCACCTTGCCGTTGAACTCCAGCGTCGCGCCGGGGTTGAGCAGCAGGTCGGTGATGCGCGCGACCGGGATGAAGTCGCCGACGCCGTTCTTGCCCTGGTTGAGGGTCGGGATGGGGACGCCCAGCGCCCGCTTGCCGACATTGCCGATGGCGCCGAGCGAATAGGAGAAGCCGCCGCCGGGCTGGCCGATCTGGCCGGTGAGCGCGGCGAGCGCGATTCCCATCCACACCGGCTGCTCGCCGAACTCGGCGCGCTGCAGCGAGTTGCTGACGGTGACCAGCGTCCGGCGCGCGGCCATAGCCCGCGCCAGCTCGCGCAGCGCGTCGGCGTCGATGCCCGAGATCTCCTCCGCCCATTCGGGCGTCTTGGCCACGCCGTCCGACTTTCCGGTCACGTAGTCCGCCAGCCGGTCGAAGCCGACGCAGTAGCGGTCGAGGAAGGCGCGGTCGGCGAGGCCTTCCGTGATCAGCACATGTGCGAGCCCGAGCATGATCGCCGTGTCGGTCAGCGGCAGGTTGGCGTGCCACTCGGCCTCGACCTCGGCCGGCATGTCGTCGCGCAGCGGGCTGAACATCACGAAGCGCGCCCCGCGCCTGTGTGCCGCCGTCATCGAGGGCAGCGCCACGTGCCGGCTCACGCCGCCGGCCGAGACCATGGCGTTGCGCACCGGCATGCCGCCGAAGGCGACGACCAGCTCGGTCGTGGTCGCCAGCTCGCCCCACAGATCGTCCGTGCGCGCCACCTTGTCGAGCCCGCCGATGACGTGCGGCATGATCGCCTGCGCCGCGCCCGCGCTGTAGGTGCCGTAGCTGCTGACATAGCCGCCGAGCGCCGTGTTGAGGAAGCGGTGCACCTGGCTCTGCGCATGGTGGAAGCGCCCGGCGCTCGACCAGCCGTAGGAGCCGCCGAACACCCGCCCCGGCCCGTATTCGCGCTCGACGCGGGTAAGCTCGGCCGCGATCAGCGGGATCGCCTCGTCCCATTCGAGCTCGACATAGCCGTCGCTGCCGCGACGTGTGTCCGGCCCCGGCCCGCCGTCGAGCCACCCCTTGCGGAAGGCGGGCTTGCGCACGCGGCTGCGGTGGCCGGGCGCGTCGCGCAGATTGTCGAGGATCGGCGAGGGGCAGGGGTCGTCCGGATGCGGCACGACGTCGATGCGGTCCCCGACGGCGGCGGCGGAAAACGCGCCCCAGTGCGAGCTGTGCGGCTTGTAGGTCATGCCGGTCTTCTCCGCTCCCTTCAGTTTGCGGCCGGTCCGTTCCGCGGTTGCGTGTCGGACGGCAGGATGCCCTTGGCGAGGATGCCGAAGAACTCGTTGGCGTAGACGACGGCCGACTTCTCCGAGCCCGGCCGGTACCAGCGCGACAGCGAATGGATCAGCGAGAACACCGCGCGCGCCGAGAGCGGCGGGTTGTCGGCCACGAGTTCGCCGGCGGCCGTGCCCGCGTTGAAGACGTCGACGATGACGCGCAGGTAGTCGGCGTTGTTCTGGCGCGCCTTGACCGCCACCTGCTCGCTCATGTTGCCGGCGAAGCTGTAGTTGGCCGCCCGCATCTCGTGGAAGTTCTCGTCGAGGAACTCGGCGTGCTCGACCATGAACAGCCTGACCTTCTCGGCGTAGCTGTCGCTCTCGGCGAGCCGGCGCCGGGTGCGGTCGATCAGCCTTATCTGCGTGTCGAGCGTGATCTCGTCGATCAACTGCTCCTTGGTGCTGAAATAGTGGTAGATGAAGGCCTTGGACATCTTCATGCCCGCCGCCAGCTTGGTCAGCGAGCTGCCCTCGAAGCCCCTTTCCGAAAAGAACTTAGCCGACACCTTGAGGATGTAGGCGCGCGGATCCTCGCCTGTTGGGGGACGCCCCACCTTGCGGCGTGGGGCAGTGGTGACCTCGGCGTCCATCGCGGCATGCCCTTCGGTTTCGGTTCGCCCTGAAGGTTCGGTTTTCGCCATCCTGGCCGCAACCGCAACCCCCTTTCGCGTCGTCCTATCCACAACGAAAGATTCACCGTTGCGCATTGGGAAATGCCGGGCTAGATATTTCCAACCGATCGGTATGAAATCGAAACATATTTCCGATCAATCAGTATGTAAAGTGCACCCCAGGCTGATTTCCCAGGAGAGCAAGGACAGGATGGACGCGCATATCGGTTCGGAGCGGCCATCGGCGCCGGAAGCTGCGGCGGCATCGGGCGCGCAGGGAGGGTCGGAGTTCGACGTCCTCCTGTCGCCGCTCAAGGTCGGCGACATCACGCTGCGCAACCGCGTCGTCTTCGGCCCGCACGGCACCGGCTTCGGCACCGACGGCAACGTTCCCGAGCGCCTCGTCGCGTACCAGCGCGAGCGCGCCAGGGGTGGCGTCGGTCTCGTCATCCTGGAGGCCACGGCCATCGACGAATCGCCGATCGGCGTGACCGGCGGCCTCTTCCACATGCGCAACATCGACGATCGCGTCCTCCCGAGCTATCGCCGCGTTGCGGATGTGGTCCATGCCGAGGGCGCCAGGATCTTCTGCCTGCTGTCGCATTCGGGCCGCGTCAACACGATGGGTGCGAACGGTGCGCCGCCCAAGGCGCCGTCGCCGCTGCCGATGGACCGCACCCGCGACATCCCGCACGAACTAGAGATCGACGAGATCGCGGCGATCGTGCAGCAGTTCGCGGCGGCCGCGCGGCGCTGCAGGGAAGGCGGCCTCGACGGCGTGTCGCTCTCCTTCGCGCACGGCAATCTCGTACAGGAGTTCCTGTCCCCTGAATCCAATCACCGCACCGACGAATATGGCGGCAGCGAGGAAAACCGCCTGAGGATGGCGCGCGAGGTGCTGCAGGCCTGCCGCGAAGCCGTCGGGCCGGACTTCATCCTCGGCATCCGCTTCAGCGCGGACGAGCTGGTCGCCGACGGCTACCACCTGGAGGACGGCGTGCGCTATGCGAAGCTGTTCCAGGAATGGGGCAAGCTCGACTTCATCGACGTCAGCGCCGGCACCAATGCCAGCATGTGGAGCCGCTCGAAGCACTATCCGACGATCGCCGAGCCCTACGCGCCGCTGGTCCACATGGCGCGGGCCATCAGGCAGGTCGTTCCGGTGCCGGTCTTCGTGGTCGGCAAGATCGGCGACGCCCACGAGGCTGCCCGCATCGTCAACGAGGGCAGCGCCGACGCCGTCGTCATGGTGCGCGCCCAGATCGCCGAGCCGGAGCTCGTCGCCAAGATCACGCAGGGCGCCTTCGACGACATCCGCGAGTGCATCTACTGCAACGAGGGCTGCTTCGGCCGCCAGCAGCGCTTCATCGACATCACCTGCATCTACAACCAGCGTAGCGGCCGCGAGGTCTGGTGGGAGCCGCTGGCACGGACCGATGCGCCCAAGCGCGTGGTCGTCGTCGGCGCCGGCCCGGCCGGGCTGGAGGCCGCGCGCGTCGCCGCCAAGCGGGGCCATTCCGTCGTGCTCTACGAGAAGGGCGCCGTCACCGGCGGCCAGGTCCGGCTCGCGGCCGAGACGCCGCACCGCGCCGGCTATGCCCGCATGGTAGACTGGATCGACCGGCAGGCGCGCAAGCACGGCGCAGAGATTCGCCTCGGCAGCGCCGTCAGCGCGGACGACGTGCTCGCCGCCAAGCCGGACGTGGTGATCGTGGCGACCGGCTCGTCCGACCAGCGCCCGCCCATCCCCGGCGCCGACCTGCCCAACGTGGCGTCGGGCCGCGAGGTGTTGGCGGGCGATGTCGGCGTGGGCAAGCGCGTCGTCATCGGCGACTGGGACGGGCGCTATCAGGGCACCTCGATCGCCGAGAAGCTGGCGCTTGCCGGCCACGAGGTCCACCTCGTCTCCAGCGCCTTCTTCATCGGCCAGGACGTCGACCTGCTCACCTGGCGGCCCCTCTACGAGCGGCTGCTCGACCTCGGTGTCCGCATGTACCCGCTCGAGGAAGTGGTGGAGGCGACCGCCGAGGGCGCGCGCGTCAAGACGATGAACCACAAGGTGCGGCTGATTGCGGCCGACACCGTGGTGTTGTGCTCGCGCGGCAATGCCGAGCGCGGCCTCTATCACGACCTCAAGGGCCGTGTGCCGGCGCTGCACGCGATCGGCGACAGCTGGGCGCCGCGCCAGATCGAGCAGGCGATCTACGAGGGCGCCAAGGTCGCCCGCGAGCTGTGATCGAAATCAAGGAGAGGAGACAGGCGAAGGTGACCGGATTCGAACTTGACGAGAAATTCCTCCGCTCCCGCCGGCATGCCAAGTGGAACATGTACAAGCCGGACGTGATCCCCGCCTGGGTGGCGGAGATGGATTTCGCGCTGGCCGATCCGATCCGCAAGGCGGTCGCGGCGCTCTCCGACCAGATGGACCTGGGCTATCCCCTGCGTGAGGGCGGCGTGGCGGAAAATGCCGTCGGCACCGCCTTCTCGCGCCGCATGAAGAGCCTCTTCGGCTGGGACACCGATCCCAAGCTGGTCCAGCCGGTGGCCGACCTCGTCCAGGGCACCTTCGCGCCGATCATGGCCTTCTCCGAGAAGGGCGACGGCATCGTTCTGCAGACGCCGGCCTATCCGCCCTTCTACGAGGCGATCAACACGTTGGCGCGCCAGCTCGTCGCCAACCCGCTGCGTGACGGCGCCGACCGCTACGAGATCGACTTCGACGCGCTCGAGGCCTCGATCGGCCCGCGCACGCGCATGGTCATGCTGTGCAACCCGCAGAACCCGACCGGCCGCGTCTTCAGCCGTGCCGAGCTGGAGCGGATCGGGAAGATCGCGCTCGCCCACGACATGATCGTGGTGTCGGACGAGATCCATTCCGACCTCGTCCATCCCGGCCACGAGCACATTCCGTTCGGGTCGCTGTCGCCCGAGCTCGGCGCCCGCACGATCACCATCACCTCGGCGACCAAGAGCTTCAACATTCCCGGCACGCGCTGCGCGGTGCTCCATTTCGGCACGCAGGAGCTGAAGGACAAGTTCCACGAGCGCATCCCGCGCCGCATCCTCGGCGCGCCCTCGATCGTCGGCATCGACGCCACCATCGCGGCCTGGGACGACAGCCAGCCCTGGCTCGACGAGGTGCTCGCCTACCTGACGGCCAACCGCGACCATCTGGCCAGGCGCGTCGCCGCCGACCTGCCGGGCGTGACCTTCCACAAGCCCGAGGCGACCTACATGGCCTGGCTGAACTGCTCGGGCTTGAAGCTCGACAAGCCGGCGCAGCAGTTCTTCCTCGAGGAAGCCAAGGTCGGCATGAGCGCCGGCGAGACCTTCGATCCCGCCTACGCCCACCACGCGCGGCTCAACTTCGCGACCTCGCGCAGCATTCTCGACGAGATGATCGACCGCATGGCCGCGGCCGTCGCCCGTCGCGGACGCTCGGAGGCCGCCGCTTGACGAAGACGGTTCGTGCCGACGTCGCCATTGTCGGGGCCGGCATCGTCGGCCTGTCGACGGCTTGGCGGCTGCAACAGGCCGGCAAGCGCGTCGCCGTGCTGGAGCG
Source organism: Hyphomicrobiales bacterium (assembly GCA_017305835.1). Taxonomy (GTDB): domain Bacteria; phylum Pseudomonadota; class Alphaproteobacteria; order Rhizobiales; family Rhizobiaceae; genus RCIO01. The sequence continues at coordinate 48,263 of JAFKJY010000056.1, forward strand.
CGGCATCATCGGCGCCGAGGCGTCCGGCCGCAACGGCAGCGGCGTGCGCCAGCAGGGTCGCGTCCTGCCGGAGATGCCGCTGGCGCGCGCGGCGATCAGGCTGTGGGGCGGGCTCGACGCCGAGCTCGGCCGGCCGACCGGCTATCGCCGCAACGGCCATCTCTATGTCGCCGAGACGAACGCGGAGATGGACCGCCTCGTCGCCATGCGCGAGGCCGAGCTGCCGACCGGCCTGGTGACGGAGCTGATCGGCCCGAACCGGGTGAAGGAGCTGGCGCCGGGCATCACCGACGCCATCGTCGGCGCCAAATACTGCCCGGAGGACGGCTCCGCCGACGCCTCGACCGCCACGACCGCGATCGCCGCGGCGGCGGAAGAGGCCGGCGCGCAGATCTTCTGCCACCAGCCGGCGGTCGAGATGCTGGTCGAGCAGGGCCGCATGGTCGGCGTCGCCAGCAAGGATATCCGGATCGAGGCGCCGATCGTGCTGATCGCGGCCGGTCCGTGGTCGCCCTACGTCGCCCAGCTCGCCGACGTCTACCTGCCGATCTATCCGAGCCGCGCCGTGCTGATGCGCACCGAGGCGCTGCCGCCGGTGGCCACGCCCTTCGTGCAGACCGCCTCGATGGACATGGCCGTGCTGCAGCTCGCCGACGGCACCGTGCGCATGGGCGCGGCCGCCGACGCCGCCGACTACACGCGCTTCACCTACGACAAGTCGCTCGCCGGCCCGATCGAGGCGCAGCCGCGTCCGGCCCGCGCGATCACCGTGTTCCCGGCGCTCGCCGAGGCCCGCCTCGTCGGCATGTGGGCCGGCATCCGCGAGTGCACGCCCGACATGATGCCGATCCTCGGGCCCGTCGTCGGCCCCGAGGGCCTGCTGGTGGCGGCCGGCTTCAGTGGCCACGGCTTTGCGCTCGGCCCGCTGGCCGGGCGCCTGATGAGTGACTGGATCGTCAAGGGCGATCCCGGAATGGACCTGTCCGCCTTCGCCTACCGCCGCTTCCTGCGGCGCGAGGGGCCGTTGTCGGTCGTCCAGCTCCGGGTCGAGCAGACGGGTTGAGAACGGAGGAACCCATGGAAAACCAGATCGAGACCGCCACCGCCTCGGCCGAAACGGTCAACCTGCCGCGCCGCATCATGGCGAGCGTGCGCGGCTATCCCTTCTTCATCGACGGCTCGTCGAAGCGCGAGGGGCTTTCGCCCGAAGCGCCGACGGCCGGCGAGATGCTGCTGGCGAGCCTCGCCGGCTGCGCCGCCATCATCGTCAATTCAGAGGCCCGGAAACGCGAGATCCCGAACTTCAAGGCCTCCTTCGTAGCGACCTGCGGTCGCGAAACCGCGGTGCCCAACCAGTTCACCTTCATCACCATCGATGCGGTGGTGGAGGGCACCAGCCAACAAGAAGCCGAAGAGCTCGTGCGCATGTACCAGGACCAGTGCCCGATCTACGCCCTCGCGGTGGCGGGCTCCAAGGTCACTGTCAACGTCAAGGCAGTTCGGTGAAGCGACGCCCGGGGCGGCTTCATCAGCAAAGGGGAAACCAATGAGCAGACAGAAATCCATCTTCGACGCCATCAGCCGGCGTCGCTTTCTCGAGGCGACTTTCGCCGCCGGCGTCACCGCCGCAATGGGCAACACGCTGATCGGTGCATCGCGCGCGTTTGCCCAGGCCGTGAAGAAGGGCGGCGACCTCAAGCTCGCATTCCCGAACGCGATCGATTCGCTCGATCCTTTCAACGCGGGGTCGACGGCCGGCCAGACCCTGTCCGGTGCGATGTTCGACAACCTGACCACGTTTGCCGCCGACGGCGTTAGCATCCTCCCCCAGCTCGCGACGAGCTGGAAGCCGGAGGCCGGTGGCCAGGAATGGGTGTTCGAGCTGCGTCAGGGCGTGAAGTTCCATGACGGCAGCGACTTCACGTCGGAAGATGTAGTCGCGACCATCATGCGCACCCTCGACAAGGCGCGGGCCGGGTACGGTTTTGGCGTCTACGGCCCCGTCAAGGAGGCCAAGGCGGAAGGCACCCACGCCGTGCGTGTCTATCTGACCCAGCCTTTTGCCGATTTCCCGACCTCCTGCGCCGGCCGCTGGTCTCGCATCCTCCCGGCAGCCAGCGTCGACAAGCAGGCGGAACATCCCAATGGCACCGGCCCGTTCAAGCTGGAAAGCCACGAGCAGGGCACTTCGACGCGGATTGTCCGCAACGAGGCCTATTGGGACAAGGACCGGCCGCACCTGGATTCGATCAGCTTCTTCCAGGTGGCTGAATCGGTCGGCCAGCAGGCGGCCATTCGCGGAGGCGCCGTCGATCTGATCAACCAGATCGGCAGCGAAACCTTCCTCGCCCTGCAGAATGTTCCGGGTGTGGTGCCTTACTCGCAGCCGTCCGGCCGCTATCAGGTCGCCTACACGCTGGCGCATCTTGATCCGTTCAAGGACTGGCGCGTCCGCCTGGCGTTCAAGTACCTGATCGACCGCAAGGCATTGCTGTCCTCCGGCCTCATGGGCCAGGGGGTGATCGGCAACGACATCCAGCTCCCGCCCGGCCATCCGCTGCTGGTCGACCTGCCGGTCCACGACCAGGACTTCGACAAGGCGAAGTCGCTGCTCAAGGAAGCCGGCGTCGAGAACCTGTCGCTCGATTGCTGGACCACGAGCGAGCGCCCGCCCTCGCCGAAGATGGCGCTCGCCATCAGGGAAGGTGCCGCCGCCGTCGGCATCAACGTTACCGTGAAGGACATCCCCTTCACCGAGTATCGTGCCAACGTTCCGCGCAAGCAGCCGCTCTTCACGTCGCAGTGGAGCGACTCCCGTACGCTCTATGAGCAGTTCTACCTGGTCAACCACACCAACGGCGCCGCCAACTATTCGACTGTTGAAATCGCCCCGGGTGTGGATGCCAAGATCGAGCAGCTCATCGCCGAAATCGACGAGGCCAAGCGCAAGCAGATCCTCGCCGAGCTCCTGCCGGTCATCCAGGAGCGCAGCGATCGCGTCATCCCGTACTTCCAGAACTTCTTCGCGGTTTCGACCGAGCGCGTGAAGGGCTTCAACCCCATCGAGCTCTTCGACGTCCGCGACATCTGGATCGACGCCTAGGTCTTCCGGGGTTCTGCGACAGGACGGGCTGAGATGGTCACCTTCGTTGTACGCCGCCTGGCGTTCATGATGCTTATTCTTGTCAGTGTTTCGTTCCTGACATTTCTCATCGTGAATGTTCTGCCTGGCGACGTGGCCAACACGATCCTGGGTGACTTCGCAACGCCCGACCAGGTCGAGGCGCTTCGTCAGCGCCTCGGCCTCAACCAGCCCGTGCTGTACCGCTATGTCGAGTGGGCGGCCGGGATGGTGCATGGAGATTTCGGCATCTCCCTCAAGACGAACCAGCCGATCGGCCCCACCTTGTGGGGCCGATTGAAGAACTCGCTCATTCTGGCATCCCTGGGCCTCGCGGTGGCGATCCCGATAGGCATCGGGCTGGGCGTGGTGGCTGCCGTCTACAAGGGCAGCTTCCTCGATCGCGCGATCACCACGACGGTGGTCATCATCTTCGCCTTGCCGGAATATGTGATCGGGCTGGCGCTGATCCTCATCTTCAGCATCCGCTGGAACCTCCTGCCAGCCAGCAGCCTGGTGCTGCCGGGGCAGAGCGTGTTCAGCAATCCCCTGACGCTCGTCCTGCCGATCGCCGTGGTGGCGCTCGGCATGCTCGCCTATTTCTGTCAGGTGACACGCGCCAGCATGATCGCCACCCTCAACAGCGGCTATGTGCGCACGGCCGTGCTGAAGGGCCTCCACAAGCGCTCCGTCGTGGTCAAGCACGCGCTGCGCAACGCCATGATCCCGACGCTGGCCGAGATCGGCCTCAGCTTCGGCTATTCTCTGGGCGGCCTCGTGGTCATCGAGACGGTGTTCTCCTACCCCGGCATCGGCCAGTTCCTCGTCCAGGCGATCCAGAACCGCGACATCCCCGCCTTGCAGGCGGCGGTGATCGTCGTCGCAGCGGCATACAGCATCGGCAATCTGATCGCCGATGTCGGCTCGCTCGCCCTCAATCCCAAGCTGCGAGTCTGACTGATGTCCGGACAACAGCCACAAACGACCGCAAAACCCGCGGTGAGCCCGTGGGAGCGCCTGAGCCAGGTGGCCATCCTGCTCTTCCCCGCTCTCCTGTTCTTTCTCATTGCTTTCGGGCCGCTGGTGACGCCCTATTCGCCGACGAATTTCGACCCTCCCAACGCGCTGCGCGCACCCGGCGAGGCCTACCTTCTGGGGACCGACGAGTTCGGCCGCGATGTGTTCAGCCGCATCGTGGCGGGAGCGCAGCCGACGCTTCTTCCGGCGCTGATCAGCACCTTCATCGGCATCCTGCTCGGCACGATCACGGGGTTGGCCGCGGCCTACTATCGCGGCAGGCGCGACGAGATCATCATGCGCGTCATGGACGTGCTGCTGTCCTTCCCGGCGCTCATCCTGTCCATGCTGATCATCGTCACGCTGGGGGCCAACATGGTCACCCTGGTCCTCGCCATCGGCTTCGTGTTCTGGCCGCGCTCGGCGCGCCTCATCCGGTCGGCGGCGATCGAACTGGCGCAGCACGAGTTCATCGACGCCGCCCGCGCGCGCGGCGAAAGTGCCTTCCACATCATGTTCCGCGAAATCCTCCCGAACATGTGGGGCATCATCATCGTCGACTTCACGCTCCGCTTCGCCAGCGCCGTGCTGCTCGTCGCCTCCCTGAGCTATCTCGGCATCGGCGTCTCGCCGCCCACGCCCGCCTGGGGCCTGCTGGTCAAGGAGGGCCAGCCCCTGCTGCAGATGGCGCCGTGGGTCGTGATCTTCCCCTGCGTCGTCATAGCGATCGTCTCGGTCGGCTCGGTGATGTTCGGCGAGGTCATCAGGCGGCGGCTGACGCTTCCTGACAGAAGGATCCTTTCGTGACCGGCGCTTCCACCCACAACCTTCGGGTCGAGAATCTGTCGATCGCCTACGGCACCGGCGAGCGCGCGCTGCACGCCGTGCGCGACGTCTCCTTCTCCATCGCCAAGGGCGAGGCCTACGGCCTCATCGGCGAGTCCGGCTCGGGCAAGACGTCTGTCGCCTACGCGCTGCTGAAATATCTGCGCGGCGGCACGATCCGCACCGGCGCGATCGACATCGCCGGCAACGACATCCTGGCCATGTCGCCCTCGGCGCTGCGCGACTTCCGCGGCAACCGCGCGGCCATGGTCTATCAGGACCCGATGAGCTCGCTGAACCCGTCCATCGTGGTCGGCGAGCAGATCGCCGAGGCGCTGCGGCGCCACCGCGGCCTCGACGAGCGGGCCGCCTGGCAGCGCAGCGTCGAGCTGCTGGCGCTCGTGCACCTGCCGGCGCCCGACGCGCTGGCGAAGCGCTACCCGCACCAGCTTTCCGGCGGCCAGCAGCAGCGCGTCGTCATCGCGCTGGCCATCGCCTGCGAGCCCGACCTGCTGATCCTCGACGAGCCGACGACCGGCCTCGACGTCACCACGCAGGCCGTCGTGCTCGACCTGATCCAGGAACTGCGCCACCGGGTCCGCTCCTCGATCCTGTTCATCAGCCACAATCTCGGCGTGGTGGCCCAGACCTGCGACCGCATCGGCGTGCTCTATGCCGGCGAGCTGGTCGAGGAAGGGCTCTGCGCCACCGTCGTGTCGCAGCCGTCGCATCCCTATACGGCGGGGCTCCTGCGCTCCATGCCGCGCGCCGCCGATCGCGCCTTCGAGCTGAAGCCGATCCCGGGAAGCCTGCCGGACCTGACCCGGCCGCCTCCCGGCTGCATCTTCGCGAAGCGCTGCGAAGTGGCCGGCGCCGAGTGCACGGAGCGCAGGCCGGGCGCCCGCCGGCTGTCCGACACCCATGTCACCCGCTGCTTTTTCCCCGAGCGCGTGCCCGAACTGCGCGATGCCGGCGACAAGACGGTGGCACCCGCCGTCGCGGCCGTGGCCGGGCCCGGCGCGCAGCCGGTTCTGGAGATGGACGCGCTCAGCCTGTCGTTCCGCCAGCACGTCGGCCTGCCTTTCTTCGGCACGGTGCGGGAGACGCGCGCGCTCGACGACGTCTCGCTCTCCGTGCCGCGCGGCAGGACGCTTGCCGTGGTCGGCGAGAGCGGCTCCGGCAAGTCGACGCTGGCACGCACGGTGGTCGGGCTGCTGGCGGCCGAGAGGGGCGTCGTGCGCTTCGAGGGCACGGCGCTCGCCAGCCAGGCCGCGCAGCGCGAGCTCGACCTGCGCCGCCGCATCCAGATGATCTTCCAGAACCCCGACGGCGCGCTCAACCCGCAGCTCAGGGTGGGCGACATCGTCGCCCGGCCGCTGCGCCTCTACGGGCGTGCGAAGGCCGCCGAGATCCCCGCCCGCGTGGTCGAGCTGCTGGAGAAGGTCCGGCTCGGCGCCCGCTACGCCTCCCGCTTCCCGCACGAGCTGTCGGGCGGCGAGAAGCAGCGCGTCAACATCGCGCGCGTGCTGGCTGCCGATCCGGAGATCATCGTCTGCGACGAGCCGACCTCGGCGCTCGACATCTCGGTGCAGGCGAGCGTGCTCAACCAGCTCCGCGAGCTGCAGGCGGCCGCCGGGCTGACCTACCTGTTCATTTCCCACGACCTCGCGGTGGTCCGCTACATCTCCGACACGGTGGCCGTCATGTATCTCGGCCGCGTCGTCGAGACCGGGCCGACCGAGACGATCTTCCACGGCCCGCACCATCCCTACACCGAGAGCCTGCTCGCCGCGCTGCCGGAGATCGACAAGCCGCGCCGGCCGGTCGCCGCCGTGCCGCCGCTGCCGGACTGGGGCGGCAAGGGCTGCCTGTTCGCGCCGCGCTGCCCGCGCCGCATCGACGGCCTGTGCGAGCGCGTCGCGCCGCCGCTGGCCGACACCGGCGACGGCCGGCTGATGGCCTGCCACGTCCCCCTGTCCGGTCTGGCGGCCGCGCAGGCCGCGATACCGGCGACCGAGCCGGCCTGACCCCGTTCCACTCGTCTGCAAATCTGCAAAAGGGAGAAGACATGAGCGCGAAAACCCTCGAAATCGGCACGATGCCCTATGACCGCGTCGCTGCGCTTCGCGACGGCCGCGTCACCCTCGCCGGCTATGACATGAAGTTCCCGAACATCGGGCCCGGCGACATCCACCGCGAGACGTTCGGCACGAAGAAGCTGGCGGCCGGCGAAGTCTCCCCGTCGAATCTGGCGAAGGCGCTGGACGCCGGGGACAATTCCTATATCGGCCTGCCGATCTTCCTGTCCCGCGCCTTCCGGCACGGCCAGATCTACATTGCCGCCAATTCCCGTATCAAGGACGCCAGGGACCTGGCCGGCGCCCGGATCGGCGTGATCGACCACTTCAACACCACGGCGATCCTGCAGCGCGGCATCCTCCAGGACGATTACGGCGTCGATCTCGCCAAGGTCACCTGGGTGGTCGGCCCCGTCGACGGCCCCGACGACATCGGCGGCCAGGTGCCGGAGCAGCTCAGGCAGTATTTCTCCTTCGATGCGCCGAAGAAGGGCGACAGCCTGACGGGAATGATGGATCGCGGCGAGCTCGACGCGATCCTGACGTTCCGGGCGCCCAAGGCGTTCGCCGAAGGCCGCATGCGCCGCCTGTTCCCCGACTACGTGGCGACGGAGAAGGAATATTTCGCCCGCACGCGGCAGTTCCCGGTGATGCACATCACCGTGCTGCGCCGCGATCTCGTCGAGGCCGACGCCTCGCTGCCGCGCAAGCTCTACCAGGCGTTCCTGGAGGCCAAGAACATCAATCAGGAAGCCCTGAAGATGTCGGTCTTCTATTTCAGCTCGCTGCCCTGGGGGCCTGCTTCGGCCGAGGATGCCGAGAAGGTTCTCGGCCCCGATTTCTGGTCCTACGGCCTGAAGGACGGCACCGACGCGCTCGACACGTTCCTGCGCTATTGCGAAGAGCAGAAGATCACCAGCCGCCGCGTCTCGATGGCCGAGATGTTCCCGATCGGCGTCGAGTAACGGGCGACTGTCGGAAGGCCGCGGAGGAGAGAGCTATGGCCACGATCACCAGGCGCGGCGACGGCCGCGCCGTCTGGACGCCGTCGAAGGAGTTCGGCGAGCGTTCGCGCATGGCCGACTTCATGCGCTGGCTGGAGCGCAACCGCGGCCTCCGCTTCGACGGCTACGAGGCGCTGCACGCCTGGTCCGTGCAGGAGGTCGAGGCCTTCTGGGGCTCGGTGTGGGACTATTTCGGGGTCCGCGCCTCGCGCCCCTACGGCAAGGTGCTCGACCGGCGGGTGATGCCGGGCGCGCGCTGGTTCGAGGGGGCGGAGCTCAACTTCGCCGAGCACATGCTGCGCTTCGGCGAGGACCACCCCGACCGCGTCGCCCTGCGCCATCTCTCGGAGCTGCGGCCGCTCGGCGCGACGAACTGGGCCGAGCTCGCCTCGGCCGTGCGGCGCCTCGCGAGCGCGATGCGGGCGATCGGCATCGGCCGGTCGGACCGCGTCGTGGCCTACATGCCGAACGTGCCCGAGACGCTGGTCGCCATGCTGGCGACGCTGTCGATCGGCGCGGTCTGGTCGGTCGCGGCCCCCGAGTTCGGCGCCTCCACGGTGATCGACCGCTTCGGCCAGATCGAGCCGAAGCTGATCTTCGTCGCCGACGGCTACCGCTTCGGCGGCCGCGACTTCGACCGCCGCGAGGACATAGGCCGGATTCTGGCTGGCCTGCCGACGCTGGAGCATGTCGTGATGCTGCCGCATCTCGGCACCGGCTTCCGGCCCGACATGCCCTCGGTGCTCGACTGGGAGGTGCTGCTCGACACGCCCGACGTCGGCGCCGACGCCTTCGTCTTCGAGCAGGTGCCGGCCGACCATCCGGTCTGGGTGCTGTTCTCTTCCGGCACCACCGGCCTGCCCAAGCCGATCGTCCACGGCACCGCCGGCGTCCTCGTCATGCTGCTGATGGCCGGCGGCTTCCACATGGACCTCGGTCCCGACGACGCCATGTTCTTCTACACCACCACCGGCTGGATGATGTGGAACGCGCTGGTCGCCTGCCTGCTTCATGGCGCGACCGCCGTACTTTATGACGGTCATCCGGCTCACCCCAGCCCTGACCTGCTGTGGAAGCTCGCCGCCGACACCGGCGCGACCAATTTCGGCGTCAGCCCGACCTACCTGCTCAACATGGCCGCCGCCGGCGTCGTGCCGAAGGACCGCTACGACGTGTCGGCGATCCGCACGATCCTGCTCTCCGGCTCTCCCGCCACGCCGGAGAACTTCGACTGGCTGTGGCAGAACGTGGGCGAGGAACTGTGGATCACCTCGCAGTCCGGCGGCACCGAGATCTGCAGCGCCTTCGTCGGCGCCGTGCCGATCGAGCCGGTGGTCGCCGGACAGATCCAGGCGCCGGTTCTGGGCATCGACGCGCAGGCCTGGGACGAGGCGGGCTCGCCCGTCTTCGACAAGCCCGGCGAACTGGTCGTCGCCGCGCCGTCGCCCTCCATGCCGATCTATTTCTGGAACGATCCCGGCGGCGAGCGCTACCATTCCTCCTATTTCGACGTCTATCCCGGCGTGTGGCGCCACGGCGATCTGATCGAGTTCTATTCCGGCGGCGGCTGCTATATCCACGGCCGCTCCGACTCGACGCTCAACCGACACGGCGTGCGCATCGGCACGGCCGAGATCTACCGCTGCATGGAGCAGATCGACGGCGTCGCCGACAGCATCGTCACCTGCATCGACAAGCCGGGCGGCCGCTCGGTGATGATCCTGTTCGTCGTGCTGCGTTCGGGCGAGCTGGACGACGGCCTGCGCCGCACCATCGTTTCGGCGCTGCGCAAGTTCGCCAGCCCCCGCCACGTTCCCGACCTGATCGAGCAGGTGGCGGCGATCCCCTACACGCTGACGGGCAAGAAGATGGAGGTGCCGGTGCGCCGCGTGCTTTCCGGCGAGGCCCCGGACGCCGTCGCCAGCCCCGCCTCGATGCGCGATCCGAAGGCGCTGCAATGGTTCGCCGACTACGCATCGACGCTGGAGTGAGCGCGTGAGCCCGGCCCGGCCTCGGCGCGAGTTCAGGACGCACGCGGCGCATTTCGGCGCTTTTCGCGCGCGTTTCGACGGGCGTCTGGAGGTCGTGCCGCACCCGGACGACCCCGAGCCGCCGGCCATGCTGGCGAACGTCCGCGACATCGCCGACCCGCGCTACCGCGTCCTGCAGCCGCATATCCGCAGGGGCTGGCTGGAGAACGGCCCCGATCCGGACGACCGCCGCGGCGGCGACGACTACGTGCCGGTCTCGTGGGAACGGGCGCTCGACGCCACCGCGGGCGAAATCGCCCGCATCTGCGACACGCACGGCGCCGGCAGCCTGTTTGCCGGCTCATACGGCTGGGCGAGCGCCGGCCGCTTCCACCATGCGCAGGGCCAGGTCCACCGCTTCTTCAACTGCTATCGCGGCTATGTCCGCTCGGTGAACAGCTACAGCGCCGGCGCGGCCGAGGTGCTGATGCCGCATATCGTCGGCGCCAGCCCCTACGTCATCAGCCGCAGCGCCGCCACATGGCGGGAGATGGCCGAGACGAGCGAGCTCGTCGTCGCCTTCGGCGGCATGGCGCTGAAGAACAGCGTCATCAGTCCTGGCGGCACCAGCCGCCACATCGCCCGCGGCTCGATCCGCCGCGCGGCCGAGCGCGGCTGCGGCTTTGTGCTGGTGTCGCCGCTGCGCGACGACCTGCCGCCCGAGGCGCATGCGCAATGGCTGGCGCCGCGGCCGCTGACGGACGCCGCGCTCATCCTCGCGTTGTGCGAGACGCTGCGGGCCGAAGGGCTGGCCGACCGCGCCTTCCTCGACCGCTACACCGCCGGCTACGAGCGCTTCGCGGCCTATCTGTCCGGCGAGACGGATGGCCGGCGCAAGGACGCCGAATGGGCGTCCGCCATCTGCGGCATCGACGCCGCCGTCATCCGCGACCTCGCGCGCCGCATGGCGTCGAAGCGCACGCTCGTCGTCGCCAGCCACTCGCTGCAGCGCGCCGAGCATGGCGAGCAGCCGGTCTGGGCCGCGCTCGCGCTCGCCTGCATGCTGGGCGGCATCGGCCTGCCGGGCGCCGGCTTCATCTACTCCTTCGGCGCCATGGCCAATGGCGGCAAGCCGCCGCTCGACGTGCCGCTGCCGACCTTCCCGCAAGGTCGCAACCCGGTCGACGACTTCATCCCCGTCGCGCGCATCAGCGACATGCTGCTCGATCCCGGCGGGACCTACGCCTACAACGGCCAGCGGCGGACCTATCCCGACATCCGCATGGTCTACTGGGCTGGCGGCAACCCGTTCCACCACCAGCAGGACCTGAAGCGGCTCGCGCGCGCCTTTGCCCGGCCGGAGACGATCGTCGTCAACGAGCCGTTCTGGACGGCCGCCGCGCGCCATGCCGACATCGTCCTGCCGGCCACGACCACGCTCGAGCGCGACGACATCGGCGCTGCCGCCAACGATCCGTACCTGATCCCGATGCAGGCGGTGCTGCCGCCTGTCGGCGAGGCGCGCAGCGACTACGCGATCTTCTCCGCGCTGGCCGAACGGCTGGGCATCGCGGAACGCTTCTGCGAGGGCCGCAGCGAGGACGAGTGGCTGCGCGCGCTCTACGAGACGACGCGCGCAGCGATCGCGGCCAAGGGCATGCCCGCGCCGGATTTCGATGCGTTCTGGGAGATGCAGGAGCTGCCGCTGCCGGTCTCCGGGCGGCCGGACCCGCTCGCCGCCTTCCGCGCCGATCCGGCGGGTGCGGCGCTCGCGACGAAGTCGGGCCGCATCGAGCTCTTCTGCGAGACGATCGCCGGCTTCGGCCTGCCGGATTGCCCCGGCCATCCCGCCTGGGTCGAGCCCGAGGAATGGCTGGGCGGAAAGGCGGCTGAAGAATGGCCGCTCCAGCTCGTCGCCAACCAGCCGGCGAACAAGCTGCACAGCCAGCTCGACTTCGCGTCGCATAGCCGGCTGGAGAAAAGCGGCGGCCGGGCGGTTCTCGCCATGCATCCCGACGACGCGGCCGCGCGCGGCCTGCGCGACGGTGACACGGTGATCGTGCGCAGCCCGCGCGGCGCCTGCCTGGCCGTCGCGGCGCCGACGCCGGGCATCTGCCGGCATGTCGTGAAAATGCCGACCGGCGCCTGGTACAGGCCGCGGACGATCGGCGGCGAGACGGTCTGCGTGGCGGGAAACCCCAACGTGCTCACCCGCGACGCCGGGACTTCGTCGCTGGCGCAGGGCAGCACCGGCCAGCTCTGCCTCGTCGAAGTGGAGAAATGGACGGGCGGCGAAGTGCCGCTCTGACGCGACGGCGCTGCCGCCTTGGAGCGGTTCTGGTTTTCACGGAATCGACAGAACCGCTCTATCTCTTTGTTTGAGCCGCATTTCCGGACGCAAAACCGCTTCGCACTTTTGCTGGAAATGCTTCAGGGCAGCGCGTGCACCGAGGCCGGGGAGGGCGTCAGGCGCACTGTGTCGCCGACCTTGAGCAGGCCGGTTTCGGCCGGGTTGGGATGGTCGACCAGCCAGTCGCCGGCGCCGTCCACCGCCACCAGATATTCGACCACGCTGCCGAGGAACATGGCGCGCTTCACCGTGCCGGAGAGCAGCCCGTCCTTCGCGTCGATGCGCACCGCCTCCGGCCGCACCACCAGCGTCACCTTCGCGCCTGCCTGCCGTCCTGCCGTCGCCGGCAACTTCAGCTCGCGCCCGGCGATCTCGACCGCGCCACCGGCCGAGACCGTCGCCTCGACGAAGTTCGCCTTGCCGACGAAGTCGGCGACGAAGCGGGTGGCGGGCCTGGCGTAGATCGTGTGCGGCGTGCCCGCCTGCTCGACAGCGCCGGCATTCATCACCACGATCTCGTCCGAGATGCTCATCGCCTCGACCTGGTCGTGGGTGACGTAGATCGAGGTGATGCCGAAGCGCTGCTGCAGCTCGCGGATCTCGACGCGCATCTGCTCGCGCAGCTTGGCGTCTAGGTTCGACAGCGGCTCGTCGAACAGGAGCACGCGCGGCTCCATGACGAGGCAACGCGCGAGCGCCACGCGCTGCTGCTGGCCGCCGGAGAGCTGGTTGGGCGAGCGCCGCGCATAGGGGCCGAGCCCGGTCTGGTCGAGCACGCGGCCGACCCGCTCCCCGATCTCCGCCTTCGGCAGCTTGCGCAGCCTCAGCCCGAAGGCGACGTTCTCGAACACGTCGAGATGCGGGAACACGGCGTAGGACTGGAACACCATCGCCGTGTCGCGCTTGTTCGGCGGCTCGTCGTTGATGCGTTTCTCGCCGAAGAAGATGTCGCCCGCCGTCGGCTCCTCGAAGCCGGCGATCATCCGCAGAAGCGTGGTCTTGCCGCAGCCGGAAGGTCCGAGCAGCGTGACCAGCTTGCCCGCCGCGATCTCCAGGTTGACGTTCTTCACCGCCGCCACGGACGAGCCGTCCGGGGCCGTGAACACCTTCTCGACGCCGACGATGCGGATGCTGTCGGTCATTGGAACCTCACCATGGACGTATGCCGGCTCCAGCGGCCGACGAGCAGGCTGATGATGCCGATGGCGATCAGCACGATGACGATGACGACGATGCTGAAGGCGGCCGCCACGCCGAGCCGGCCTGAGCCGACCTGGTTGAGGATCTGCACCGTCATCAGGTTCCAGTTCGCCGAGACGAGGAAGATCGCCGCGCTGATCGCCGTCATGGCGCGCACGAAGGCGTAGACGAGGCCGGAGAAGAAGGCGGGCGCGATCAGCGGCAGCGTCACCTTGCGGAAGGTGGTCAGGCTGCTCGCGCCGAGGTTCTGCGCGGCCTCCTCGATCGACGGGTCGATCTGCCTGAGCACGGCGATGCCGGACTGGATGCCGACCGGCATGTAGCGGAACACGAAGCACAGGACGAGGATCGCCAGCGTGCCCGTCAGCAGGAAGGGCGGCGTGTTGAAGGCGAGGATGTAGCCGATGCCGACGACCGTGCCGGGCACCGCGAAGGAGAGGATGGAACCGAACTCCAGCGCGGTGCGGCCGGGGAACACGCGCCGCACCACGAGGAAGGCGACCAGCATGCCGAGCAGGCCGCTGACGGGTGTGGAGACCAGCGCCACGATGAGCGTGTCGACGACCGAATTTAGCCCGACCTGGAAGACGTAGATGAAATGGGCGAGCGTCGGCGCGTAGTTGAAGCCCCACACCTTGGTGAAGGCGCCGACGAGGATGACGGCGTAGAAGGCCGCCACCAGCAGCGCGAAGAACAGCACCAGCCCGTAGAGCAGCCATTTCACCGGGTCTGAGACGATCTTTGAGGTCGAGGCCGTCGGCTTGCCGGTGACGGTGATGTACTGCCGCTTGGCGAGGTAGTAGCGCTGGATGGCGAAGGCCGTCATCGACGGGATCAGGAGCACGATCGCCAGCGTCGCCCCGCGCGACAGGTTGAACGAGCCGGTGATCTCCAGATAGGCCTGCGGCGCCAGCATCGGGAAGGCCGCGCCCGCCAGCACCAGCGGATTGCCGAAATCGGCCATCGATTCGATGAACACGACCAGGAAGGCGCTGGCGATGCCCGGCAGCGACAGCGGGAAGCTGACCTTCCAGAAGGTCTGCCAGCGGCTCGCCCCGATGTTGAGCGCGGCGTCCTCCAGCGTAGGGCTGAGCGAGGCGAGCACGCCGCGCAGCGACAGATAGGCGATCGGCGCGAAGGTGAAGACCTGCGACAGCACGACGCCGTGGAAGCCGTAGATGGAGAAGTCGGAGAGCCCGAGGATCTGGCGCGTCACCAGACCGTTGAAGCCGAACAGGAACAGGATCGACACCGCGCTGACGAAGGGCGGCGACACGATCGGCAGCATGGTTATGTAGTGCAGGAGCGTCTTGCCCGGCACGTCGAGCCGGGTCAGCACGAAGGCGCAGACA
>JAFKJY010000057.1 GCA_017305835.1 Hyphomicrobiales bacterium
CAAGCCCGATCTGGTCGGGAAGCGCATCGCCGAGGACGGCTGGAGCCTCTATTGCAGCCGCGACTACGCCGCCGCCCACGGCGTGCCGCGCTCGGCCGCCGAACTCGCCGGCCACGCCTTCATCGGCGCGCCCGACGACAGCCCGGATTCGGCGATGCTGCGCTGGGTGCGGGCCAACGTCGCGGAGGAGGCGATCGTGCTGCGCCGCGACAGCATAGAGGGGCTGATCGCCAGCATCTCGAACGCGACAGGCCTGTCGCTGATGTCGGACTTCGTCGCGGCGACCGACCCGAACATGGTGCTCTGCTTCTCGCCGAGCTTCGGCCCGGTCGCGGAGATCTGGCTGCTGACGCACGAGCGGCTGCGCCACGTGCCGCGCGTGCGCGCGCTGATGGACTTCCTCGCCGGCTGGTTCGCCGCCGGCCGCCACATCAGGACGCCCGGCGCCGCCTGAGCTATTTCTGCCGGGGATCCTCCAGATGCGCGCCCGGCGCGTCGAGGCGGCCGGCCCGGCGGGCGATCACCGCCTGCGCCAGCGCGCGCGCCGCGTTGCGCACCTCCTCCTGCACCGCCTCGTCGCGGTCCAGCTCCTCGTGGCTCGTCGCATAGGGCTTCCAGTAGCCGATATAGCGGTCGAGCTCGGCATGCGGGCCGGCGGGCACTAGGCGCATGAAGCTCAGCCAGTCGGCGATCGAGCGGCGCACGTTCTCCGCGCCCTCGACGTCGCCATGCACGACGACGGAGAACAGGCGGCCCGCCAGATGGCGGGGATAGTCCCAGCCGTCCAGCTCGACCTTCTTGGCCTCCCCGGCATCCTTGCCGTGGGTGAGCGTCGGGTCGGGATTGCCGCCGTCGGCGCAGACCAGCCGGTCCATCATCAGCTTCACCGGCGACGAGGCCTGGTACCAGTTGACCGGCGAGATCACCATGATGCCGGCCGCCTCGACCCACATCGGGTAGATCTCGTTCATCCAGTCGTGGATCTGGCCGAGCGAGTGGTTCGGATAGCAGGAGCACGGCCAGTGGCAGAGCGCGGCGGCCGTCGAGAAGCACGCCTTGCAGGGATGGATGGCGCGGCCGTATTCGGAGGCGAGCCGCGACAGATCGAGCGTGACGGTCGGCAGGCCGAATTCCGCCTCGATCGCCGCGCGGGCGATCTCGACCAGCCGAAAACTCTTCGACATCTCGCCGGGGCAGGTGTGCTCGCTGCGCGAGGAGCCGTTGACGAGCAGGATCGACGGCGGCCGCGCCGTGTCCTCGTGGCGGCGCTGGGCTTGAAGGATCGCTTCGCGCGCGGCTAGCCACTCGACGGACAGCTCGTAATCGGGATCGGCGAAGCCGGGGCCGGCCCGCCGCGTCACCGGGCTCTTGCGCGAATTGGAATAGGCGTCCCAGGCGATCGCCGCGATCCTGTCGATCTCGGCCTCTACGGCGCCGAAGGCAGGATCGAGGAAATGCTGGCGGTAGCGGCGCTTGAACTCGGCTTCCGAAAGCCGGGGGCTCGGCATCCCCTTGCGCGGCGCGGGCGCGTGTCCCGGCGAGGTCGGCTTGCTCATCCTGCTTGCTCCGGTGCTGGCCGGGGAGGAACGCGCGCGCGGGAGCGGGGTTGCAGCACGCGGCAGGCAGGGAGCCGCGCAGGCTGACGAGACGCCAAACAAAAAGCCCGGCGCGGGGCCGGGCTCTTGCGGATGGCTGGAGAAGCGGAGCCTAGAGCATCGGACCGAAAAGTGGATCCGGTTTTCGGATTATTCCGATGCTCAATCAAAGCGCCAGATCGTCCTTTGTGCGTCCTGCAGGACGCACGGCGATCTAGTGGTCCATCGCCTTGACGATCTCCTCGGTCATCTTCTTGGCGTCGCCGAGCAGCATCATCGTGCCGTCCTTGTAGAACAGCGTGTTGTCGATGCCGGCATAGCCGGAGCCGAGCGAGCGCTTGACGAACAGGCAGGTGCGCGCCTTGTCGACGTCGAGGATCGGCATGCCGTAGATCGGCGAGGACTTGTCGTCGCGCGCGGCCGGGTTGGTCACGTCGTTGGCGCCGATGACGTAGGCGACGTCGGCCTGCGCGAACTCGGAGTTGATGTCCTCCAGCTCGAACACCTCGTCGTAGGGCACGTTGGCCTCGGCCAGCAGCACGTTCATGTGGCCGGGCATGCGGCCCGCCACCGGATGGATCGCGTACTTCACCTCGACGCCGTTGGCCTTGAGCTTGTCGGCCATCTCGCGCAGCGCGTGCTGGGCCTGCGCCACCGCCATGCCGTAGCCCGGCACGATGATGACCTTCTGCGCGTTCATCATCAGGTAGGCCGCGTCGTCGGCCGAGCCCTGCTTGACCGTGCGCTGCACGCCGTCGTCGGCGCTCGCGGCCGCCGTCTCGCCGCCGAAGCCGCCGAGGATGACGGAGATGAAGGAGCGGTTCATGCCCTTGCACATGATGTAGGACAGGATCGCGCCCGAGGAGCCGACCAGCGCGCCGGTGATGATCAGCGCGAGGTTGCCCAGCGTGAAGCCGAGCGCGGCCGCCGCCCAGCCCGAATAGGAGTTGAGCATCGAGATGACGACCGGCATGTCGGCGCCGCCGATCGGCACGATGAGCAGCACGCCGAGCACCAGCGACAGCGCCACGATCAGCCAGAACACCAGCGGGCTCTGGCCGGTGACCAGGAGCACGATCAGCACCACCAGCGCGACGCCGAGCACGATGTTGATCAAGTGGCGCGCCGGCAGCATGATCGGCTTGCCCGACATGTTGCCGTTGAGCTTGAGGAAGGCGATGACCGAGCCGGTGAAGGTGATGGCGCCGATGGCGACGCCGAGGCTCATCTCGACCAGCGCCTGGCCGTGCAGGTGGCCGACGGTGCCGATGCCGAAGCTCTCCGGCGCGTAGAAGGCGCCGGCCGCCACCATGACGGCGGCGAGGCCGACGAGGCTGTGGAAGGCGGCGACGAGCTGCGGCATCGCCGTCATGGCGATGCGCCGCGCCACCACGGCGCCGATGCCGCCGCCGATGACCAGACCGACGACGATCAGGCCGAGCCCGCCGGCGCTCGGCCGCGCCAGAAGCAGCGTGGTGACGATGGCGATCGCCATGCCGACCATGCCGTAGATGTTGCCCTGCCGGCTGGTGGTCGGGTGCGACAGGCCCCGCAGCGCCAGGATGAACAGGATGCCCGAGACGAGATAGAGGAAGGAGGCGACGTTCGCGCTCATCTGGCTGGCCTCACTTCTCTTTCTTCTTGTACATCGCCAGCATGCGCTGGGTGACGAGGAAGCCGCCGAAGATGTTGACCGAGGCCAGCACCAGCCCGACGAAGCCGAAGCCGGTGGCGAGCCCCGAAGCCGAGATGCCCACCGCCAGCAGCGCGCCGACCACGATCACCGAGGAGATCGCGTTGGTGACCGACATCAGCGGCGTATGCAGCGCCGGCGTCACCGACCAGACCACGTAGTAGCCGACGAAGATCGCCAGCACGAAGATGGCGAGGCGGAAGACGAACGGGTCGACGACACCGCCGGTCGCCGCATGCGCGGCGGCGGCGAGCGCATCGGCCGCCGGATCGAGTTGTCCGGGCGCCTGTGCCATGACGGACTTTTCCATCATGCCCCTCCCTTCGGCTTGCGCGTCGACTTCGCCGCAGGCTTGGCGGCCGTCTTCTCAGACTTGGCCGGCTTGGCGGCGGCGGCTTTCGCCGGTTTCGCGGCAGCGGCCGGCTTCGGCTTCGCCGCGGCCCTGGCGCGCGGCGCCTTCGGCGCGGCGGCTTCCGGCTTCGCGGCTTCGGCGGGGGCCGTCGCGGCAGGCGCGGCCGCCTTCGGCGCGAAGGCCGGATGGACGACCTTGCCGTCCTGCGTCAGCATGGTGGCCTTGACGAGCTCGTCGTCGGCCTTGACCGCGAGCTGCCCGGCGGCCTTGTCGACCAGCGTCTCGAGGAAGGCGTAGAGGTTGCGCGCGTAGAGCAGCGAGGCAGACGCCGCGATGCGGCCCGGCATGTTGAGATGGCCGACGATCTTGACGTCGTTGGCCGTGGTCACGACCTTGCCGGCGACGGCGCCCTCGACATTGCCGCCGCGCTCGACCGCGAGGTCGACGATCACCGAGCCCGGCTTCATCGCGGCGACGACGGCCGCCGAGATCAGCTTCGGCGCCGGCCGGCCGGGGATCAGCGCGGTGGTGATGACGATGTCCTGCTTGGCGACGTGCTCGGCCGTCAGCGCGGCCTGCTTCGCCTGGTATTCCTTGGACATCTCCTTGGCGTAGCCGCCGGCCGTCTCGGCCGCCTTGAACTCCTCGTCCTCGACGGCGATGAACTTCGCGCCGAGCGAGGCGACCTGCTCCTTGGCCGCGGGGCGCACGTCGGTCGCCGTCACCACGGCGCCGAGGCGGCGCGCGGTGGCGATGGCCTGCAGGCCGGCGACGCCCGCGCCCATGACGAACACCTTGGCCGCCGGCACCGTGCCCGCCGCCGTCATCATCATCGGCAGCGCGCGGTCGTATTCGGCGGCCGCGTCGATCACCGCCTGGTAGCCGGCGAGGTTGGCCTGCGAGGACAGCACGTCCATGACCTGCGCGCGGGTGATGCGCGGCATGAACTCCATGGCGAAGGCGGTGATGCCGGCCTTCGCCATCGCGGCCACCGCCGCGTCGTTGCCGTAGGGATCCATGGTGGCCAGCACCACGGCGCCCTTCTTGAAGCCCTTGAGCTCGGCGTCGCTCGGCCGGCGCACCTTGAGCACCACGTCGGCCTTTGCCGCATCGGCCGCCTTGCCGATCTTCGCGCCGGCCTTGGCGTAGTCCTCGTCGGTGATGCGCGAGGCCCGCCCGGCACCCGCCTCGACGATCACGTCGAAGCCGAGCGCGGCGATGCGCTTGACGGTGTCCGGCGAGCCCGCGACCCGCGTCTCGCCGCCTTCCGTCTCGCGCGGAACAAAGACGATCTGTGCCACCCTGTCTCCCCCCTGGTCGGGCGTTCGGGATCCGGTCCCCCGGCGAATGCCGCGCGGGCGCTAGCCCCGGCCGTTCCTCAGCGCAGCAGGAAGCCGCCGACGACGATGATGAGGATGAACAGCACCGTGGCCGAGAAGAAGCCGGCGGTGGTGAAGAAGCCGAACGCCATCGCGATCATCAGGGCCGCGCAGACCAGCACGCCCCATTTCGCCAGCGCGAGGAACAGCGAGTACGTCTTCTCGTGCTCCGGATAGTCCATTTCGGCGCCCATCTCGACCGGGCCAGCCGGCATGTGTTCGGCCATCGTGATCACCCCTTGGAATGCTCCTGCGCGCTGATAGCGAAAAGCTCGGGCAAGGGCAATGGCGGGTTTTGTCGCGCCGGCGCTTCTCCGGCGTCTTTCGTCGTCTGGCCTAAATCCGCCGGCGCGGCGGCCGCGCGTCAGCTCAGCCAGCGCTTGCGGCGCTTGTAGTGCTTGACGTCGCGGAACGACTTGCGGCCCTCGCCGCCGACGCCGAGGTAGAACTCCTTGACGTCCTCGTTCTCGCGCAGCGCCGAAGCCTCCCCGTCGAGCACGACGCGGCCCGATTCCAGGATGTAGCCGTATCTGGCGTAGCGCAGCGCCACGTTGGTGTTCTGCTCGGCGAGCAGGAAGGACACGCCCTGCTCCTCGTTGAGCTTCTTGACGATCTCGAAGATCTCCTCGACGAGCTGCGGCGCCAGCCCCATCGACGGCTCGTCGAGCAGGATCATCTTGGGCCGGCTCATCAGCGCGCGGCCGATCGCCGTCATCTGCTGCTCGCCGCCCGACGTGTAGCCGGCCTGGCTGCCGCGCCGCTCGCGCAGGCGCGGGAAATAGGAGTAGACCATCTCGAGGTCGGCGCGGATCGCGGCCTTGGCGTCGCGGCGCGTGAAGGCGCCCGACAGGAGGTTGTCCTCGACCGTCAGGTGGCCGAAGCAGTGGCGCCCCTCCATCACCTGGATGCAGCCGCGCCGCACCAGCTCGTTGGGCGACAGCGCCTCGACGCGCTCGCCCTCGAACATGATGCTGCCCTTGGTGACCTCGCCGCGCTCGGCGCGCAGCAGGTTGGAGATCGCCTTGAGCGTCGTCGTCTTGCCGGCGCCGTTGGCGCCCAGCAGCGCCACGATGCCGCCGCGCGGCACGGCCAGCGACACGCCCTTCAGCACGAGGATCACGTGGTCGTAGATCACCTCGATGTTGTTGACAGCCAGGATGGCGTCGGCGGGCTGCGGAGCGGGAGTTGCGGCGGGAGCGGTCATCGGCCTTGCTCGTCGGTGTCGTCGCGTCTGTCGTGCCTTCCCCCCGCGGACGGGGAGAAGGCACCCGGAAGGCCGTGAGGGACGGCGCCTCCGCAAGCTGGCGGGCGTTGCGCCGGCCCGGGCCCCTCACCCGTCGGCCGGCGCCCTCCCCGCGGACGGGGAGGAGACCCCGCGAAGGCTACATCTTGCACTCGCTGGCCGGCCACGGCTGGTTGGCCGCGGCATAGTCCTTGGCGGCCTTCTCGACGAGGCCGTCGATCTCGCCGCGGTCGGCCTGCAGCAGGTCGGACGACTTCTCGAACTTGGTGCCGTTCCACTGCAGCATCCACGCGCCGGAATGGCCGGTGTGGTCGGCGCAGGTGGTCGCGAAGGGCGGCAGCATGCCCTCGGCGCCGAGCGCCTTGAGGCGGGCGTCGTCGAGCTTCATGTTCTCGAGGCCCCAGCGGAGCTGGTCGGCGCTCACCACCTTGGTGTTGAAGTGGTCCTGCGCCACCCTCAGGCCCTCGACGAGGATCATCGAAATCATCGCGCCGCGCTGGTAGAATACCGAGTCGAACTCACCCTCGGCCTGGTTGATCAGCGACTGGCCGGCGTCGACGACGTACTTCTTGATGTCCTTCATCACCGGCGCTTCGGAGTTCGGGTAGCTCCAGGAGATCGAGCGGTAGCCCTTGCCCTGGTCGCCGACGAGCTTGAGGTCGCCGTCGAAGCCCGACCACCAGATGCCGACGAACTGGTCCATCGGGTACTTGGTCTTGACGGCCTCGGTGATGGCGCCGGCGTTCATCGCGCCCCAGCCCCACATCAGCACGAAGTCGGGCTTCTCGCGGCGGATCTGCAGCCACTGGGCCGACTGGTTCTGCATCTCCTTCACGCCGACCGGGATCGGCACGACGGTGAAGCCGTGCTTCTGGCCGAGGTTCTCCAGCAGCGGGATCGGCTCCTTGCCGTAGGGCGCGTCGAGGTGCAGCAGCACGATCTTCTTGCCCTTGAGGCTGTCGAGGTTGCCGCCCGAGATGTTCTTCAGGATCATGTCGGCGCCGTCCCAGTAGGAGGCCGGCGGGTTGTAGGCCCACTGGAAGGTCTTGCCGTCCTGCATGGCCGAGAAGCCGTAGCCGGGCGCCAGCAGCGGGATCTTGTCGACGTTGGTCTTGGGCAGCACCTGCAGCGTGATGCCGGTCGACCACGGCTGGGTGACGGCGCTCGACGACTTCAGCTTCTCGTAGCACTCGACGCCCTTGGCCGTGTCGTAGCCCGTCTCGCACTCCTGGTAGTCGAGCTTGACGCCGTTGAGGCCGCCGTCGCGGGCGTTGATCATGGCGATGTAGTCGCGCTGGCCGTTCATCAGCGGGATGCCGGTCGCCGCGAACGGGCCGGTCCGGTAGGACAGGTTCGGCAGGACGACGCTGTCTTCGGCCTGCGCCGCGCCCGGCAGGGCCAGCGGCGCTGCGGCGAGCACCGCCGAGAGAAGGGTTGCCTTGTACAATGCTCTCATTTCGCTTCCTCCACTTGTCCGTTTCTCCAGTTCGGATCGGGCGAACCAACCCCGGTCTTCGCGGCGCGCTCGCGCGCGCCGAAGCTTCCTCGTCAGTGCGGGAACGGCCACAGGATGAGCTTTTCCCGGATGACGGCCCAGAACCGCGCCAGCCCCGCCGGCTCGACGATCAGGAACCCGATGATCAAAGCGCCGATGCTCATCGTGTTCAAGTGCTCGACCATGGACGGCGAGATCGTGATGCCGATCGCCGCCGGCACCGTGTTGATGATCACCGGCAGCGCCACGATCAGGATGGCGCCGAGATAGTTGCCGAGGATCGAGCCGAGCCCGCCGATGATGGCGATGAACAGCACGCGGAACGACAGCGGGATGTCGAACAGGTTGGCCTCCGCCGCGCCGCGCCACAGGAACACGAACAGCGCGCCGGCCACGCCGACGATGTAGGACGACACGAAGAAGGCGCTGAGCTTGGCCTTCATCAGGTTGATGCCGACCAGCTCGGCCGCGATGTCCATGTCGCGCACCGACTTCCAGATCCGGCCGATGCGGCCGCGCGTGATGTTGATGGACAGCCAAGTCATCAGGCAGACCACGCACAGCACGAAGAAGTACTGCGTGATCGAGCGTGCGTTCGGCCCCGCCACCGTGATGCCGAACATGTCGATGTTGGGCACCTGGATGGCGACCGAGGCGTTGTCGTTGGTCAGCCAGCGCCATTTCTGGAACAGCCAGACGAGGAAGAACTGCGCCGCCAGCGTGGCGATGGCGAGGTAGAAGCCCTTGATGCGCAGCGACGGCAGGCCGAAGGCGACGCCGACGGCGGCCGAGAAGAAGCCCGACAGCGCGATCGCCACGAGCAGGTTCATCTCGGGGAACAGGCTGACCAGCTTGTAGCAGGCATAGGCCCCCACCCCCATGAAGGCGCCGGTGCCGAGCGAGAGCTGCCCGGCATAGCCGGTCAGGATGTTGAGGCCGAGCGCGGCGAGCGAGTAGATCAGCACCGGGATCAGCAGCGCCTGGTAGGTGAAGTCGCTCGCCGTCAGCGGGAAGACGACGAAGGCGAACAGCAGGATCACGCCCAGCAGCCAGGCATCCTGCCGCACCGGGAACAGCGCGTGGTCGGCGGCGTAGCTGGTCTTGTACTGGCCGGCAATGCGGTAGAGCATGTCCGGTTACCTCACACCCGCTCGATGATCTTTTCGCCGAACAGGCCCTGCGGCCGGAACAGCAGGACCAGCAGGGCCAGCATGTAGGCGAACCAGGCTTCGGTGTTGCCGCCGAGCAGTGGCTGGCCCCAGTAGATCTCGAACAGCTTCTCGAGGATGCCGATCATCAGCCCGCCGACGATGGCGCCGGTGACCGATTCCAGGCCGCCCAGCATGAGCACCGGCAGCGCCTTGTAGGCGATCACCTCCAGCGCGAAGGAGACGCCGGCGCGTGCGCCCCAGACGATGCCGGTGGCGAGCGCGATGACGCCGGCGATGAACCACACCAGCACCCAGATGGTCGACAGCGAGATGCCGACCGACAGCGCCGCCTGGTGGTCGTCGCCGAGCGCGCGGATGGCGCGGCCCATCTTGGAGCGGTTGAGGAAGGCGAGCAGCGCCACCACGAGCACGATCGCCCCGACCACGGTGGTGACGTCGCCCTGCTCGATCGACACGAAGCCGCCGAACGGCTCGAACTCGAAGCTGCCGGTCGGGATGCCGAGCTCGGAGGTGATCATCCGCTTGTTCTCGCCGCCGAAGATCAGCTCGCCGAAGCCGACGAGGAACAGCGTGATGCCGATCGTGGCCATGAACAGGATGATGTCGGGCTGGTTGACCAGCGGCCGCAGCACCACCCGCTCGATCGCCACCGCCAGCGCCAGCATGACCAAAAGCGTCAGCGGCAGGGCCAGCAGCGCCGGCACCCCCCGCTCGTGCAGGCCGACAAGCGTCAGCGCCGCGAACACCACCATGATGCCCTGCGCGAAGTTGAAGATGCGCGACGACTTGTAGATGAGCACGAAGCCGAGCGCGATCAGCGCGTAGAGGACGCCGGAGACCAGCCCTTCCCACACGACCTGGATCAGGAAGTCCGGCGCGCCGACCATGTCGGCGAACGGCTGGACCAGGATCGAATAAGCGAGTTCCATCTTCCGGCGCCCCTCCCCCTCGAACCCGCCCTCAGCCCGCCAGGCCGGGGAACAGGCCGATAAGCCCGATGATGATCAGGTAGATCGCGACGATGTAGTTGAGCAGCCGCGGCACGATGAGGATGAGCACGCCCGCGATCAGCGAGATCAGCGGCGATATGGCGATCGAACCGAAATCCATGTCCTTCGTCCTTTCAATGCGAGACGCCGAGATAGGCATCGATCACGGCCCGGTCGTTCTTGACCTCGTCCGGCGTGCCGTCGGCGATCTTCTTGCCGTAGTCGAGCACGACGACGCGGTCGGACAGGTCCATGACCACGCCGATGTCGTGCTCGATCAATGCAACGGTCGTGCCCCGCTGTCGGTTCACGTCGAGGATGAAGCGGCTCATGTCCTCCTTCTCCTCGAGGTTCATGCCCGCCATCGGCTCGTCGAGCAGCAGCAGCGTCGGCTCCATCGCCAGCGCGCGGCCGAGCTCGACGCGCTTCTGCAGCCCGTAGGGCAGCCGGCCGACCGGCGTGCGGCGGATGTGCTGGATCTCGAGGAAGTCGATGATCTCCTCGACCGCCTTGCGGTGCTCGATCTCCTCGGCCAGCGCCGGCCCGTGCCACAGCATCTGCCAGCCGATGTTGCGCTTCATCAGCGTCGAGCGGCCGGCCATGATGTTGTCGAGCGTCGACATGCCCTTGAACAGCGCCACGTTCTGGAAGGTGCGGGCGATGCCCTGCCGCACCGCGTGGTGCGGCTTCATCGCGCGCCGCTCGACGCCGCGGAACACGATCGTGCCCTGCTGCGGCGTGTAGAAGCCGTTGATGACGTTGAGCATCGACGTCTTGCCGGCGCCGTTCGGGCCGATGATGGCGCGGATCTCGCCCTTGCGGATGTCGAAAGAGATGTCGCTGATCGCCTTGACGCCGCCGAAGGCGAGCGAGACGTTCTTCACCGAAAGCAGCACCTCGCCGGGCGCGATGGCGTCGTCGCGCGCGATGGCCATGCCGCGCTGGTCGACATGCGCGTTCACTCGGCCGCCTCCCGGTGGGAGGTCTCGCCGGCCGCCTCGTAGACCCTGGCGTCGGCGATCCGCACAGTGGCGCGGATGCGGCCCTTGCGGCCGTCCTCGTAGGTGACCTCGGTCTCGACGAACTTCTCGCGGCTGCCGTCGTAGAGCGCCTCGATCAGCGGCGCGTAGCGCTCGGCGATGAAGCCGCGCCGCACCTTCTGCGTGCGCGTCAGCTCGCCGTCGTCGGCGTCGAGCTCCTTGTGCAGGATGAGGAAGCGGCGGACCTGCGCGCCGGCCATCATCGGCTCGCGCGACAGCTTGAGGTTGGTCTCGTCGACATGGCGGCCGATCATCTCGTAGACCTGCGGAAGGCCGGCCAGCTCCTGGTAGGAGGCGTAGGAGATGTTGTTGCGCTCGGCCCAGTTGCCGACCGCCGTCAGGTCGATGTTGATGAAGGCGCCGCAGAAGCCGCGGCCGTCGCCGAAGGCCACCACCTCCTTGATGTTGGGGTAGAACTTCAGCGCGTTCTCGATGTATTTCGGCGCGAACAGCGCGCCCGAATCGAGCCGCCCCACGTCCTTGGCGCGGTCGATGATCCTGAGCTGCCCGTCCTTGTCGAAGAAGCCGGCGTCGCCGGTGCGGATGTAGCCCTCGTCGGTCAGCACCTCGCGCGTCTTCTCGTCGTCGAGATAGTAGCCGGTGAACATGCCGGGCGAGCGGAACAGCACCTCGCCGCCGTCGGAGATGCGGATGTCGACGTTGGGCGCGGCCGGGCCGACGGCGTCGGCGCGCACCTTGCCGTCCTCCTGCGCGGTCACGTAGAGGAACGCCTCGGTCTGCCCGTAGAGCTGCTTCAGGTTGATGCCGAGCGAGCGGAAGAAGGAGAACAGGTCCTCGCCGATCGCCTCGCCCGCCGTGTAGGACACGCGGATGTTGGACATGCCCAGCACGTTCTTCAGCGGGCCGTAGACCATCAGCTCGCCGAGCCGGTAGAACAGCCTCGCGGCGAGCGGCACCGGCCGGCCCTCGAGGATCGCCTCGCCATATTTGCGCGCATGCGCGACGAATGTGGCGAACAGCCGCTGCTTGACCCGGCTGGCGTCCTCCATGCGGATCGTCACCATGGTGAGCAGGCTCTCGAAGATGCGCGGCGGCGCGAAATAGAAGGTCGGCGCGATCTCGCGCAGGTCCTGCGCCACCGTCTCCTGGCTCTCCGGGCAGTTGACGCAGAAGCCCGACACGTAGCCCTGCGCGTAGTTCAGGTAGTGGTCGCCGACCCAGGCGAGCGGCAGGTAGGCGAGCACGCTGTCCTTCTCGGTCAGCCGGTCGAACTCGACCGTGTCGCGGGTCGCCGCGACCGCCGGACCGGAGCGGATCATCACGCCCTTGGAGCGGCCGGTCGTGCCCGACGTGTAGAGCATGATCGACACGTCGCCGCCGCTCGCCGCGCGGACGCCTTCCTCCCACCGCCGCGCCGCGCGCGAATCGGCCGCCAGCAGCCCGCGGCCGGTCTTCTGCACGTCCTCGAAGGATTTGAGGCGGCTGTGGTCGTAGTCGCGCAGGCCGCGCGGCTCGTCGTAGATCAGCATGCCGAGCGCCGGGATGCGCTCGGCGCAGGCCATCACCTTGTCGACCTGCTCCTGGTCCTGGACGATCGCCATCACCACGCCGGCATGGTCGAGCACGTAGGCCATCTCGTCGGCCACCGCGTCGGCATAGACCGGCACGGGGATGGCGCGCAGCGACTGCAGCGCCGCGATCGACCAGTAGAGCCGCGGCCGGTTGGCGCCGACGACCGCCACCTTGGTGCCGTGGCCGACGCCCATCGCCTCCAGCCCGAGCGCGAAGGCGCGCACCTCGTCGAGCTGCTCCTTCCAGGTCCAGCTCTGCCAGATGCCGAAATCCTTGTGCCGCATCGCCGGAAGGTCGCCGAACCGGTCGGCGTTGAGCAGCAGGTACTTCGGAAACGTGTCGAGTGATGCCGCTTCGTGCGTCAAGACCGCGTTCCTCCCGCCGGGCTTCCGCGCCCAACGTCCCTCCGGGGCCCGGGTCGTTGCCGCGGGTCCTCTCGTTTGCGTGAAGTTTCCACGAATCACCGCGTTCCGCAACTCGGGGCTTGACAGACGGGACGCCAATTCGTCTTTAGGATCGCGGCTCGTGCTGCTGCCGTATCTCCCTTCTACTTTCGTCGGATCGTCCCGCCCGCCGGCCTGCCGCGGCCCGCGCCGCGCTCACGCGTCGTAGGTCTGCAGGCCCCTCAGGTCGCGCACCGACAGCCTGTTGTGGGAGACCGACAGCAGCCCCTCGGCCTCCAGCTCGCCGAGGCAGCGGTTGACCACCGGCCGCGACAGGCCGGCGAGCAGCCCGAGTTCCTCCTGGCTGATCTCGATCGAATCCCCCGCGCCCGGATAGAGCACGGGGTTGAACAGCCAGGCGAGGTTGCGCGCCACCCGCGCCTTCGGCCCTAGGATGCGGTCGTGCTCGATGGTGGCGATGAACTGGCCCATGCGCTCGTTGAGCTGGCGCACGAGGAAGCGGTTGAAGCCGGCCGAATTGTCGAACAGCCACATGAAGGTGGCGCGCGACATCATCGCCAGCCGCGTGTCGCGGATGGCGACGAGATCGTACTTGCGCGCCTCGTCCTTGATTATGGAGCCTTCGCCGAACCAGCCGCCGGTGCCGATGCCGGCGAACGTCATCGACTTGCCCGTCTGCGAGATGGTGCTGATCTTGACCAGGCCGGACATGACCCCGGTCCAGTAGTCGAGCCGGTCGCCGCGGTGGCAGATATAGGCGCCCTTGCCGAACGGGCGCTCGACCATGCCGCGCTGTGCGCGCTCCACCTCGTCCGGGCCGAGCTCGGCGGCCCAGATCGCATGCCGGACGATGTCGTCCCTGCCGGTCATCCTGCCTTGTCGCCATAGTTGCGGACCGCCCGCTTATGGCGGCCCGCCGGAGCGATGGCAAGGCGCACCGCCGCGCCCGGATGGCCCGGCGCTAGGCGGCGTCCTTGAGATACTTCGCCGTCGGCAGGATGGTCAGCGGCGCGAGCTGGCCCTGCCGGCGCTCGAACAGCAGGCGCTGCTCCATCGGCGTCGATTCGAAGAAGGGGAAGCGCTGGGCGACCTTGTCGCAGGCTTCCGGGTACTTCGACTGGTAGAGCAGGCCGGAGACCGTGAGGCCCGGATAGCTGCGCGCGCCGACGATCGGCTCGGCATAGAGGATGCGGGTGTAGAAGGCCGCATGCTCCTCGCGGATCGTCGTCAGGCAGGCCGTCGGGTTGAAGTAGCGGCAGGCGACCTGCGCCAGCCGCAGCGTCAGGTAGGGCAGCACCCTGAGCGTCGTCGACCATTCGGCGTCGGCCGCGAAGCGGCTCGGGTCGACGAAGCTCTCGCCGGCCTGGAGGCGCGGCATCAGCACGTCGTCGAACACCTTCATGCTCGGCCCGACCGGGCAGTCGGCGGTGATGTGGTGCAGCCGGATCGTGCTGACCAGATAACCGTCGAAATAGACCCCGAACGTGTAGGCGTTCGGCGTGCCGTCGAACTCGTCGACGATCCTGCGGTCCGCCTTCTCGCCGATCAGGCCGGCCGCGAGGTAGGACTCGTATCGCAGCCGATAGACGTCCTCGAGGTCCTCGCCGCTCTCGCAACGCCTGTATTCGACGTGCTCGAGCAGTTGCGCGACGTTGCGCGCGAAGGGAGACATTTCCCCGGCCTGAGCCGGCTTTTCAGAAACCTGTTCCGGGACGATACGCCGGACTTCGGCACTCGCAACCATGAAACTATTCCCCGTATTCCGCCACGAAGAATAGTTTACAGCAGGTTAATGGCAACAAGAAACGGAAAATGGGAGAGGCCCGGTTAATCGAACATTAACCTTAACGCCGATGGCGCGTTTTCTTGGCCGGAGTGCGATTTACGTTGCGGAAGATGAGGGCTGCCGCGGCTCAGACGGCCGAGAGCCGGCCCGCGCCCTTGGCGCCGCTCTTGAGCTCGGCCGCGAAGGGCCAGGCATGCACCGAGATCGTCTCGATGCCGGACGCCGTCAGCGCGGCGCCGAACAGGAAGCCCTGGACGAGGTCGGGCTGCACGGTCTGCGACAGGATCTTGAGCTGGTCGAAGGTCTCGACGCCCTCGACGGTGACCTGCAGGCCGAGGCCGCGCGACAGGTTGACGACGCCCCTCAGCAGCTCCAGCGAGCGGGCGCTCTGGGTCACGTCCATCAGGAAGCTGCGGTCGATCTTGATCTTGTCGAGCGGCAGCGTGTGCAGGTAGCTCAGGCTCGAATAGCCGGTGCCGAAATCGTCGAGCGCGATCGCCACGCCGATCGCCTTCAGCTCCTCCAGCAGCGAGCGGGTCGATGCCTTGTCGTCGAGCAGCGCGGTCTCGGTGACCTCGATCTCCAGCCGGCGCGGCGCCAGCCCCGTCGCCTTCAGCGTGTCGCGCACCTTGTCGACCACGGCGCGGTCGAGGAAGTCCTTGGCCGACAGGTTGACCGAGACGCTGATGTGGTCGGGCCACTTCGAGCACTCGGTGCAGGCCTGCTCGAGCACGAACGAGCTGATCTCGGCGATGACGCCGATCTCCTCGGCGAGCGGGATGAAGATTCCGGGCGAGATCGGCCCCAGCTCGGGATGGTCCCAGCGGCACAGCGCCTCGCAGCTCTCGATGCGCATCGTCTTCATCGACACGATCGGCTGATAGACGACGCGCAGCGCGCGCGCCTCGACGGCGCTGCGCAGGTCGACCTTGAGCATCTGGCGGTTGCGGAACTCCGCATCCATCGTCGCCTCGAACAGCCGCCAGCGGTTCTTGCCCTGCTCCTTGGCCTTGTAGAGCGCCAGGTCCGCCTTGACGATCATGCTGTCGACGTCGGTGCCCTTGACGCGCGACAGCACGGCGCCGGCGCTCATCTGCAGGCGCAGCGCGTGGCCGGCGACGTCGACGGTGCCCTGCAGCTCCTCGAACACCTGGTCGAGGAAGTCCGACAGCTCGGCCTCGCCGGCGACCTGGTTGAAGAACAGCATGAACTCGTCGCCGCCGAAGCGGCTGACCTTGACGTCCTCGGAGGCGAAGCGGCCGAGCCGCTCGGCCAGCGCGCACAGCAGGCCGTCGCCGATCGGATGGCCGAGCGTGTCGTTGACGCTCTTGAAGTCGTCGAGGTCGAACACGACGATCGCGCACTGGCGGTTGGGGTCGCCGCCGCTCATCAGCTCGCCGAGCACCTCGTGGAACCAGGCGCGGTTGGGCAGGCCGGTCAGCGTGTCGTAGCGCGCCATGTGGCGGATGCGCTCCTCGGCCTCGACGCGCGCCGTGATCTCCTCGAAGGTGATGACGCCGAGCTCGTCGTCGCCGGCACGCGCCGACAGCTCGAAATGGCGTCCGTCGGCGGCGCGGATCTGCAGCCGCCGGTCGCGCCCGTCGAGCAGCGCGCGGGTGAGCTGCGTCTCGATGTAGCGGCAGTCCTTCGGCATCAGCAGGCCGCCGGCGACGCCGCGCATCAACAGCGCGTTGAGCGAGCGGCCGAGCAGGCGGGACGGCTCGTTCACCTTGAGCGCATGCGCGGCCTCGCGGTTGGCCACGATCACGCGGCCGTCCGGATTGAGCATGACGAGGCCGTGCGGCATCGTGTTCAGCGCGCGGTCGAAGCGCTGCGCCAGCTTGCGCGCCTCCTTGTGGCCGACCACGGCCGAGAACAGCACCTGGCGCACGTGCTGCGCCGTGCCGGTGAGGATCAGGTAGAACGGGATGATCAGCAGGCCGAGGATGACGTAGGACAGGTGCCCGTGCATCACGAAGCCGGCGCCGATCGGCAGCACGGACGCGGCCGAGAAGATCTGCACCATGCGCGCCGAGCCGTAGTTGCGGCCGACCACGGTCGGCATCGAGCCGACCGTCACCGACAGCGCCGCCACCGCGGCGAAATAGCCCGAATCGAAGTAGATGCCGACGAAGCAGAAGGTGCCCAGCACCAGGATCTGCAGCGTGCCCCACAGGATGTAGTAGCGCTCCCAGTGCTCGGCCTGGGCGCGCGTCGTGATCGTCTCGTGCAGCATCACGCGCCGCATGCCCGCCCAGCGCCAGATGCCGGCGGCCAGCAGCAGGAAGCTCAGCACGAGATAGCTCGGCTTGCCGCTGTCGAGATAGGCGAGGAAAGCTGCCAGCCAGTGGATCACCGCACCGGCCAGCACGGTGTTCACCCGGCCGAACAGGGAGCGCACAAACTCGACATAGACGTCGTCGGGAATTGTGTTCTTGCGGTTTTTCACGCTGCTGGCCCAGTTTCGACCAGCGACACTGCCACACGCCGATTAAGAAAAAGCTTAAAGACCGGCCGCGAAGCCGCCGATTGCGCGGTTTTGCGCCTATTCGGCGGCTTGAAGGCGCGGCGTCCCGGCCGGCGCGTCGAGGCGCTCCAGCAGGCGGCGCCGCTCCTCGGCCGCCTTGCGGGCGTTGTCCTCCTTGACGTGGCCGAAGCCGCGCACGAGCTGCGGCACCGAGGCGAGCGCCGCCGCCGCCTCGATCCTGTCGGCCGACAGCCTGCCGGCGATCAGCGCGAGATCGGCCTCGTATTCGGCGAGCAGCCGCCGCTCCATCCGCCGCTCCGCCGTGCGGCCGAAGACGTCGAGCGGCGTGCCGCGCAGCCCCTTCAGCGCCGCGAGCATGCGGAAGCCGGTCATCATCCACGGCCCGAAGCTCGACTTGCGCGACTTGCCGTCGGAGCCCTTGCGGCCGAGGATCGGCGGGGCGAGATGGAACTCCAGCCGATCGAACGACTGGAACTCGGAAGCGAGCTGGCGCTTGAACGAGCCGTCGGTGTAGAGCCGCGCGACCTCGTACTCGTCCTTGATCGCCATCAGCTTGAACAGCGAGCGCGCCGCCGCCTCGCTGACCACGGTCGAGCCGGGGGAAGCCTTATCCTCGGCCGCGCACACCGCCGCGATGCGGTCGCGGTAGCGCTGCGCATAGGCCGCGTTCTGGTAGGCGGCGAGGAAGTCGGCGCGGCGCGCCACGATCTCGTCGAGGCCATCGGTCTTCGGCAGGCCCTCCGGCCCCGCCTTGCCGACCAGCGCCTGCACGGCGGCCGGGTCATGCGCGGCCCGGCGGCCCCAGCGGAACGCCGCAAGGTTCATCGCGATCGCCTGGCCGTTGAGCTCGATCGCCTTCTCGATCGCCTCGACCGAGACCGGCAGGCCGCCATGCTGGCAGGCATAGCCGAGCATGAACATGTTGGCGCCGACCGAATTGCCGAACAGCGCGGTGGCCGTGCGCGTGGCGTCGAAGAAGAAGGCGTGCTCCTCGCCAGCCGCCTTGCGGATGGCGCGCTTGATGCGCTCGGCCGGCAGTGAGAAGTCGGCGGAACGGGCGAAGTCGCCCGGCATCACCTCGGCCGTGTTGACGACGAAGATGGTCCGGCCCTCGCGCACCGCGCCCAGCACCTTCTTGGAGCCGGACACGACGAGGTCGCAGCCGAGCACGAGGTCGGCCTTGCCGGCCGAGACGCGGATGGCGTGGATGTCGTCGGGCGAGCGGGCGATGCGCAGGTGCGAGAACACCGCGCCGCCCTTCTGGGCGAGCCCCGCCATGTCGATCAGGCCGGTGCCCTTGCCTTCCAGATGCGCGGCCATGCCGAGGATGTTGCCGATCGTCACCACCCCGGTGCCGCCGATGCCGTCGATGATCGACGACCAGCCCTGCGCGCCGAGCTCGAACGGCTTCGGCTCCGGCACGCCGGCCAGCGCGTCGTCGCTGCCGGCGCGCGCCTCGGCCTTGCGCAGCTTGCCGCCATGCACGGTGACGAAGGACGGGCAGAAGCCGTTGACGCAGGAAAAGTCCTTGTTGCAGGACGACTGGTCGATGCGCCGCTTGCGGCCGAACTCGGTCTCGACCGGCTGCACCGAGACGCAGTTGGACTTCACCCCGCAGTCGCCGCAGCCCTCGCAGACCAGCTCGTTGATGATGACGCGCTTGTCCGGGTCGGGGAAGGTGCCGCGCTTGCGGCGGCGCCGCTTCTCGGCCGCGCAGGTCTGGTCGTAGATCAGCGCCGAGACGCCCTTCACCTCGCGCAGCTCGCGCTGCACGGCGTCGAGGTCGTCGCGGTGGTGGAAGGTGGTGCGCTCGGGGAACACCGTCGCCGGGCCGTATTTCTTCGGCTCGTCGGAGACGACGGCGATGCGCTCGACGCCCTCGGCGCGCACCTGCCGGGCGATCATGTCGACCGTCAGGTCGCCCTCGTGCGGCTGGCCGCCGGTCATGGCGACGGCGTCGTTGTAGAGGATCTTGTAGGTGATGTTGGCGTCGGTGCCGAGCGCGAAGCGGATCGCCAGCGCGCCGGAATGGTTGTAGGTGCCGTCGCCGAGGTTCTGGAAGATGTGTTCGCGCTTCGAGAACGGCGACTGGCCGATCCACTGGGCGCCCTCGCCGCCCATCTGGGTGAAGCCGACGGTCGAGCGGCCCATCCACAGCGACATGAAGTGGCAGCCGATGCCGGCGCCGGCGATCGAGCCTTCCGGCACCTTGGTCGAGGAATTGTGCGGGCAGCCCGAGCAAAAATAGGGCGTGCGCGAGCCGACGTCGACGGTGTCCGACAGCATCGCCTGGAACTGGCGAAGCTGCGACACGCGTGCCTGGATGTCCTCGGCGGGGCCGATGACGCGCAACACCCGCTCGCCGAGCGCGATCGCGATCTCGTTGGGGTCGAGCGCGGCCTTGGCCGGGAACAGCCAGTCGCCGCGCTCGTCGCGCTTGCCGACCACGACGGGCTGGTTGGCGGTGCCGTAGAGGTTCTCGCGCACCTGCGTCTCGAGCAGCGAGCGCTTCTCCTCCACCACCACGATCATCTCGAGGCCCTGGGCGAAGTCGCGGATGTGCTCGTAGTCGAGCGGCCACGGCGCGGCCACCTTGAACAGACGCAGGCCGATGCGGTTGGCGCGGGCCTCGTCGATGCCGATGTCGTCGAGCGCCTGGCGCACGTCGAGATAGGACTTGCCGACGGTGATGACCCCGATCTTGGCCTTCGGCCCGCCGGAATAGACGATGCGGTTGAGGTCGTTGGCGCGGATGAAGGCGGCCGCGGCCGCGCGCTTGTATTCGTGCAGCCGCGCTTCCTGGCCGAGCTGGTCGAGCTCGTGGCGGATGTTGAGGCCGCCGGGCGGCATGTCGAACTCGGGCAGCACGATCTTCACGCGGTCGAGGGAGGCGTCGACCGAGCCCGTCGATTCGATGTTGTCCTTGACGCATTTGATCGCCGTCCAGGTGCCGGCGAAGCGCGACAGCGCGTAGCCGTAGAGCCCGTAGTCGATCAGCTCCTGCACGCCCGCCGGATTGAGGATCGGGATCATCGTGTCGACGAACAGGAACTCGGTGGCGTGCGCGACCGTGGAGGACTCGGCCATGTGGTCGTCGCCCATCAGGGCGAGCACGCCGCCGTTCCTCGACGAGCCGGCGAGGTTGGCGTGGCGGAACACGTCGCCCGAGCGGTCGACGCCCGGACCCTTGCCGTACCAGACGGCGAACACGCCGTCGTGCCTGCCTTCGCCGAGCAGCTCGGTCTGCTGCGAGCCCCAGACGGCGGTCGCCGCCAGTTCCTCGTTGAGGCCGGGCTGGAACACGATGTCGGACGCCGCGAGCTGCTTGCGCGCCTTCCAGAGCTGCTGGTCGAAGCCGCCGAGCGGCGAGCCGCGATAGCCCGACACGAAGCCCGCCGTGCGCAGCCCCGCCAGCCGGTCGCGCTCGCGCTGCATCAGCAGCATGCGGATGATCGCCTGCGCGCCCGAGACGTAGATGCGCTCCTTCGAGAGGTCGAACTTGTCGTCGAGCGCGACGTCGTGCAGGGTCATCTGGCTGTTCCTCGACGCGACGGAAACGATCCCGGGGCCGGATTCGCTGGCACGCTAGTGTTCCCCCCGGGGAACCGGCGCGTCAAACACTTTCGGGAGGCGGCCCGAAATAGCAACAAAAAGGGTCAGCGGGGCTGACGTTATGACGCGGGATTGCCACCGGCGGGCCTGCGGCGACCTAATGTTGCGCGACGAAGCCCCGTCTCGCAGTTTCGCAAGCGCGGGACACCCAAAAGAAAAAGGCGGGCCGGAGCCCGCCTCTCGCTTGCGGCATGAAGCCGGAGATCAGGACGCGGCTTCCTCGGCCGGAGCGGCGGCTTCGGCAGCCTTGGCGGCGGCGGCTTCCTCGGCGGCCTTGGCCGCGGCGACGCGCTCCTGCGCCTTCTTGCCGGGCTTGGCCTTCTCCGGATTGCTGCGCGCCTCGCGCTTGGTGATGCCGGCCTCGTCGAGGAAGCGGGCGACGCGGTCGGTCGGCAGCGCGCCGTTGGCGAGCCAGTGCCTGATGCGCTCCTCGTTCAGCGCCACGCGCTTCTCGTCCTTGCCCAGCATCGGGTTCCACGAGCCGAGCTGCTCGATGAAGCGGCCGTCGCGCGGGCTGCGCACGTCGGCGACGACGACGTGGTAGTAGGGGCGCTTCTTGGAGCCCGCGCGGGCCAGACGGATTTTCAGTGCCATTTTCTTTCTCCTAAAGGCGTTCTGTCTGTGGGTTGACGGATTTCGTCACGGACGCGCGGACCCTGCCGCGATCGCCTCGTGATGGCGGATGACCTCCTTCACGATGAAGTTCAGGAACTTCTCCGCGAAGTCGGGATCGAGATGGGCGTCCCTGGCGAGCTGCCGCAGCCTTGCGATCTGCTGGGCCTCGCGCGCCGGGTCCGCCGGCGGCAGGCCGTGCTCGGCCTTGAGCTTGCCGACCGCCTGCGTGCAGCGGAAGCGCTCGGCCAGCATGTGGATGAGCGCAGCGTCGATGTTGTCGATCGAGGCGCGGTAGTCGGCGAGCACCGCCCGCGCCTTCTCGGTGTCGTTCATTGCATTCCCCCGATTTCCGGATGGCGCCACACAACAAGCCGCTCGCCGCGCAGCCCCACCTCGCTCTCAGGCCGGGCGCCGAGCTTCTCGGCGACGCGGATCGAGGCGCGGTTGTCGGCGTCGATGTAGCTGACGATGCGGGCCGGGCCGCCGCGCCGCACGATCTCGGCGCGCGCCGCGCGGCTCGCCTCGCTGGCATAGCCGCGCTTCTGATACGCCGGAAAGGTCGTCCAGCCGATCTCCGGCTCCGGCCAGTCCGGCGGGTTGATGTAGCCGACGAAGCCGGCGAGGCCGCCGCCCTCGCGCTCCTCGACCGCCCACTGGCCGAGGCCGTAGAGCACCCACTCGCCGGCGAAGGCCGACAGGATGGCATGCGCGCGCTCGGGCGACTTGACCCCGCCGACGAAACGCGTGGCGACCGGATCGGCGAAGAACGCCGCCATCGCCGGGAAGTCCGCCGGCGCGAAGCCGCGCAGCACCAGCCTCTCGGTCTCGAGCCGCGGTGCGATCATCTCTTCGGCCCCTTCGGCAGGCCGGGGAGCCCGGGCAGGCCGCCGAGACCGCCGCCGGGAAGGCCCGGGAGACCGCCCGGCAGGCCCTTCGGCAGGCCGCCGCCAAAGCCCGCGGCCTCCGCCTGCTTCTTCAGCGCCTCGAGCTGCTTGGGGTCCATCTTCGACAGGTCGGGCATGCCGCCCATGCCGCCCATGCCGCCGGCAAGCCCGCCCAGCCCCATCTTCGAGGCGAGCCCGCCCATGGCCGCGCGCATCATGCCGCCGCCTTTGCCCTTGCCGCCCATCGCCTTCATCATGTCGGCCATCTGGCGGTGCATCTTGAGCAGCTTGTTGATCGCCGCGGCGTCCGTGCCGGAGCCCCTGGCGATGCGCTGCTTGCGGCTGTGCTTCAACAGGTCGGGATTGGCCCGCTCGGCCCGCGTCATCGAGGAGATGATGGCGAGCTGCTGCCTGAACATGCGGTCGTCGAAGCCGGCGGCCGCCATCTGGTCCTTCATCTTGCCCATGCCGGGCATCAGGCCCATGATGCCGCCCATCCCGCCCATCTTCTCCATCTGGCGAAGCTGCTCGGCGAGGTCGTTCAGGTCGAACTTGCCGGACTGCATCTTCTTCGCCATCGCCGCGGCCTTCTCCGCGTCGATGGTCTCGGCAGCCTTCTCGACGAGCGAGACGATGTCTCCCATGCCGAGGATGCGGTCGGCGATGCGCCGGGGATGGAACTCCTCCAGCGCGTCCATCTTCTCGCCGGTGCCGGTGAGCTTGATCGGCTTGCCGGTGACGGCGCGCATGGAGAGCGCGGCGCCGCCGCGCCCGTCGCCGTCCATGCGGGTGAGCACGAGGCCGGTGATGCCGACCCGCTCGTCGAAATTGCGGGCGAGGTTGACCGCGTCCTGGCCGGTCAGCGCGTCGGCGACGAGCAGGATCTCGTGCGGGTTCGACGCGCGCTTGATCTCGGCCATCTCGGCCATCAGCGGCTCGTCGATGTGGGTGCGGCCGGCGGTGTCGAGGATGACGACGTCGTGGCCGCCGAGCTTCGCCGCCTGCACGGCGCGCCGGGCGATCTCGACCGGCCCCTGGCCGGCGACGATCGGCAGCGTGGCGACGCCGGTCTGCTCGCCGAGCTGGCGCAACTGCTCCTGAGCGGCCGGCCGGCGCGTGTCCAGCGAGGCCATCAGGACCTTCTTGTTCTGACGCTCCGTCAGCCGCTTGGCGATCTTGGCCGTCGTCGTCGTCTTGCCCGAGCCCTGCAGGCCGACCATCATGACGACGACGGGGGCCGGCGCGTTAAGGTCGATCGCGACCCCTTCCGCGCCGAGCATCTCGACAAGCTCGTCATGGACGATCTTGACGACCATCTGGCCGGGCTTGATCGACTTCAGGACCTCGGCGCCGACCGCCTTCTCGCGCACCTTGTCGGTGAAGGAGCGCACCACGTCGAGCGCCACGTCGGCCTCGATCAGGGCGCGGCGCACCTCGCGCAGCGCCGCCGAGACATCCGCCTCCGACAGCGCGCCGCGGCCGGTCAGGCCGTTCAGAATGGAGCCAAGGCGCTCCTGGAGCGATTCAAACATCCGGTTTCCTCGTCTCTCGCGTGCAACGACCCGAGAGGTAGTGTCTTTCGCGAAAAGTCCCAAGCGCAAAGCCGAATAGCACCCGGGGGCGCATCGCGCTGCCGGGTGTTGACCTCCGGGATCGTCGTCTTCTCGGTGGAAGATCGCCCCGGTCGGCGGCTCGGAGTTGTCACTCGTCGCTGAATTCCGCGGCGGATAGACAGGAAAAGCCCGGCAAAGTCAAGGCGGCCGGCATCCGACGGGCCGCGACATTGTCGCGAGCGCCCCAATAAGCTAGATAAGCTGGATTGTTGGAGGCAGCGATGGAAATCGGAGCATTCGAGGCGAAGAACACGCTGGGCAGCCTGCTCGACCGCGTCGAGCGCGGCGAGGAGGTGGTCATCACCCGCCGCGGCAAGCCCGTCGCGCGGCTGGTGCCGGAGCCCGCGAGAGACCGCAGCAAGGCCATTGCGGCAGCCAAGTGGTTCATTGCCAACAGGAAGGTAGGCGCATTGAAGGGCCTGAACGTCAAGGATCTCATCAATGAGGGGCGGCCTTGACGCTGGTCGTCGACGGCTCGTTCGCCGTCGCCATCCACCTGCCCGACGAGACTTCGCCTGATTTCGACGATGTGATCCTGCGCATCGCCGAGGCTGGAGCCGTGGCACCCGTACATTGGCGTGCAGAGGTCGCCAATGCGCTGAACATGGCCGTACGACGTAGCCGGATCGAAAGATCGGGGCGAGAAAAGATCCTGGAAAAGCTTGTCCAGCTTGGCATCGAGATCGACCCGGAGACGAACGACCATATCTGGGGGACGACTCTTCGCCTCGCCGACCTCTACGGCCTGACCGTCTACGACGCCGCCTATCTGGAACTGGCGCAGCGCCTGCGCATGCCGCTGGCCACCCTCGACACCGCGCTTGCCGCGGCGGCGCGCAAGGCGGGCGTCGAGGTGCTGCCCTAAATGCGGGGCGCCGGGAAAACCGCTTGACCCTCTAGCGGCTGGAGGTTGCACACGCTGCGCAGCATGACAACCGGACGGGCACAATGAGCGCGCATCACGGCCACCACCATCACCACGAGGCGGGAGACCGCAAGGTCTTCTGGGCCATCCTCGTCAATCTCGTGCTCACGCTTGCGCAGATCGTCGGCGGCGTGCTCGCCGGCAGCCTGTCGCTGATCGCGGATGCGCTGCACAATTTCAGCGACGCCATCTCGCTGATCATCGCCTTCGCCGCGCGCCGGATCGCGCGCCGGCCGGCCGACGAGACGATGACCTTCGGCTATGCGCGCGCCGAGGTCGTGGCCGCGCTGATCAACTACACGACGCTGATCGTCGTCGGCCTCTACCTCGTCTACGAGGCGGTGCTGCGCTTCTACGAGCCGGAGCCGGTGGCCGGCTGGATGATCGTCATCATCGCGGCGGTCGCGCTCGCCATCGACCTGGTGACGGCCGCCCTCACCTACACGCTCTCCAAGGAGAGCATGAACATCCGCGCCGCCTTCCTCCACAACGTCGCCGACGCGCTCGGCTCGGTCGCCGTCATCGTCGCCGGCACGATCATCATCCTGTCGGGCTGGTACATCGTCGACCCGATCGTCACCATCCTGATCGCCGGCTACATATTGTGGATGGCCTTTTCCGAGATCGGCGGCTCCATCCGGCTGCTGATGATGGGCGCGCCGGTCGGCACCGACATCCGCGAGCTGGTCGCCGCGATGGAGGCCGTCGACGGCGTCGAGGGCGTCCATCACCTGCATCTGTGGCAGATCGACGAGAACGACGTCGCGCTGGAGGCGCATGTCGTGACGGCTGGCCCCGGCGACCACGAGCCGCTCAAGCGCGCGCTCAAGGCGCTGGTGCGCGACCGCTTCGGGGTCAGTCACGCGACGCTGGAGTTCGAGAGCGGCGAGGCCTGCTGCGGCGGCGCCGACGCGGCGGTGATCGGCCACCGGACCGGGACCGGCCATGACCACCACGATCATTGAACGCGCGCGAGCCGCCGCGGCGGGGCGCCACGACGGCTCGCGATCGGCATCCTCCGATCAGCGCAGGACGTAGACGATCCTGCGGCTGCCCGGCTCGACCAGCACGGGCACCTGGTTCACGTAGACGTATTCGTACTGGTAGTCGGGGATGCGGCGCACCTCGATGTCCTCGGGCAGCGTCGCGCCGACGACCACCTCGCCGTCGAGATAGACCGGATCGACGCGATGCTCGCGCACATAGGTGCGCACGGTGTCGGGCGGCGCGACGACGTTGCCGGCGATGCTGCCGGTCGCCGCACCCGCGATGCCGCCGATCGCGGCCCCGATCGGGCCGCCCACGATAGCGCCGGCCACCGCGCCGGTGGCCGCACCGGCCACGCCGCCGGCGGCGGCGCCGCCCTCATGCCGGACGACCGGGGCCTCCGCGATATGCTCGGTGACGATCGCGTCGCGGCCGCCATAGTCGGCGACGAGATAGTCGGAATAGGCCCAGCCCTGGCCGCCGTCGAAGCTGACCTGGCACCACTTGCTGCCCTGCATGCAGCCGTCGAGCCGCACCGCCTG
The DNA here is from genome assembly GCA_017305835.1 of Hyphomicrobiales bacterium. Taxonomy (GTDB): domain Bacteria; phylum Pseudomonadota; class Alphaproteobacteria; order Rhizobiales; family Rhizobiaceae; genus RCIO01. Next base: position 26,348 of record JAFKJY010000057.1, read on the forward strand.
GTCGACGCCGATCACGCCCACCACGTCGTATTGGGGGCCGGGACCGGAGCGGACGTTGAGGTCCGTCGCGGCGGTGACGGTCTGCTGGGCGTAGGCCGGCGCGCCGATCGCCAGAAGCACGGCGGCAGCCGAAAGTCCGATCATGTGTCGCATCTTGGCATCTCCTTGCATGTCCCTCGAAAGGGCCAAACCGGGAATGCCTCGATAGGTTCCGGCGGCGTTTCGGCGGCGCGGGGCCGCCTCAGGCGACCTTGAAGCCGCCGGCGGCGCGCTGCGGCTCGGAGATGGCGAAGCGGTTGCGACCGCCGCTCTTGGCCGCATAGAGCGCGGTGTCGGCGAGCGCCACTGCCGTCTCCAGGCTCTCGCCCCGCTCGATCTGGTGGCCGCCGATGGAGACGGTGAGGTCGAGCGCGGCCCCCTCGCCGATCGCGATCGGCTGGTGGCGGAAGGCGTTGAGGACGCGCAGCGCGGCCGCCTGCAGGCCGACCTTGTCGCAGTCCGAGACGAGCACGATGAACTCGTCGCCGCCCCAACGGCCGCAGATGTCGCCCTCGCGCAGCGTGGCCGCGACGCGCCGCGCCGCCTCCGCCACGATGGCGTCGCCGGCATGGTGGCCGTGATCGTCGTTGATCGACTTGAAGCGGTCGATGTCGAGCAGGAGGATGCCGTGGCGGTCGCCGGTGCGCCGCGCCCGCCGCAACGCCTGCGCGAAGCTCTCGGAGAAGCCGCGCCGGTTGGCGATGCCGGAGAGCGCGTCAACGAAGGCGATCCGCTCGAGTTGGCGCGTGCGCTCGCGCACCGCCGTTTCCAGCGCGCCGGTATGGTCGCGCACGGCCGCCGCCATCCTGTTCAGCGCCCGCGACAGGCGTCCGATCTCGTCGCCCGAGCCGTCGGCGGGCGCGAGGTCGAAATCGCCGCGCTCGACGCGCTGCAGCGAGGCCTCCGCCAGCGCCAGCCGGTCGAGCACGCGCCGCTTGAACAGCCAGGTCACCAGCCCGACCGCCACCGCCATCACCGAGAACAGCAGCGCGCCGATCGGCAGGAACAGGCTGCGGTCGATGATCCGGTCGACGTCCATCAGCGTGACGTTGTACCAGTCGAGCTTGTCGAGATAGCCGACGCCGACCAGCATGCGGTGGCCGTCGATGCGGATGAAGTCGGCCGCCACGTTGGCGCGCTCGTCGTGCGCCTGTGCGAACAGGTCGTCGAGCCGCGCCCGGCCGGTCTTGTCGTCGACCATCTGGTAGACGGTGCGCTTGGCGTCCTGCTTCTTGGTCAGGCTGTGGAAGTCGATCTTACGGGCGTCGCGGGTGGCCTGGACGGCGCCGGTGCGGTCGACGAACAGGCTCTCGACGCCCTGCTGGTCCGAGTTCACCACCTGGTTGATGAAGGTGCTGAGGTCGAGCCCAGTGCCGATGATGCCGAGCTTCTGGCCGCCGGCCTCGACCACGCAGTTGATCCACACCTTGGTGACGGCGAGCACGTCGTCATGGTCGACGTTGAGCTGGCAGCCGCTGCGCTTGAGCGTGGTGAAGTACCAGCCGTCGCGCGGATTGTCGGCCGACAGCGTGTAGCGGAGCTGGGTGCCCGCATAGGCGTCGGCGGCGTCGTTGAAATAGTAGTTGCCCGAGCCGTTGACGACGAAGAAGTAGGAATGGTCCTTGAACGCCTCGCGGTAGTGCTCCAGCTCTGCCAGGCCCCGCGAGCGCTTGGCCGGGTCGGCCTCGTCGCGCGCCCATTCGATGACCGCCGGCGAGCGGGCGACCGTCTCGGCCAGCCCCACCTCGCGCGTCAGCGCCTCCAGCCCGCGCGAGCGGTCGTAGAGCACCTGCTTCTCGGCGAACAGCGTGCCGAGCCGCAGGATGGTGGCGTCGACCACATAGGTGAAGGAGAGCCAGGCGGGAACCGCGACCGCGACGAAGATCGCCGCCGTCAGCGCGAGCACACGCAGGCGAAGGCTGCTGGCGAGCGATGTGTGGACCGCCTTCCATGCGGACGAGAACATGCGGCTCCGTCTTCGGCTCTCGGGCGGATCCCCTTCCGCCGGTGGAGCGACGGTAGCGGGCCAGGGTTTACGGTGCGTTAACCGCCCGGGCCCGACACCCCGCCACGCGCAGGGGTTGCAGCATGCCCTCACCTTGCCGCACTCTCGTGACAGCAGACGGCTTCGCTGGCAGATTCCGGCGCGGGCAACGAATCATGAAAGGACAGCGCATGAAGGGTGGCGTCAGGGGCTTCATCGCGATGGCGGCTCTGTTCGCGGCGACGGTCGCCGCGCCCGCGGGCGCGTTCGCCGCCGCCCAGTGCGGCACCAACTCGGCCGGCTTCGAGAAGTGGAAGGCCGACTTCGCCGACGAGGCGAAAGCCGAGGGTGTCAAGTCGCGGGGGCTGTCGGCGCTCGCCGGCGCGCAGTACGCGACGGCGACGATCAAGGTCGACCGCGGCCTCAAGAAGGCCTTCAGCGGCTCGGTCGATGCCTTCATGCAGCGCCGCGGCGGCGCCACGATCATCTCCAAGGGCCGCTCGCTGCGGAAGCAGAACGCGGCGATGTTCGACCAGATCGAGCGCAATTACGGCGTGCCCGCCGGCGTGCTGCTCGCCATCTGGGGCATGGAGACGGGCTTCGGCTCCTTCATGGGCAACCAGAACACGATCTCGGCCATCGTGACGCTCGCCTACGACTGCCGCCGCCCCGACTTCTTCACGCCGCACGCGATCGCCGCGCTCAAGCTCGTCGACTCCGGCGCGCTGAGCCCGACGTCGGTCGGCGCGGCGCATGGCGAGGTCGGCCACACCCAGTTCCTGCCCGGCAACGTGCTGAAATACGGCGTCGGCAGCCGCAACCTGCGCGACCGCGAGACGGCGCTGGCCTCCACCGCCAACTTCCTCAGGGGGCACGGCTGGAAGGCGGGCGCGAGCTACGAGGCCAACATGGGCGCCATCGCCGGCTGGAACTCGGCCAGCGTCTACCAGCAGGCCATCGCCATCATGGCCCGCCAGATCGACGGGGATTGATTTTTACCCTCCCCCTCGAGGGGGGAGGGGACGGGTCTTCACCCGTTGCGCTTCCGCGCCGCCAGCGTGCGCAGCCTGAGCGCGTTAAGGCGGATGAAGCCTTCGGCGTCCTTCTGGTCGTAGGCGCCGCGGTCGTCCTCGAAGGTGACGAGGTCGTTGCGGTAGAGCGACTTCGGCGAGCGGCGGCCGGTGACGATGACGTTGCCCTTGTAGAGCTTGAGCCGCACGTCGCCCTCGACGTCCTCCTGGCTGCGGTCGATGAGGGCCTGCAGCATCTCGCGCTCCGGCGAGAACCAGAAGCCGTTGTAGATCAGCTCCGCATAACGCGGCATCAGCTCGTCCTTGAGATGCGCCGCGCCGCGGTCGAGCGTGATGGACTCGATGCCGCGATGCGCCATGAGGAGGATCGTGCCGCCGGGCGTCTCGTAGACGCCGCGGCTCTTCATGCCGACGAAGCGGTTCTCGACGAGGTCGAGCCGGCCGATGCCGTTGTCGTGGCCGAGCCGGTTCAACTCGGTGAACAGCGTGGCCGGCGACATCGCCTTGCCGTCGATGGCGACCGGATCGCCCTTGCGGAAGGAGATGACGACCTCGGTCACCTCGTCCGGCGCCTCCATCGGCGAGATGGTGCGCTGGTGGACGTATTCCGGCGGCTCCTGCCACGGATCCTCCAGCACCTTGCCCTCCGAGGAGGAGTGCAGCAGGTTGGCGTCGACCGAGAAGGGCGCGTCGCCGCGCTTGTCCTTGGCGATCGGGATCTGGTGCTTCTCGGCGAAGTCGATCAGGTCGGTGCGCGACTTGAACGACCAGTCGCGCCACGGCGCGATGACCTTGATGTCGGGGTTGAGCGCATAGGCCGACAGCTCGAAGCGAACCTGGTCGTTGCCCTTGCCGGTGGCGCCGTGGGCGACCGCGTCGGCGCCGGTCTCGGCGGCGATCTCGACCAGCCGCTTGGAGATCAGCGGCCGCGCGATCGAGGTGCCGAGCAGATAGAGCCCCTCATACTGCGCGTTGGCGCGGAACATCGGGAAGACGAAGTCGCGGATGAACTCCTCGCGCACGTCCTCGATGTAGATCTCCTTGACGCCCATCATCTCGGCCTTGCGGCGCGCCGGCTCGAGGTCGCCGTCGCCCTGGCCGAGGTCGGCGGTGAAGGTGACGACCTCCGCGCCCAGCTCGGTCTGCAGCCACTTCAGGATGATCGAGGTGTCGAGGCCGCCCGAATAGGCGAGCACGACCTTCTTGACGTCTTTCCATTTCGACATTTGGAGAAAATCCCGTCTCGGCGGCCGCCGGGCGGCCGGTTTCGGGCGGCACTAATATCAGGAATGCCAACGCCGACAAGTGCGGCGCATGGTGGCGGGCGCCGCTTCACGATCGCGCGAGCCCCGCCGGGCCGGGTTGCCCCGTCGGGCTCGGCGGCTACAGTCGTTAATGATTCCTTACGATCCGGCTGGACAGCGAGGCCTCGTGACTGACACTGTTGAGCAGCCATCGAATGTCGCGTCCATGAGTTCCGGGTTCCAGCGTTTCCTCCCGATCCTTCCGGCATCGCTTGCGCTCGCCATGGCGGGCGCGGCGCCGGCGGCCGCCGCCGACGTCTGGACCGCCGATCCCTACGAGGCGCGCGTCACGCTGCCAGACCCCGAGCCGGGCACGCCGGTGACCGGCGGCACGATGGCCTGCGCCGCCGAGGCATGGACGCTGACGCTCGCCACCCGCATCGACGCGATCGTGGCCGGCGCCACCGGCACCGCCCGCATCGTCGTGCCGCTCGGCACCTTCGAGGCGCCGTCGAAGGCGGTTCCGGCCGGCATCGAGATCGCCGTGCCGCGCGCGGCGCTGGAGCCGCTGATGCGCTCGACGCGGCTGTCGATAGGCTTCGCCGGCGGCACCGACGAGGTGCGCTTCCCGCTCGCCGGCTCGCGCCGCGCCATCACCGCCGCGGAAGCGCTGTGCAGCAAGGTCGAGATGCCGGTCGCCAACAGCGTGCCGCTGACGCCCTATTCCTCCTACCTGCTGCTGACGCGCGACCTGCGCCGCTCCGACATCGAGGATTTCGTCATGTCGACCGCCGACGCGCCGCGCCTGCGCGCCGGCATGGTCGAGATCGGCGGGGGGCGCCGGCTGCTGTTTTCCGAGATGTGCGGCTCGACCTGGTACTACGGCGCGTCGGGCTGCAGCCTGATCGGTTACGCGCCGGTCGAAGGCAAGGACGCCGCGAAGCCCGAGGGCTGGCGCATCGTCTACGAGACCGAGGGCGTCTACCTCTATGTCGACCCCGATGCCGCGCACGAGGGCTGGCCCGACCTGCTCGCCTATGCGGCCGCCGCGCCCACCGAGGCGATGCGCTGGACCTGGAAGGACGGCAGCTACGCGCTGGAGGACGACGCGGCGCCGGCCGCCGGGGAAGTGCCGGTCAACGCGAAGGCGGACTAGCGGCTGCGCACGCGGCCCTTGGCAGACGGGCCGCGACGCAATAGGCATGAGCCGCTCCCTCGCGCTCCGGGCCCCCCATGACCTTCGTTCCCGATACCGCAACGCTGATCCAGTTCGCCGTCGCCGCGGTGGTGATCGCCATCACGCCCGGCCCGGACATGACGCTGTTCGTCGGCCGCACGCTGGCGCAGGGTCGCGCCGCGGGCTTCGCCAGCATGGCCGGCACCATGACCGGCGTCCTCGTCCACACGACGCTGGTGGCGCTCGGCCTTTCGGCGCTGATCGTCGCCTCGCCCGAGGCCTTCCTGGTGCTCAAGACCGGCGGCGCCGGCTACCTGCTGTGGCTCGCCTGGCAGGCGGTGCGCCACGGCTCGGCCTTCTCGCCGGAGAAGCAGGCCGGCGGCAGCCCCTCGCTCACGCGCAACTGGATGAAGGGCATCGCCGTCAACCTGCTCAACCCGAAGGTCATCCTGTTCTTCATGACCTTCCTGCCGCAGTTCGTCTCCGCCCACGACCCGCACGCGCCGGGCAAGCTGTTCTTCCTCGGCATGATGTTCATCGTCGTGTCGCTGCCGGTGACGGTCCCGCTGGTGTTCATGGCGCACGGCTTCTCGCGGATGCTGCGGCGCACGCCGACGGTGACGCGCGTCGTCGACTACCTGTTCGCCGGCATATTCACGGCCTTCGCGGTGAAGATCCTGACCACGCAGACCCACTGAAAGCGGCCTATTCCAGCCAGCGCCCGGCGCTGCGGCCGGCGACCAGCCAGTAGACCAGCGCGCCGACGATGCCCGCCGTCACGCCCCAGGCGAACGCGGCCGGCTCGGCCGCCAGCGGAAGTTGCCCGTCGCCGCTGACCGCCATGTCGACGTCCTGGAACGTCGCCATGCCCTGCCACAATATGCCGTAGGCACCGAGCGCGGCGACCCCGCCCGCGATGGCGTAGGACAGCCAGTCGCGCAGCCGGAAATATTCGGCGACCGCCAGCACGACCAGGGCGGGGAAGAAGGCGAAGCCGCCGATGAGGATGCCCATCAGCGGCACCGAGAAGAAGATGCCGCCCATCAGGCTCCATGGCGGTTCGCCCATGTCGTCGGAAATCGCCGGCCAGGCGACGACGTGCAGGAACAGGCTGGCCGCGAGCGCGGCACAGCCATAGCCGACGACCATCACGAAGAGGCGGAAGAGGATCGCACCGAGGCGGCTCAAGCTTCCCCGTGCCCGGCGATCATCATCGCCTCGAGCGCCAGCCGCTCGGTCCTGCGCATGCGCTCCGATTCCGACTTCAACTGCCCGCAGGCGGCGAGGATGTCGCGGCCGCGCGGCGTGCGGATCGGCGAGGCGTAGCCGGCCTCGTTGATGTAGTCGGCGAAGCGCTCGATCTGCTCCCATTCCGAGCACTGGTAGTTGGTGCCGGGCCACGGGTTGAACGGGATCAGGTTGATCTTGGCGGGGATGCCCCGGAGCAGCTTCACGAGCTGCTTCGCGTCGTCCAGGCTGTCGTTGACGTCGCGCAGCATGACGTATTCGAAGGTGATGCGGCGCGCATTGGAGAGGCCCGGATAGGAGCGGCAGGCCTGCATGAGCTGCTCGAGCGGGTATTTCCTGTTGAGCGGCACCAGCAGGTCGCGGAGATCGTCGCGCACGGCATGCAGCGAGATCGCCAGCATGACGCCGATCTCCTCGCCGGCGCGCACGATCTCGGGCACCACGCCGGAGGTCGACAGCGTGATGCGACGCTTGGACAGCGCCAGCCCGTCGCCGTCGGATGCGATCAGCAGCGCCGTCTTCACCGCCTCGAAATTGTAGAGCGGCTCGCCCATTCCCATCATCACGATGTTGGAGACCTTGCGGCCCTCGGCCGGCACGATGGCGCCGTCGGGCGTGTCCCTGTCGGGGAAGTCGCCGAGCCTGTCGCGCGCGGTGAGAAGCTGGGCGAGGATCTCCTCGGCCGTCAGGTTGCGCACCAGCTTCTGCGTGCCGGTGTGGCAGAACGAGCAGTTGAGCGTGCAGCCGACCTGGCTGGAGATGCACAGCGTGCCGCGCCCCTCCTCGGGGATGTAGACGGTCTCGATCTCGACCGGACGCCCGGCGCCGCGGGGCGGGAAGCGGAACAGCCACTTGCGCGTGCCGTCGTTGGAGATCTGCTCCTCGACCACCTCCGGCCGCGCCACGGTGAACGTCTGCGCCAGCGTGGCGCGCAGGTCCTTGGAGATGTTGCGCATGTCGGCGAAGTCGGAGACGCCGCGCACGTAGAGCCAGTGCCAGAGCTGCTGCACGCGCATCCTGACCTGCCGCTCCGGCACGCCGGCCCCGACCAGCGCCCGCGCCATCTCTTCGCGCGAAAGCCCGATCAGCGACGGCTTCTCGGCCGTCGCCGCACGGATGGCGGGTGCGGTTCGGCTGGCGGGCGTGGCGGTGTCGAGTGTCAACGTCATGGGGCTACGTGCATCGGGCTGCGGCGGTGCCCATAACATGGTGCGCGCCCGCCGTCACCGCCAGAGCGCGCCGCAGCGGCCCCAGGCGCCTACTTGCAGTTGGCGATCGACTTCAGCGCCGCCGTCACGCCCTTGAGCGAGAAGACGTAGCTGGTCGGGTTGCCGCGGCCGGAGGTGGCGCTGACCTTCATGTCGGCGCCGCCGCGCATCGCCGCGATGAGCTGCGGCTCCTCCGCGATGTTCTCCAGCCAGGCCGAATTGCCGCCGGCGAACATGGAGAAGGACTGGTTGCCGATCGTCACCGTGACCTTCGACTTGTCCTTGAGCTGGTAGCCGGCGATGAACTGCGGCTCGTAGACCACGTTCTGGCCCGGCTTCTGGCTGACGAAGAAGAACACGTCGCCGTGGTTGAGCGTCGTCGGCTGCGCGCTGACGGGCACCGTCAGCACGTAGCAGACCTTCGACCTGTCCTTCACATAGGAATAGGTGCCCCAGGCCTCGTTCTGGACGATCTGGCCCGCCTCCTGCGCAGCAGCGGGCACAGCCGCCGCCATCATGCAAAGGCACGAGAGTGTCGCAATTCTTCCAAGCATCGTTCTATCGCCGTCCTCAGTCTCGCGTGCATTGGATGACCGGGCAGGTCTGCCAGCCTCCCGATGCCTTCAATTTGAATTAATCGGGGTTACCAAACGATGAAGGCCCCGCAAAAGCGGCGTTCCGGCTCCCGCACGGCGAAGGCGCGGCCGAGGCCGCCCCACCGTCCCTCCCCGGTTGAAGGGGAGGAAAAAGGCAAGAGTTTGGCCTTTCGGCCGGGTTTGCGCCGGCAGGCCGGACGCCGGCGACGGCGAGTTGCGCGCCGCCGCAGGCCTTCGTAGGCTCTGCGGCAGGCAACCGGGGAGCGAGCGCCGTGAAGATCACCGACGTCAAGACCTTCGTGGTCTCCAACCCGCCGCCGCAGATCGGCGGCCGCTATTTCATCTTCGTCCGGCTGACCACCGATTCGGGTGTGGTCGGCTACGGCGAGGCCTACAACGCCACCTTCGGCCCGCACGTCACCGCCCGCATGATCGAGGACTGCGCCGAGCGCTATCTCGTCGGCCGCGACCCGCACGACATCGAGACCTTCTTCCGCCGCGCCTATTCGTCGGGCTTCACCCAGCGGCCGGACGTCTCGATGATGGGCTGCGTGTCGGCGCTGGAGATGGCCTGCTGGGACATCGCCGGCAAGGAGGCCGGCAAGCCGGTCTACAAGCTCATCGGCGGCCAGGTGCACGAGCGCCTGCGCTCCTACACCTATCTCTACCCGCAGACCGGCAGCGTCTATCCCGGCGAGACCGACAGCCCGAGGAACGTCTACAACGACCCCGAGCTCGCGGCCGAATGCGCGGCCGAATACGTCCGCCAGGGCTTCAACGCGGTGAAGCTCGACCCCGCCGGCCCCTACACCGCCTTCGACGGCCACCAGCCGCGGCTGGCCGACATCGACCTGTCGGCGCGCATGATGAAGGCGATCCGCGAGGCGGTGGGCACGCGCGCCGACATCCTGTTCGGCACGCACGGCCAGTTCACCGCGTCGGGCGCGCTGCGCATGGCGCGCGCCATCGAGCCCTACGACCCGCTCTGGTTCGAGGAGCCGGTGCCGCCCGACATGCCCGAGGTGATGGCGCAGGTGGCCCGCGGCACCTCGATCCCGATCGCCACGGGCGAGCGGCTGGCGACCAAGTGGGAGTTCGCCCGCGTCATCGAGAGCCGCGCCGCTTCGATCCTCCAGCCCGACCTCGGCCGCTCCGGCGGCATACTGGAGACGAAGAAGATCGCAGCGATGGCCGAGGCCTTCCACATCCAGGTCGCGCCGCACTGCTATTGCGGGCCTATCGTGGCGGCCGCCAATATCCAGCTCGCCGCGACGCTGCCGAACTTCCTCATCCTCGAATCGATAAGGACCTGGGACGGCTTCCACGCCGAGCTCTTGAAGACCAAGATCGAATGGCAGGACGGCTGGGTGATCCCGTCGCGGGAGCCCGGCCTCGGCGTCGAGCTCGACGAGGAGGTCTGCGAGGCCCACCCGCTCGCCGCCGGCGGCCCGCTGCATCTGGAGATGACGCAGGCGCCGCTGTTTCCGTGAGGGGCGACGGGCCGTCGCCGGCCCCTATACCCTCACCGCCAGCGCCCCTGGCAGCACCTCGAAGCTGGCCGGGATCCGCCCCGGCGATTCGCCGTCTATGTCGAGGAGGGCGGCGTTGCGGCCGGCTTCGCCGAGCGGCGTGACGGAGATGCGCCGGCCGCGCAGGAAGATGCAGGTGTCGCGGCCCTTGTGCGCGCCGGTGTAGACGAGCCGCAGGTCCGCCATCAGCCGCAGCCGCGAATCGCCCTTGACCACCACCACCTCCAGCAGCCCGTCGTCCATGACGGCGTCCGGCGCGATCATCATGCCGCCGCCGAAGGAGCGGTTGTTGGCGACCGCGACCAGCGCGATGCGCGCCTCGACCGGCGCCCCGCCGTCCACCTCGATGCGCACGTCCTGGAAGCGGTAGCGTAGCAGTTCGCGCAGCGTGAACAGGTAGAACAGCGCCTTGCCCGACAGCGCGCCGCGCCGCTTCGCCTTCGCCTCGTTGATGACGCGGTCGATCGGGCCGGACACGCCGAGGCTGGCGATCGACACGAAGTGGCGCACGGCCGGGCGGCCGGCGTCGTCGAGGAAGGAGACGCGGCCGGCGTCGATCCGCCGCGTCGTGCCTTCGGCGATGCGCGCCGCGCACTCCTCGGCGCCGCCGGGAATCGCGAAGGCAGCGGCGAAGTCGGAGCCGGTGCCGACCGGCGCGACGGCGAGCGCGGCGCCCTCGTGGCCCTCCTGCTGCGCCCGCAATATGCCGTCGGCGACCTCGCTGACGGTGCCGTCGCCGCCCGCCGCCACGACGAGGTCGAGGCCCGAGCGGGACAGCTCCAGCGCGAACTGCGCGGCGTCCCCCGGCCCGGTCGTCTCGCGCAGCACGAAGGCGCCCATGCGCCGCTCGAGCGCGGCCGCAAACGACGGCCATTCATGGCGCATGCGCCCGCCGCCCGCGGCCGGATTGACGACCACCCCCATTCGCATCGACCGCACCCCTCCCCTCGCGTCGCGCGCCAATGTCGAACGGCCGGAAGCCGGCCGCAAGCGTGAAAATGCCTGCGGACGGCGGCCCGCCGGCAGGTGCACGCGCAGCCGTCGTCGGCTATGGTCGCGGCAGAAGCGAGGACGCCCGGCCATGACACACATGATGCTGATCCAGAAACTGGCGATCGCCTATGCGATCCTGTTCTTCGCCGTGGTGGCGGTCGGCTACGTGCCGGCCTTCAACGACGCCGGCGGCAACCTGTTCGGCCTGTTCTCGCTGCAATGGTACGACGACCTGCTGCACGCCTTCTCGGGCGTCTGGGCGCTGGTCGCGGCCTTCGTGTCGCTGCGCGCCTCGGTGATCTATTTCCGCCTGTTCGGCGCGGTCTACCTGTTCGACGGCATACTCGGCCTGCTCACCGGCTCGGGCTGCCTCGACGGCGGCATCTTCATCGACGGCTTCCGCTCGCTGCAGGACGTCGAGCTGCCGACCCGCTTCTTCGCCAACCTGCCGCATATCGTGATCGGCGGCTTCGCGGTGTGGGTCGGCTTCTGGCTGGCCCGGCGGCCGGCGCGGCCCGCGCTGGCCTGACCCCGGAGGCGCCGGCGATGGGACGCTGGCTGCGGCGGCTGCTCGTCGCGCTCTGCGCGGTCGTCGCGCTGGTCGTGCTGATCCCCGTCGTAGGTCTCGCCTACGGCTTCCTGACGACGTCGGACCCCCGCATCGCGCCGCCGCCCGCCGCGCGGAGCGAGATCTCCGATACCTTGCGCCGCGACATCCCGGACTACGCGCGCGGCGAGGAATCGACCTTCCTCACCTACCCCGAATGGGCGATCGTCTATACTGCGCGCGAGTATGCGGATTTCGTGCGCGAAAGGTTCCCGTCGCGCTTTCCCTATTGGGCGTATGCCGGCCGGTTCTGGCAGGACTACGCGCTGATGATCCGGGCCTCGTCCGCCTATCCGTTCAACTTCTCGAACCACCTGATGCTGGTCGTCATCGGCACCAGCAACACGATCGAGCTCGCCGTCCAGTCGCTCTACGAGAACACGGCAGGCCGGGTCAGCGAGGCGGCGGCCCTGTGGAAGCCGGTGCCGGAGGACGGCTACCAGGCGCAGGTCGCGGCCGACTACGCCGCCTTCCTCGACCAGGTGCCGTGGTATCGCTTCGACTATGCCGCCGCGCGCGCCGGCCTGTGGGCCGTCGAGCCGGCCGGCGGGCTCGCCGCGCTGCGCTCGTGGGAGCGCAAGCTGGGCTTCGGCGCGGCGGACACGGTGAAGCAGGGCTATGCGGCGCTGATCGCCTCGGGCCTGTCGGCGACGTCGGACCCGGCCCTGCTCGACATCCATGTCTGGGCCGCCGGGCCGGTGGCCGGAGCCGTCGCCGGGGAGCCTGACACGCGGATCGAGCGCGACCTCGGCACGGACGGCACGGTCTTCGTGACGAAGCGCTACCAGGTCTTCACGCAGATGATCCCGCGCCTGATCGGCAAGGGCGTGCGCTTCGTCGAGATCGGCGGCAACCGGCTCGTCTTCCTGACCGTGCTGGCGGATGCCGACATCGCCGCGCCGGAGGGCGCGCGGGCCGTGCTCTCCTACGCGCTGCCGGCGCAGCCGGCGGTCCGCCGGCTCGGCTTCGCCGTCGAGGCCGGCCGGCTGCACGAGGTGCTGCCGGCGCTCGCCGCGGCCGGCGCGCGGCTGGAGCACGTCTACGACTACTAGCCTTCAGGCGAGGCGTAGCGCCGCCACGCCGCCGACGATGAGCAGCGCCGCGGCGACGCGCCAGCGCGTCAGCGTCTCGCCGATCATCAGCACCGACAGCATCATGGCGAACAGGATCGAGGTCTCGCGCAGCGCCGCCACCACCGCGATCGGCGCCTTGGTCATCGCCCACATGGCGATGGCGTAGGCGGCCGCGCTGAGGAAGCCGGCGCCGAGCGCGCTCTTCCATTCCGGCAGCACGACGCGCACGATGCCCGGCCCGCGCAGCAGGATGCAGAAGATCGACGACCAGATGCCGTCGCCGATGTAGAGCCAGGCGGCGTAGCTCAGCGCCGTGTCGGCCGAGCGCGCGCCCATGCCGTCGGTCAGCGTGTAGCCGGTGATGAACAGCGAGGTGACCAGCGCGTAGAATACGGCGCGGCTGCGCAGCCCGTCGATCGAGCCGCCGCGCAGCGACATCAGGAATGTGCCGGCCGAGAGCAGCACGATGCCGCCGACCGCGACCGCCTCCGGCATCTCGCGGAACAGCACGATGGCGCCGATGGTGGTCAGCAGCGGCGCCGAGCCGCGCGCCAGCGGATAGGCCTGCGCAAGGTCGCCGCTGTCATAGGCGCGCGTCAGGAAATATTTGTAGCCGGTGTGGAAGACGAGCGAGGCGCCGATCCAGCTCCAGGTCTCGGCCGAGGGGAAGGCGACGAAGGGCAGCACCGGCAGCGACACCACCGCGGTCGCCAGCGTCATCAGCGAGATCGAGGCGAAGCGGTCGAGCCTGATCTTGATGACGGCGTTCCAGCCGGCATGCATGGCCGCCGCTGCCAGCACGGCGAAGAAGACGAAGGCGCTCATGGAGGCTGCGCGGTCCTGCGGGTTCGCCGGGGAACGCCCGTCCCCGGATGCGGCGCCGCTGGTAGCACGGCGCGGCGAGCCGACAAAGCCGGCAAAGCAATCAGCCGGTTGGCACAGACGCCTTCAGCGCCCGGTAGAAGGTGGAGGTGAACAGCTCGCCGGGGTCGGCCGCACGCTTGGCGGCGAGGAAGGCCGGCAGCTCGGGATAGCTCTTGAGGAGCTGCGCCCTGGTGTAGTGGATCTGGTAGGGCAGGAAGAAGCGGCCGCGATGCGCCAGCGTCGCCTCGATCAGGTCGCGCGTCAGCGCCCGCATCGCCGCGTTGCCGGCCTCGTCCGTGCGCTGGTTGACGTAGAGCACCAGCGAGAAGGCCGGCCTGGTCGCGTAGGGCAGCGCGATGTCGTCGGCCTCCACCACACGGATCGAGGCGTTGAGCAGGTTGGCGCGGCGGCGCTGGAGCACCTCGCGCGCGGCCGGGATGAAGGAGCCGTACTCGGCACGCGGGAAGAAATACTCGTGCAGGATGTCGGTCTCGCCGGCGAGGTCGTTGAAGAGATAGGCGACGGAATCGTGCATCGGGTCGTTGCGCGAGACGAGGCAGGCCTCGCCCTCGCCGAGCGCGGCCGTGCGCGGCACGGTGCAGCTCTCGAACTTCGGCTCCAGCGTGCGCTCGACATACCACTTGGCCTCGCGCAGCCAGTCGCCGTGCTTGGACAGGTTGAGGATCAGCCGGCGCAGGCCGGTGAGCCCCGGCGCGCCGAGCGCCGGCATGTCGGCCGGCGCGCCGTCGGCCACCTTCTCGTAGCGGTAGACGACCATCTCCCGGAGCAGCGAGCCGGGCGCGGTCGACAGGTGACCGTAGAACAGGCCGAGCCGGTCGTCGCCGGCGATGCGGCCGTCGAAATAGGCGGGGAAGGCGTCGGAGGCGATGATCTCGCGCGAGGTCCGGTAGACGGCGTTGTCGACCACCTCCAGCTCGGCCGACACGATCACCCCGAACAGGCCGTAGCCGCCGACGACGTGGCGGAACAGCTCGGCGTTCTCCTGCCGCGAGCAGGTGACCACCGAGCCGTCGGCCCGCATCAGCTCGAGCGAGCGGAGCGAGCCGGCGACGGCGCCTGCATGATGGTCCATGCCGTGCGCGTTGACCGAGATCGAGCCGCCGACCGAGAAGATGTCGGTCGACTGCATCGCCTTCACCGCGAAGCGCGGATGCAGCACGTTCTGGATGTCGTGCCAGGTCGCGCCGGGCTCGACCCGCACCGTGCGGCGCTCCGCGTCGAGCGCGATGCGGTTGAAGTGGCGCATGTCGAGCACGAGCGCGTTGTCGTCGAAGGCGTGCCCGCCCATCGAGTGCCGCACCGCGGCGACCGACACCTTCAGCCCGCTGGCGCGGGCAAACGCCAGCGCGGCCGCCACGTCCTCGCGCGAGGCGACCTCGACGACGCCGTAGACCGGCGTGCGCGACAGGCCGCTGGCGTCGTTGAGGCTGCCGCCGCGCATCGACCACGGCAGCGCCGGGTCGAAGGCCGGGGCGGGCTGCAGCGGCGGCTCGGCGAGTGCTGCGCCGTCGATGTCGGCGACCCGGCCGGCGTCCTTCGGTCCGGCCGGCGCGCGCGCCATCCGGGCGAGCGAGACCCCGCCCCAGGCCACCGCGCCCGCGGCCGCCGTCGCGCCGAGCAGCATCCGTCTCGTGATCCGCATCCCGCCTCGCCTCGTTCGGCCGTTTCTCGCAGGATTCGGCGGCCGGGCCAAGCGCGCAGCGTTAGCCGCGCCTTAACCACCGCGCCGTTTCGCCCGTAAATGTTTCGCGCCGACAGCAAAGTTGAGACCCGGTCACTATCGGAAACCACGAAAATCCTGTAGTATGCAGATGGCCGCGATGCGTGCGTACTGGAGCGGCTCAACAACCGGCCTGGCCCGGCACTTGGGAGGCCACGATGACAGGAAGCGTCAAGACCCAACGCGACGAAGTGGTGATCGCGCTGCGCGGCACCTACTCGTCGGACGACATGGCGCAGATGCAGGGCGCCATCGATGCGGTTTGCGGCGAGCTCGGGATTCCCCGCGGCGCCCAGCGCGACGTGGTCGCGCGCCGCGTGATCGCCGCCTATGAGAGCGGCTCGCGCCTGCCGCTGAACCTCGTGCATGCCGGGCTCGGCGCGCGCTGAACCGCCCGCCGGCCCGAACACAGACCGACTGACCGCCCCGTTCGGCCCATGGCCGCAGCGGGGTTTGCGTTTGCCCGTCAGCCGGGCACGCCGGGATAGGCCTCGGCGCGCAGCAGCCGCGCCAGATGGGCGGCGCTGGAAGCCGCCATGTCGATGGTCGACTGCACCGGGTCGGGGATTTTCTTCAGGTCCTTGTAGTCCTTCGATCCCATCGCCTCGCCCACCCAGTAGCAGCCCGCATTGGCCGGCACGGTGAAGCCGACGTCGTTGAGCGCCTGGAAGCAGGCGGCGTGGCAGTGGTGCGCGCCGTCCTCGTTGCCGACCACCGCCACCAGCGCCACCTTGCCCGCCGGCGGCATGCGCCCGGCGTCGTCGGCCTCGTCGAGGAAGGCGTCCATCCGCTCCATCACGCGCTTGGCGACGGAGGAGGGCTGGCCGAGCCAGATCGGCGTGCCGAGCACGAAGATGTCGGCCGCGAGCACGCGCCGGCGCAGCTCCGGCCACTGGTCGGAGCCGCCCATGTCGGACTTGACGCCGGGGCTGATCTCGAAGTCTGCCGCGCGCGCCGCCGAGCCGGCGACGCCGTGCTTCTTCAGCGCCGCGAACAGGTCGGCGATCATCCTGTCGGTCGACGAGGCCTCGTCCGAGGACGTCGGCTTGAGCGAGCAGTTGAGGGCGAAGGCGGTGAGTTCCGGCATGGCTGGCTCCCGGCGCAAGAGGAAACGTCCGGGCCAACGCGCCAGGACCGCGCGGGTTGCGCCGCCGCCTCGCGCCGGCCGCCGTCAGCCCTCGACCTGCGCCAGCGCGGCGTTGGTGTAGGCGCGCTCGCCGGTCACCTCGCGGCCGAGCCAGGGCGGCCGCGCGAAGGCCGCGTCCTCCGACGGCAGCTCGATCTCGGCCGTCACCAGCCCGGCATGGGCGCCGGAGAACTCGTCGATCTCCCAGGCGAGGTCGCCCGCCGGCACGATGTGGCGCGTCTTCTCGATCACCAGCCCCTGCCGCAGCTCCATCAGCTCCTCGGCGTCGGCGACAGGGATCTCGTATTCATACTCGGCCCGCGAGATGCCCGGCTCGACGCTCTTGAGCGTCAGGAAGGCGCGCGTCCCGTCGATCGTGCGCACCCGCGTCACCATCCGGCCGTTCTGCGCCAGATAGGCCTGCCGCAACCGCTTCGCCGCGACCGTCTCGCCGCGCCAGCGATCGTCGGCCAGCAGGAACTTGCGCTCGATCTCCAGCCCCATCGCGCCGCGCCTCAGCCGTCGAGCCCGGCCGCCGACGTATCGCGCCAGCAGCTCCAGTAGACGCCCCAGCGGCGGGTCAGCGCCTTCGGCTTCTCGGCGAACAGGCGCCCGCCCAGCGCGAGGCTGTGCGCCACGATCTCGCGCTCGCGCGCCTGCGCCAGCCCGGCGAGGAACGCGGCGGCCTCGGCCTCGGGCGCTTCCGCCGCAACCGCGACGCGCAGCATCTCGATGTCGTGATGCTGGCCGAGCAGCTCGCCCAGCTCGCCGGCCGCCGCGGCATGCGCGCCGACCAGTTCCGGCCAGACCGGCGACAGCAGCCGCGCGTGATACCAGTGGTCCTTGACCCGCATGCGCCATTCGTGGAGGCGGCGGGCGTCCGGCCTCTCCTGCGCCGCCTGCATCGCCCGCCGGGCGGCGCCGTAGCTGGCGCCCAGCCCGGCCGCCAGTGCGTCGAAACCCTTGCCGTCCAGCTTCCACCGGCGCGCGCGCCGGCCGATCTCCTCCATCTCGGCGCGGAAGGCGGCGAGCGCGTCCCGCGCCCTGCCCGGCTCGCCGGCCTCGCGCAGCCGCGCCGCCAGCCCGCCGCGCAGCGCGGCGAGGCCGCCGGGTGGCGCCGTCTCCCCGGCCGTCAGGCGGTCGAGCGTCGCGGCGGCGACCTGCGCGTCGCGCAGGAAGGAAAGCCCGCGCGCGGCGTCGCGGATGGCGGCGTTCTCCTTCCGGCTGCCGTCGAAGGCCGGACGCACGAGCCGCAGCAGCGCGCGCAGCTTCTTGCAGGCCTTGCGCAGCTCGTGGACCGTCTCGTCCGCCGGCGGGCCGGCATGCTCCAGCGCGTGGTCCGCCTGCGCGACCGCCTTGCCGGCCAGCTCCGCCGCGATGCGCCGGAACGCCTTCGCGACGGAGGCGTCGTCCTGCTCGAACACGTAACCCATGCACGACCCTCGGTGGCGCGCCCGCCGCCTCGCCGGGCGCGGGCCGGAGCAAATCGCGAAACCCGCCGCAGCGCAAGCGCGGGCCGCCCGCCGCCGGGTTTCGACAGGCGACGGCTTCCGTGCTAGCATGGCATCGTTCGGGGGCATGGGTCCATGCGACGCAGCTCCCTTGCGCGCGCCTCGACCATGCCCCCGCCCATGAGGAGGTATGGCCATGACAGCTTTCCACGTCTATGCGGACGCCGCCGGAACCGCCGCCCATCCGGACGTCCGCCGCATCTCATTCGCCGACCTGTCCGCCGCGCTGCGCGCCGGCCTCGACGACTTCATGGAGATGCCGTCGCATCTCGTCTTCATCGGCATCATCTATCCGCTGGTCGGCGTGGTGCTGGCGACCTGGACCTCCGGCGCCAACGCGCTGCCGCTGCTGTTTCCGCTCGCTTCCGGCTTCGCGCTGATCGGCCCGGTCGCCGCGATCGGCCTCTACGAGATCAGCCGCCGGCGCGAGCAGGGCCTGCCGGTCTCGTGGCGCGACGCGCTGGCCGTGCGCCGCTCGCCGGCGCTGCCCTCGATCATCGCCGTCGGCGTGCTGCTGCTCGCCGTCTTCCTCGCCTGGCTGCTGGTCGCGCGCGGCCTCTATGTCGAGCTGCTCGGGCCCGAGCCGCCGGCCTCGATGGCCGCCCTGCTCGACCGCGTCTTCAACACCCGCGAGGGCTGGACGCTGTTCGTCGTCGGCAATTTGATCGGGCTAATCTTCGCCATCCTGGCGCTGTGCACCAGCATCGTCGCCTTCCCGCTGCTGCTCGATCGCGACGTCGGCGCCTGGGCGGCGGTACAGACCTCGTGGCGCGCGGCGATGACCAATCCGGTCGAGATCGCGGCGTGGGGCCTGATCGTCGCGGCGCTGCTGGTCCTCGGCAGCCTGCCGATCTTCGCCGGGCTGGCCGTCGTGGTGCCCATCCTCGGCCACGCCACCTGGCACCTCTACCGGCGCCTCGTCGCCGCCCCGCCGCCGGAGCGGCGCGCGGCCGCGGCAACGACGCGGCGACGCCGCGCCTGAGACGGCACCGGATATCCACCGGCCGCGCGGCGGCGGGCCTTGTCGCGCGCCGCCGCCGGTTGCACAATCGCGGCATGAACAAGCTCGCCGCCATCGTCCCGACCGCCGCCCTGCTCTGCGCCCTCGCCGCCGCCGCCCATGCGGAATGGCGGCTCGACGAGGGCGTGGCCATCGTCGAGCCGACACAGACCAACGGCACGGTCGAGCTGCTGGCCGTGATGTGCGGCGATCCGGTCCATGTCGAGCTCTATTCGCGCGGCGGCCCGGTGCTGCCCGACGGCGACGCCGCCGCCAAGGCGGAGTATTTCTACCTGCCGGGCAAGGTGCGGGCTATGGTCGACGGCCAGCCCTTCCCGCTCGCCGCCGGCGCCTCGGACGAGACGGTGGTGCTGTTCGCCGAGGGCACCAAGGCGGAGAACTACATGGCCCCGCTGCGCGCCGACTTCATCGAGGCGATCAAGTCCGGCCGCGAGCTGACGCTGGGCTTCGACGTCACGCCCGCCAGCGGCGCCGACGGCTCGCCCTTCGAGACCACCGCCACCTTCCCGCTCGAAGGCTCGCGCGGCATGATCGACCAGGCGCTGGCGGGCTGCGGCAAGTAGCGCCCCGGGGGCAGCCGCCCCTCCTGACAACCTCCTGTCAGCAGGCCGGCCGCGGCGGGCGCTTTTCGCAGGCCCGCCCTTTCCATCGGCGCTGACTCCGCCCATATTCCGGCGATGGCCAGATCCCCTTCAGACAAGCCCGCGCAGGCGGCGCGCGGCGAACGTCGCCCGGCGTCCCGCAAGACCATGATCACCGACTTCCTCGACGCCTCCGAGCCGCTGCGGCCCGGCGGCTTCGAGGAAGCGCCGCAGGCCCCCTTCGAGGGCACGCCGCTGTCCGGCCCGGTCTCCGGCTGGGCCGAGCAGATCGCGCGCGAGGCGGAGCGGGAAGGACAGGAACGTCTCTCCCCCCTTGAGGGGGAGATGTCGCCGCAGGCGACAGAGGGGGTGGCCTCAGGAGGCACCACCGGAAGGTCGCGGACGGCCGCGAGGACCCCACCCGACCGGACTACGTCCGGCCGCCCTCCCCTCAAGGGGGAGGGGACTGCTCCGCGCAAGAAGATTCCCGAGCGCTCCTCCGCCCCGACCAAGACGGCGCGCGGCACCTCGATGGGCGGCGCGGCGAGTCCGCGCGAGCGGGCGGCGGCCGGCCTCAACCCGGTGGCCGGCCTCGACATCGCGCTCGAGGATGCCGAGACGCTGAACTCGTCCGGCGTCACCGCCACCGTCGCGGCGCTGTCGAAGCTGATCGAGGGCGGCGACCCCAACGTCAAGCGCGACGTCTGGGTGCCGCACCGCCCGGAGCGGCCTCAGAAGTCCGAGGGCGGCATCGCGCTGAGGATGGAGACGGCGTTCAAGCCGTCCGGCGACCAGCCGACGGCGATCGCCGACCTGGTCGAGGGCGTCGGCCGCGCCGACCGCACGCAGGTCCTGCTCGGCGTCACCGGCTCGGGCAAGACCTTCACCATGGCCAAGGTGATCGAGGAGACGCAGCGCCCGGCGCTGATCCTCGCGCCCAACAAGACGCTGGCCGCGCAGCTCTACGGCGAGATGAAGAGCTTCTTCCCGAACAACGCGGTCGAGTACTTCGTCTCCTACTACGACTACTACCAGCCGGAGGCCTACGTCCCGCGCACCGACACCTATATCGAGAAGGAAAGCTCGATCAACGAGCAGATCGACCGCATGCGCCACTCGGCGACGCGCTCGCTGCTGGAGCGCGACGACGTCATCATCGTCGCCTCGGTGTCGTGCATCTACGGTATCGGCTCGGTCGAGACCTACACGGCGATGACCTTCCAGATGCAGCTCGGCGACCGGCTCGACCAGCGCGCGCTGCTCGCCGACCTCGTCGCCCAGCAGTACAAGCGGCAGGACGTCAATTTCGTGCGCGGCTCCTTCCGCGTGCGCGGCGACACGATCGAGATCTTCCCGGCCCACCTTGAGGACCGCGCCTGGCGCATCTCCATGTTCGGCGACGAGATCGAGCAGATCACCGAGTTCGACCCGCTGACCGGCCACAAGACCGCCGACCTGAAGTCGGTGAAGATCTACGCCAACTCGCACTACGTGACGCCGAAGCCGACGCTGGCGCAGGCGATCAAGTCGATCAAGGAGGAGCTGAAGTTCCGCCTCGTCGAGCTGGAGCGCGCCGGCCGCCTGCTGGAGGCGCAGCGGCTGGAGCAGCGCACCCGCTTCGACCTGGAGATGCTGGAGGCCACCGGCTCCTGCGCCGGCATCGAGAACTATTCGCGCTACCTCACCGGCCGCAATCCCGGCGAGCCGCCGCCGACCCTGTTCGAATACGTGCCGGACAATGCGCTGATCTTCATCGACGAGAGCCACGTCACGGTGCCGCAGATCGGCGGCATGTATCGCGGCGACTTCCGCCGCAAGGCGACGCTGGCCGAATACGGCTTCCGCCTGCCGTCCTGCATGGACAACCGGCCGCTGCGCTTCGAGGAGTGGGACGCCATGCGCCCGCTCACCGTCGCCGTCTCGGCCACCCCCGGCGGCTGGGAGATGGAGGAGGCCGGCGGCGTCTTCGCCGAGCAGGTGATCCGCCCCACCGGCCTGATCGACCCGCCGGTCGAGGTGCGCCCGGCCAAGACGCAGGTGGACGACGCGCTCGACGAAATCCGCCAGACCACAGCCAAGGGCTACCGCACGCTGGTCACGGTGCTGACCAAGCGCATGGCCGAGGACCTGACCGAATACCTGCACGAGCAGGGCGTCCGCGTCCGCTACATGCACTCCGACATCGACACGCTGGAGCGTATCGAGATTCTTCGCGACCTGCGGCTGGGCGCCTTCGACGTGCTGGTCGGCATCAACCTTTTGCGCGAGGGCCTCGACATCCCCGAATGCGGCTTCGTCGCCATCCTCGACGCCGACAAGGAGGGTTTCCTGCGCTCCGAGACGTCGCTGATCCAGACGATCGGCCGCGCCGCGCGCAACGTCGACGGCAAGGTCATCCTCTATGCCGACCAGGTCACCGGCTCGATGGATCGGGCCATCGCCGAGACCAACCGCCGCCGCGAGAAGCAGCTCGCCTACAACGAGGAGCACGGCATCACGCCGGAGAGCGTGAAGAAGAACATCGCCGACATCCTCGATTCCGTGTTCGAGCGCGACCATGTGCGGCCCGAGATCCCCACGCTCGGCGCCGAGGGCGGCAACAACCTCGTCGGCAACAACCTCAAGGCGCACCTGGAGCATCTCGAGAAGGAGATGCGCAACGCCGCCGCCGACCTCGACTTCGAGCGCGCCGCGCGGCTGCGCGACGAGATCAAGCGGCTGCGCGAGACGGAGCTGGCGATCTCCGACGATCCGCTCGCGCGGGAGGTGGAGCTGCACTCGCCGTCCTCCGGCCGCGAGAAGGGCAGGCACAACAAGGGCGTCGCGAAGCACCGCACCGCCGAGGAACGGGAGCGGCTGGACCGCCTCGCCCAGCAGCGCGCCGCCGACGAGGCGTTGCGCGCCGCGCGGCCCAACATGTTCCGCAAGCCGGACCTCAACGAGATGGGCACCAGCGGCGACCACGCCGTGCCGCTCGGAAAGGGCGCGGGCGAAAGCAAGGGCTCGCTGTTCAGGAAGCAGGACTTCCGCGAGGCGCACGATCCGGACTACGGCGCGATGACCGACAAACCTTCTCTTTTCCGCAAGAACTCGCTGGACGAGATGACCGTCGGCCGCACCGAGAAGCCGGTGCAGGGCAAGGCGCCGACGAAGCCGGCGCCGGCCGGCGACGAGGCCAAGCCCGTCATTCGCAACCGCGCGGGCGCCGGCTCCTACGAGGACCCGGCCGACGAGCGCCGCGGCAAGCGCGCCCGCAAGACCGGCCGGCCGGGGAGGTAGCGATGGGCCGCACCAACGCCGAATGGCACCGCGCGCACCGCATGCCGAAGAACCCCACGGTCGAGCAGCGGATCGCCTGGCATCGCGAGCACGCGCAGAACTGCAACTGCC
Source organism: Hyphomicrobiales bacterium (assembly GCA_017305835.1). GTDB lineage: Bacteria > Pseudomonadota > Alphaproteobacteria > Rhizobiales > Rhizobiaceae > RCIO01. Next base: position 49,311 of record JAFKJY010000057.1, read on the forward strand.
GCGAGATGCCCGAAAGCATCCGCAAGCTGATCGAGACGGGAACCGGCAAGGCGCCGGCCGGCCCCGAGGCCCCGCCCCGCCGCTGACGCAGCTCTCAGCGCTGGCGGGTGACGGCCCGCCAGAGCCGCACCAGCCGGGAAACGGGCGTCGCCGACACGCTTTCGACCGACGCGGACCAGCTATCCGAACCGAGGAGTTGCACTCCGTTCTCGTCGTGGCTGGCCGAATGGTGGAAGCGGATCAGCGCCGTCCGGCTCCCCGCCGTGACGACCGCGTGCTCTCCGCGCAGCGCCACGCTGTCGATCGGATCGTCGAGGACGTCGACCGCGGCATTGATGGCTGCGTGCAAAAGTGTCACGCTCACGTAACGTGGGGCGATCATGTTTTCCGCAACCTCCGCGATGAGATCGACATGACCGAAGCTCCCGTCCGTCTCTTCTCCTACGGTACCTTGCAGCAGGAAAACGTCCAGCTCGCGACCTTCGGCCGGCGGCTGGAGGGCGCGGCGGACGCCCTGCCCGGCTATGCGTCCTTCCTGCTGGAGATCACCGACCCGCAGGTGCTGGCGACCAGCGGCGAGCGCTTCCATCCGATCGTGCGCGAGACGGGAAACCGCGCCGACAGCGTGCCCGGCACGGTCTTTGCGATCAGCGAAGCCGAGCTGGCGGCCGCCGACGACTACGAGGTGTCGGACTACCGCCGCGTCCTCGTCCGCCTCGCCTCGGGCCTCGACGCCTGGGTCTATGTGAAGGCCTGACGATTTTTTTCGTCCGCCAGTGTCGGATCGGCCTGCCCCGGCACGTCCTCGTGGTGACCCTGTGCAACCGAGGAGAACGACATGTCCGAACCAGACTTTGCCGCCATGCCGGCCACCAAGGGCGGCCTCTGCGCCTATCTGCAGGTCGACGGCGCGCTGAAGGCCGCCGAGTTCTACGAGAAGGCGTTCGCCGCCGAGCAGGCCTTCGCCGTCCCGCCGGACGACAAGGGCCGCACCATGCACGTCCATCTCTACGTCAACGGCTCGTCGCTGATGCTGGGCGATCCCTATCCCGACTACGGCCACCCGCACGAGCCGGCGCAGGGCTACACGCTGCAGCTCATCCTCGGCGCCGACGAGATCGACGCCTGGTGGAAGCGCGCGGTCGAGGCCGGCTGCAAGGAGGAGACGCCGCTCCAGCAGATGTTCTGGGGCGACCGCTGGGGCAGCCTGCGCGACCCGTTCGGGGTGCTGTGGGCGATGAACGCGCCCGCCCGGGCCGCCTGAGAAACCAGAGAGAAGGAGAAGACAGATGTCCTATGTCGATGGATTCGTCATCGCGCTGCCCAAGGCCAACATAGATGCCTACAAGAAGATGGCCGAGCTCGGACGCGAGGTCTGGATGAGCCACGGCGCGCTCGCCTATGCCGAATGCCTGGGCGACGACGTGCCCTATGGCGAGGTGACGTCCTTTCCCCGCGCCGTGCAGGCGAAGGAGGACGAGACGGTCGTGTTCTCGTGGATCGTCTACCGCGACCGCGCGCACCGCGACGAGGTGAACAGGAAGGTCATGAACGACCCGCGCATGGCCGGCGCCATGGAGAGCGCGCCCTTCGACGGCAAGCGCATGATCTATGGTGGCTTCCAGCCCTTCATCGAGGTCGGCGGCCACTGACGCATGTCGCCCGAAAGTGGACACCGGTTTCGGGATAACGACATGCGCTTGGTGTCGCCTTTCCGCGATTGACCGGGACCGTGCAAGCCGTAATATCCACGCAGATATAGCGAGGTGCGGAATGCGCGGTCTCCGGCTTCTGTTCGCGGCGGCTTTCCTGGCGCTGGCGCCGGCCACCGCATGGGCGCTGGAGCCGTTCCCGGTCGAGCTCGCCGGCGTCGGCGCGGCGCCGGTCACGCTGACGCCGGAGGCGCTGCGCGACCTGCCGCCGGTCGAGGCGGACGTCACCTTCCAGACCTCGAAGGGCCCGTCGACGGGCCACTATGCCGGCGTGCTCCTCTGGGACGTGCTGAAGGCGAACAAGGCCTTCGAGGGCGCGGCCCACAACGAGGAGCTGAAGCGCACCTTCGTCGTGCTGGCGCGCGACGGCTACGAGGTCGCCTTCTCGGTCGGCGAAATCCATCCCGACTTCGGCAATACCCGCATCATGCTCGCCGACCGCGTCGACGGCGCCCCGATCGAGGGCGGCTTCCGCGTGGTCGTGCCGGGCGACACGCGCGGCGCCCGCAACGTCCGCGAAGTGGTGAAGATAGAGCTCCGCTGACCGGCGGCGGAGACGGAAAAAAGGCAGGGACCGATGAAGCTCAGCGCGCGCAACCAGCTCAAGGGCCGCATCGTCGAGGTGACCAAGGGCGCCACGACCTCGCATGTGAAGATCGACATCGGCGGCGCGATCGTCACCGCCTCGATCACCAACGAGGCGGTGGCCGAGCTGAAGCTGGAAGTCGGCAAGGCCGCCTATGCGGTGGTCAAGGCATCCGACGTGATGGTCGCGGTCGACTAGGCGGCCGTCCCTCCCCGGCCATCGGCGCCCGGCTCAGCGCGTTGGCGCCGTCGACCGCCTTGCGCAGCAGCCGCATGAAGCGGACGGCCTCCGCCGCAGTAAGCCCCTGCAGCATGGTCCGCTGCGCGGCCTCCACCGCCGGCCCGATCCGCGCGATCGTCTCGCGTCCGGCCGGCGTGACGTGAAGCACGTGCGCGCGCCGGTCGGCCTCGCTGACCCGCCGCGCCAAAAACCCCTTCTGGAGCAGGCGGTCGACCACGCCGCCGATCGTCGTGCGGTCGAAGGCGATCAGCCCGGCGAGCGTGGCCTGGTCGATGCCCGGACGGCCGGCGACGGCCACCAGCGCCGCATATTGCACCGGCGTCAGGTCGCTGCTGGCGGCCGCCACCTCGGCATGGAAGATCGCCACCGCGATCTGCTGGAAGCGGCGGGCGAGATGGCCCGGCATGCTGCTGAAATCCTCCACGCTCCGCTCCCTGCGCCGATGCTTTGACAAGCATAGGGATGGTCAGCATACTGATCAATATCGGCCTGCCGATGCGCGGCCGGCAGGGAGGCATCATGCAGTTCCACCTGAACGGCTTCCGCACCGGGTCGCCGGACGTGGCCGAGGCTTCGGGACAGGCGATGGGCGGCGCGATGCCGGCGCAGGTCGACGTGCTGATCGTCGGCTGCGGCCCGGCCGGCCTGACGCTCGCCGCGCAGCTCGCGGCCTTCCCGGACATCGTCACCCGCATCGTCGAGCAGAAGCCTGGGCCGCTGGAGCTCGGCCAGGCCGACGGCGTCGCCTGCCGCACGGTCGAGATGTTCCAGGCCTTCGGCTTCGTGGAGCGCGTGCTGCGCGAGGCCTACTGGGTCAACGAGACGACGTTCTGGAAGCCGGACGCGGCCGGCAGGGGGATCGTGCGCAGCGGCCGCATCGACGACACCGAGCCCGGCCTGTCGGAATTCCCGCACGTCATCCTCAATCAGGCCCGCGTGCACGAATTCTACCTAGACGTGATGCGCAACGGGCCGAACCGGCTGGTACCCGACTATGCGACGCGCCTCGTCGACCTCGCGGTGGACCCGGACGCGGACGACCATCCCGTCACGGTCCGGCTGGAACGGCTCGATACCGGGCGGATCGAGACCGTCCGCGCCCGCTACGTCGTCGGCTGCGATGGCGCCCGCAGCGCGGTGCGCAAGGCGCTCGGCAGCGAATTGCGCGGCGAGCACGCCAACCAGGCCTGGGGCGTGATGGACGTGCTCGCCATCACCGACTTCCCCGACATCCGCCTCAAGGCGCTGGTGCAGTCGCCCGGCGAGGGCAGCCTCGTGCTGATCCCGCGCGAGGGCGGCTATCTCGTGCGGCTCTATGTCGAGATGGACAGGCTGGCGGCGAACGAGCGCGTCGCCGCCCGCAGCATCACGGTCGACCATCTGATCGCGGCGGCGCAACGCATCTTCCGCCCCTATAAGCTGGAGGTGAAGGAGGTGGCGTGGTGGTCGGTCTACGAGATCGGCCAGCGCCTGTGCGATCGCTTCGACGACGTGCCGCAGGCCGAGGTGGAGACGCGGCTGCCGCGCGTCTTCATCGCCGGCGACGCCTGCCACACCCACAGCCCGAAGGCCGGCCAGGGCATGAACGTCTCGATGCAGGACGCCTTCAACCTCGGCTGGAAGCTCGCCGCCGTGCTGCGCGGGCTGAGCGCGCCGCATCTTCTGCGCACCTATTCGGCCGAGCGGCAGGCGGTGGCGAGCGAGCTGATCGCCTTCGACCGCGAATGGGCGGCGATGCTGAGCGCGCCGCTCAAGACCGAGCCCGGCGGCGAGGGCGTCGACCCGGCAGAGGTGCAGGGCTATTTCGTCCGCCACGGCCGCTACATGGCCGGCACCGCCACGCGTTATGCGCCATCCATGCTGACGGCCGCGCCGCGCTGGCAGCATCTCGCGAAGGGCCTGCCGCTCGGGATGCGCTTCCACTCCGCGCCGGTGGTCCGGCTGGCAGACGCAAAGCCGGTGGAGCTCGGCCATTGCGGCGCGGCCGACGGCCGCTGGCGGCTCTATCTGTTCGCCGACGCGGCCGATCCCGCGTCGCCGGCCTCGCGGCTGCAAGCGCTGTGCGGGCGGCTCGACCGGCCGGGCTCGGCGCTGCGCCGCCACACGCCGGCCGGCGCCGACGTCGATTCCGTCATCGACGTCCGGGCCGTCTTCCGCCAGCCGCACCGGGAACTGGCTCTCGGCGGCATGCCGCCGCTGCTGCTGCCGGCCAAGGGCCGGCACGGGTTGCGCGACTACGAGAAGATGTTCTGCCCGGCTCTCGACCCGGCGAAGAACGTGTTCGAGATGCGCGGCATCGACGCCGGGGGCTGCATGGTGCTGGTGCGGCCAGACCAGTACGTCGCCGCCATCTTCCCGCTGGAAGCCGACGACGGGCTCGCGGCCTTCTTCTCGCCATTCATGGCCGCCACAGATTGAGCAGCCGGCGGCCGCGATTCCCGCCGGACCGCCCCGACCAGCGGAGTCCACGCATGTCGTTCGCCCACTTCGCCGCCGCGCTTGCGCTGCTCGTCGCCTATCTCGCGCCGGCGGCGGCGTTCGCCGACACGAAGCTGCTGGAAGGAACCGTCACCTATCGCGAGCGCATGGCGCTGCCGCCCGGCGCGACGGTCGAGGTCGAGCTGGTCGACGTCTCGCTCGCAGACGCACCGGCCCGCACGCTGGCGCAGACCGCCGTGACGTCGCAGGGCCAGGTGCCGGTTCCGTGGCGCCTCGAATACGACCCGGCCCAGATCGTGCCTGGCCACAGCTACGCGCTGCAGGCGCGCATCACGGCCGACGGCCGGCTGCTCTTCATCACCGCCGAGCGGCACGCCGTGTTCACCGGCGAGGGGCCGGACCGCGCCGACATCGTCGTGCAGCGCGTCACCGACGCCGGCTTCGCCTCCCCCGCCGGAAGCTGGCTGGCGCAGGAGATCGACGGCGGCGGCGTCAGCGACGGCGTGCGCACGCTGCTCGACATCGGCGCCGACGGCAGCGTGTCCGGCCGCGGCGGCTGCAACAGCATGGGCGGCAATGCGACGATCGAGGGCGAGAACATCCGCTTCGGCCGCATCGTCGCCACCCAGATGGCCTGCGCGCCCGCCGCGATGGAGCAGGAGGGCAAGTTCTTCGCCGCCCTCGAAGACGTCCGCGCCTGGCGGCTCGACGGCGACAGGCTGGAGCTGCTCGACGCGGGCGGCGCCGTCATCCTCGTGCTGGCGCGGCAGTAGCGCCGGCCGACGCATCGCTTTGCTTCAGACGCATTTCCGGACGCAAGACCGCGTCACACTTCTGCTGGAAGTGCTCACTCTTCAGGTTCGGTGGTGAACAGCAGCGGGTAGCCGGCGGCCTTGCCGGCGTCCGTCGCCCGCGTCGCCTTGGTCTCGGCGACGTCGCGCATGAACACCGCGACCACGCAGACGCCGCGCCGGTGCGCCGTGATCATGATGTTGTGGGCCTGGTCCTCGCTCATCCGGAACTCCGCCTTCAGCACCCGCACGACGAATTCGCGCGGCGTGAAGTCGTCGTTGACGAGGATGACCTTGTGCAGCTTCGGCCGCTCGGTCCTGACCTTCGGCTTCGTCTTGGGACGTGTGACGCTGTCGCTCATGATGATCGCTCCCGCTGCCGGCAGGTAGTGCCGGAGGGCGCAAGTGCAAGTCTGCCACGGCGGAGAGCCCCGCCGCAAGCGCCGGTCAGGGCTTGCCGCCGCCCTGCCCGATGCGCCGCGCCACCTCGGCCTGCATCTTCGCGATCTCCACCTGCGCCAGCAGCGTGGCGAAGAAATCGGCATAGCGGGTCTGGCCGGCGCCGAGATAGACGTCGCGCGCGTCCGATATGGCGGCCTGCGCCTCCTCCAGCGCGGCCGCGTCGTTCTCCAGCCGGCCGATCTCCAGCAGCGTCTCGCCGAGGCTGTTGCGGGTCGTCGCCCAGCCGAACGGATCGGCCTTCCTGTCCGCCACCCCGAGTGCGGCGCGATATTGCGCTTCCGCCTCGCGGAACCTTGCGGCCGAGCCTTCCGCTTTCGCGAGGTCGTAGAGCGCGTTGCCGAGATTGTTGACCGTCTTGCCCCATTCGACCGGCGTCCCGTCGCGGCTGCGCACCTCCAGCGCGGCGCGGTAGGCGGCGATCGCCTGCGCGAGTTCCCCGCCGTCGCCGGTCAGGCTCGCCGCGCGGTAATGCGCGTTGCCGATATTGTTCTGCGTGTTGGCCCAGTCCAGCGGCACGGTCGCGCGCGGCCGCTCCGACAGAGCATCCGAGAAGGCGGCGACGGCCTCCTTGAGCTTTTGCGGATCGGAGGTCCGTTCGCCGAGCTTCGACAGCGCCAGCCCGACATTGTCCTGCAGCGCAGCCCATTTCAGCGGCGCGGTCACCCGCGTGATCTCCTGCCCGGCGAGCCGGAAGGCGGCCACCGCCTCCTCCAGCCGCGCGGTTCCCGCCTCCCGGCCGGCAAGCTCGTACAGCGAGGTGCCGAGATTAGCCTGCGCCTCGGCCCACAGCAGCGGCGTCCGCTCGCGCGTCTGCACGGCGAGCGCGGCGCGGTAGAGGCCGACCGATTCCTCCAGCCGGGCGGACGCGGTGTCGCCCTCCCCCAGCGACGCGACGGCGAGCGCGAGGTTGTTGGTGCTCTGCGCCCAGTCGACCGGCACCACGTCCTGCCGCCGCTCCTCCAGCGCCAGCCGGAAGCGCTGCTCGGCCTCAGCGAGCAGCGCCGTCGAGCCCTGCCGCTGGCCCATCAGCATCAGCACCACGCCGAGCCGGTTCTGCAGCCGCGCCCAGTCGAGCGGCGCGGCCTGCCGGTCGGTGGCCTCCAGCGCCTGGCCGAGCACGGTCGAGGCGCGGGCGAGCGCGTCGCCACGGCTGTCGCGGGCGCCGAGCGTCAGCAGCACCAGCCCGAGGTCGCCGCGAGCGCCGGCCAGCGCCTGCGGCAGCGCCGTCAGTTCCGGCCGCGTGATCGCCGCCTCCAGCAGCGCGGCCGCCTCGTCAAGTTCCGCCGTGCCGCTGGTTCGGTCGCCCTTCGCCCACAATGCGCGCGCCAGCCCGCGCTGCGCCGACGCCCAAGCCATCATGTCGGAAGTGGAGAGCGCGAGGCTTGCGGCCTCGCCATAGGCCGTGCCGGCCCGGCCGAGCGCGGCGTCGTCCGCCCGGTGATAACCCTGCTCCTCCGACGCTGCGGCGGAGGCGAGCTTGTAGGAGAGCGCCAGCGCGGGATCCCACTGCCGCGCCTGCCCGAAGGCGCGCTCGAAATCGTCGGCGGCCTTCGCATAGTCGAAGGCGAGCGCATAGGTGCGGGCACTGTCGGCGAAGACGCGCGCGAACTCCAGCCGCCGTGCCTTCGCTTCCGCCTCGGCGCGGTCGACGCTGCCGGCGAGCTCGCCGACGCGCTGCTTGGCGCGCTCGTTGAAGCCGATCGCGGCGGCCAGCGCGCCCTCCGACACCGCCTCGCCGGCAAGCCGCGACAGCCGCGCGATCTCCGGGTCGGCGGAGGCCAGCGCGTCGCGCTCGGCGATGATCTGCTTCAGCCGCGCCGACTGCTCGCCAAGCAGCCGCGCCAGCGCGTCCGGGTCCTTCGGCGTCTCGGCCCCGACCGCCTTGAGCATGGCGAACAGCGCGTCCATCGGCACGCCCTTCTCGCGCGCCGTCGCCGCCACCTCGCGCCGCGCCACCTCGTCCATGCCGGCCATGGTGAGCAGCAGCCTGCGCCGCTCGCCGGCGATCGCCGCCTCGTCGCCGCCGTCCTGCGGCGCGCCGAAGAACAGGGCCCGGCGCAGGCTGGAATTGGTCCACGGCACCTGCCGCGCGGCGGTCCTGAGGTAGACCTCCTCGGTCACCATCGTCATCACGTCGCCGAAGGCGTAGCCGCCGGCCGAGAGGTGCTTGAGCAGCGCCGCCGCATAGGGGCTGTTGCCGCCCGGCGCGCCGTCGAGCGCGGCATGGCCGGGCGCGGCGGCAAAGCCGATCAGCGCTCCGAGATTGTCCTTCCCGCCCGTACCCAGCCGCGCGAGCGCGGTGGCGCCGCGCGGCGGCGACAGCCCGGCCGCGCCGACCGGCGCGGGTGCGGCGCCGGCGTCGAGCCGCACGACCGCGCCCGGCGGGAACGGGTTGTCGCGGCAGGCGTCGAGCAGCACGATGGTGACCGGCACCGCCTTCTGCAGTTCCTCGACGACGGCCGACAGCGGCACCAGCCGTTCCCGCGCGTCGTCCAGCGCCGACAGGTCGGCGTCGACCGGGACCAGAAAATTCTCGCCGCCGGCCTCGATGCCGTGGCCGGAATAGTAGATCAGCGCGACGTCGGCGTCGGCCGCGTCCTCGGCGAAGCGCCGCAGCGCGCGCGACAGCTTCTTCCGGTCCGCATCCGCCACGCGGGTCACCTCGAAGCCGAGGTCGGAGAGCAGGTCGTCGATCGCGCGGGCGTCGTTCGGCGGGTTGGTGAGCTTCGGCAGATGCGCGTAGTCGCCCTCGCCGACGACCAGCGCCACGCCGGCCAGCCGGTCGGCGGCCGCGGCAGGGCCACCGCAGAGGACGACGAGCGCAAGAAGGGCGCACAGCGCCCACGACGCGAGGCGGAGGTTCCGCCCTATCGCCGTCCCCACGCTCATTTCAGCTTCGCCAGGTCGGCGTCGATGCGCGCCACCTGCTTCTCCCAGAAACCCTGGCCGCTCTCGCCCATGCCCTGCGCGCGGAAGGTGACGGCGGCGTCGAGGAAGGCCTGCCGCGCCGCGCGCAGCGAGGCCGCGTCGCCCGAGCGCTCGCCGATCTCCACCAGCGCCTCGCCCTCGACCGAGCGGGCGCGCGCCCACTGCACCGGCATCTGCGCCGGGTCGAGCGCCGCAGCCGCCGCCCGCAGCGCCGCGACGGCCTCGCCGAAGCGCGGCACGCTCGCCTCGCGGCGGCCGAGGAACAGCAGGACGCGGCCGATATTGTAGCTGGCGCTCGCCCAGCCGACCGGGTCGGCCTGCCTGTCGCGCGCCGAAAGGGCGAGTTCCAGCGCCTCCAGCGCCTCGCGATAGGCGCCGGTGCCCTCCTCCAGCGCGCTGAGCTCCATCAGCGCGGAGCCGAGATTGTTCTGCGCGCTCGCCCATTCGGCCGGCATCCTGTCGCGCGGCTTCACCTCCAGCACCGCGCGGTAGAGCCCGACCGCCTCCTCCAGCGCCGCCCGGTCGCCGGTGCGCGCGCCGAGCGCGGTGAGCGAGCTGGCGAGGTTGGCCGCGCCCCGCGCCCAGTCGAGCACGCCCGTCTCGCGCGTCCAGATGCGCGTGACGTCGCGCAGCGACTGCACCGAGGCGCGGTAGAGCTTGATGTCGCCGCTGCGCTCGGCCCGGTCGTACTGGACATTGCCGATATTGCTCTGCAGGCCGGCCCAGACGCGTGGGTCGCGCTTGCGGGTGAACACCTGCTGCGCACCCTCATAGGCCTGCTGCGCGGCGCGCAGCTCGGCCTCCCCGCCGCCGCGCGCGGCGAGCGTCCGGTAGGCGTTGCCGAGGTTGATCTGCGTCGTCGCCCACCCCTCCGGCGACCGCTTGCGGGTGAAAACCTTCAGCGTCTCGCCATAGGCCGCGATCGCCATGCGCAGCGACTGCGTGCCGGTCTCGCGCTCGCCAAGCATCGTGTAGGCGATGCCGAGATTGGTCTGGATCGCCGCGGTCCGCGCCCGGTCGGCGGTGGCGACCGGCGAGGCCAGCGCCTGCCGGTAGAGATCGACGGCCTGCCCGAGCGCAGCGTTCTCGCCGCGATACCAGCCCTGGTCGGCGCGCGCGTCGGCGGCCGACAGCACGTAGTTGAGCGCCGCCTCACCGTCCCAGCGGGCGATCTGGCCGGCCGCGGCGAGGTAGCGCTCGGCCGCCGTCGCATAGTCGAAATTGAGGATCGCCGTCTCGGCATGGCCGCGATAGGCGTCCGCCAGCTCGCGCCGGCGCGCCTCGACATTGGCCTCGGCCTCGTCGACCGCCGCGTCGATTTCGTCGGCGCGCGCGCTCGCCCGCGCCCGGTAGTCGAGCGCCAGCGCCATCGCGCCTTCCCGCTCGGCGCGCTCGGCGAGCCCGGCCAGCCGGATGAGATCGGGATCCTGCCGGGTCTGCGCGTCGCGCTCGGCCATGAAGCCGGCGAGCTTCTCGGCCCCGGCCTGGAGCTGCGCGGCGAGGTCGCCCTGCCCGCCGGAGGTGTCGACCTCCAGCACCTTGAGCATGCCGTAGAGCGCGTCGAGCGGCACGCCGCTGCCGGCCGCCACCTGCTCGACCATGCCGCGCGTCGCAAGCGGCGTCTCCGCGATGGTGAGCAGCAGCTTGCGCCGCTCGCCGCGGATCGCCGCGTCGTCGCCCTCGGCCGGCTCGGCGCTGCGGCCGAAATAGAGGAGCCGCCGCAGCCCGGCATTGGTCCACGGCGTCTGCCGGCCGTTTGTGGCGAGGTAGACCTCCTCGGAGACCATCGTCATGACGTCGCCGAAGGCGTAGCCGCCGGCCGGAAGATGCTTGAGCAGGGCGGCCGCATAGGGGCTGTTGCCGCCCGGCTCGCCGTCGAGCGCGGCCTCGCCGGGCGCGGCCGCGAAGCCGATGACGACGCCGAGCTTGTCGTCCTCCGGCGCGGCCTGCCTGGTAAGCGCCACCGCCCCGCGCGGCGCGGCGAGCCCGGTCGCAGCGACCGGGGCCGGCGCGGCACCCGCGTCGAGCCGCACCGCCGCGCCCGGCGGGAACGGGCTGGTGCGGCAGGCGTCGAGCAGCACGATCGTCACCGGCACCGTGCGGCGCAGCGCCTCGATCGCCCGCGACAGCGGCACCAGCCGCTGCGCCGCCGCGTCGAGCGCGCCGGCGTCGGCGTCGACCGGCACGAGGAAATCCTCGCCGCCCGCCTCGATGCCGTGGCCGGAATAGTAGATCAGCGCGACGTCGGCGTCGGCCGCGTCCTCGACCAGCCGGTCGAGCGAGCGGTCGAGCTTGCGCGCGTCGGCGTCGGCCACCGTGTCGACGTCGAAGCCGAGCCCGGAGAGCAACTGGCCGATGGCGCGCGCGTCGTTGGCGGGGTTGGCGAGCGGCGGCAGGCTGGCATAGCCGGACTGGCCGACGACCAGCGCCACGCCCGTCAGCCCGTCGGCCGCGCGCGCCGTGCCGAACGCGACGACAAGCACCAGCGCCGCGCCGAGGCAGCGCCGGACGATCGCAAGCATCGCGAATGCGGGCCGGTTGCCCGACGCCATCGCCACTCCCCATCCAGCCGGCGGCCAGATTTCCGCACCGTCATGGCAACATATGGGCGGCCAGCCGGCAAGCACGAGCACAGCTAGCCTACGGCCTTGTTCCGTGCTAGGGAAAGCCGGTTCGGGTATTTGATGACCCGGAGACTGGAGCACCATTAACGGCCCTTTCCCCGACATCTTGATTTCTGGACGACCGCGAAACTGTGCGATCGGCACAGACGCAAGCTGACTGAGTGAACGGGAAAAGGAGTTTCCCCTCATGGCCCAGACCGGGACCGTAAAATTCTTCAACACCACCAAGGGCTTCGGCTTCATCACGCCGGACGGCGGCGCGAAGGACGTGTTCGTCCACATCTCCGCCGTCGAGGCCTCCGGCCTGCGCACGCTGGTCGACGGCCAGAAGGTCACCTTCGACGTCGAGCCGGACCGCATGGGCAAGGGTCCGAAGGCGGTCAACCTGCGCGCCGCCTGAGCGTCGGCCTGAAGCCCAGCCTGAAGCATTGAGAAAGGGCCGTCGCGGACAGCGTCCGCGGCGGCCTTTTTTCCACGCCCGCCCGCTCGCAAAAGGAAGTGGAAAAGGCCAGTGGGGCGGCAGTTTCCTGCTCTGTGGCCCTAGCGCCGCGCGCAAAGTTTTGCTTGCCCCTGCGTAAAAAATAAGGGACAAAGCTCGCATTCGGGCATTTGAGGGCTCGGAGACTGGAATAGCGAGTTCTCGGGCCAACCAGACGAAGGCACTTCGGGCAACAGGCGGAGCACCTGTCATGCCCCACGCGATGCCGCCTGTTTCCTCTCCCCAAGAATGAACGATCGGAACGATGCGCGGTGGGAGCCGCGTAGGAAGTGCAATATGGGAGACTAAGGAGCTATCCCATGCCGCAGACGGGAACTGTAAAATTCTTCAATCATGCCAAGGGCTTCGGCTTCATCAAGCCGGACGACGGCGCGAAGGACGTGTTCGTCCACATCTCCGCCGTGCAGTCCTCGGGCCTTCCCGGACTGGAAGACGGCCAGAAGGTCTCGTTCGACACCGAGCCGGACAAGCGCGGCAAGGGGCCGAAGGCAGTCAACCTGACGGTGCTCTGAGATAGCGTGAAGCGCGACCCGGCCAGCCCTCGCGGCTGGCCGCCAGCGACGGAGGCCCGGTCCAGCCGGGCCTTTTTTGCATCCGGCGGGGCGTGAATGCGGCATTCAGCCTGCGTTCAGCCGGCCGGCAATACTCCTCGCGCCCAACGCCGCCGATCATGGCAGGCCGTTCGAGGAGTACGATGATGAAGCGCATCCTGAGCAAGCTGGTGCTGTCGGCGGCCGTTGCCGCGACCACCCTGGCCGCCCTGCCCGCCGACGCGGCGGACCGCTGGCACCATGGCGGACGCGACCGCCCGGCGGCGGCCGTGCAGGACGACGGCACGGCGCTGCTCGCGGCCGGCATCATCGGCCTCGCGGCCGGCGCCATCGTCGCCGGCATCGTCAGCGACGGCCAGCACGACGAGCCCGCCGACGTCGTGACCTACCGCCACCCGCAGCCGCGCCCGCAGCCCGACCGCGACTACTTCCCGCCCGCGCCGCCGGCGGCGCAGCCGATGGACTACGTCTACGGCCCGCGCCGGATCGAGCCGTGGACCCGCGAATGGTATCGCGCCTGCAGCGCCCGCTACCGCAGCTTCGATCCCTCGACCGGCACCTACCTGACCCGCGGCGGGCAGCGCTTCTGCGTGATCGGGTGAGGGGTAGGCGTACCATCGAGCAGATCATCGCGCCGTCTTTCCCCCACTCCGTCGCCGCTTCGCGGCGCCACCTCTCCCCCACTTCGTAGGGTATAGGAAGGGCGCCAAGGCTTGCGGCCTTTCCTCTCCCCC
>JAFKJY010000058.1 GCA_017305835.1 Hyphomicrobiales bacterium
GCACGTCGAGCAGGCCGCCCTGGCCCTTCGCATAGACCTCCGGCACGCCGCGCAGCGGCTCGGAAAGGCGGCCCTGCGACAAAAGGCGCATGCGGCCGGGCCGCTCGGTGACGATCGCGTCGCCGCCCGGCAGAAAGTCGAGGCCCCATGGATGGTCGAGCCCGCCCGCGACGACGTCTGCGCGCAGCTTGACGCGCTGGGTGTCGAAGGTCTGCTGGGCGAAGGCGGGCGCGGCGGCGAGCGCTGCGACGGCGAGGAAGGCGAGGGTGCGGATCCGGATCATCGAAAGGAGATAGGCATGCCGCGCGGCGGGGCAAGGGTGGCGCGTCGAGCGGCCCGCCGCAGGGGCTTCCGGCGGCCCTGTGGGGCCGGGTCGGATGCAGATTCCGCGTGAAAACCGGCGTGGAGTTGCTATATTCCCCGCAGAGACTGTCGGAACGCGTCCGCTGGGCTTTGCTTGCGGAGCGTTTTCTTTTTGTCCTCCCGGCTGGGAGGGCGCCCATGCGAAGTGCAAGAGGTGCTGAAAAAATGAACAAGGTTCCCATGACGGCTACGGGATTCGAGGCCCTCAACGAGGAACTGCGCTGGCGCCAGCAGGAAGAGCGCCCCCGGATCATCGAGGCGATCTCGGAGGCGCGCGCGCATGGCGACCTGTCGGAAAACGCCGAGTACCACGCCGCCAAGGAGGCGCAGAGCCTCAACGAGGGCCGCATCGCGGAGCTGGAAGACCTGATCGCGCGCGCCGAGGTGATCGACGTCTCCAAGCTGACCGGCGACAAGGTGAAGTTCGGCGCCACCGTCGTCCTCGTCGACGAGGACACCGAGGAAGAGAAGACCTACAGGATCGTCGGCGACACCGAGGCCGACGTGAAGTCGGGCCGTATCTCGATCTCCTCGCCGATCGCGCGCGCGCTGATCGGCAAGGAAGTCGGCGACGCCATCGAGGTCAACGCCCCCGGCGGCGCCCGCGGCTACGAGATCCTGCGCGTCCAGTTCGTCTGAGGGTCGAAGGACGCACTAGCCCTCGATCGCGACCAGCCCCTCGTCCTTGACCTGGCGGATGGTCAGCGCGGTGCGCACCGTGTCGACGTTCGGCGTCGAGGTCAGTTCCTCGATGACGAAGGCCTGGAAGGCGGCGAGGTCGCTCGCCACGCAGTGCAGCAGGAAGTCGGAATCGCCTGACACCATCCAGGCGCGGCGCACGATCGGCCAGTTGCGCGTCTTCTCGGCGAAGGACTTCAGCTCCGTCTCGGACTGGTGGTGCAGGCCGATCTGGCAGAAGGCCACGACGTCCATGCCCAGCATCGGGCTGTTGAGGATGGCGCGGTAACCGCGGATGACGCCGGCCTCCTCCAGCCGCTTGACGCGGCGCAGGCAGGGCGGCGCCGAGATGCCGACCCTGCGCGACAGCTCGACATTCGTCATGCGGCCATTGTCCTGCAACTCGCGCAGGATCTTCCAGTCGATCGCGTCGAGATCGGCCTTGAGCGCCATATTGCCTCTGCATGCCCCGGAGCGCGCGCACGAATCTTGCGCGACTGGAGCGGACCCTATGCGATCCCGCGCGATTGTGAAAGGCGAGGCGGGGCATCTCGTCGCGTGGCCGCGGGCCTCATTGCTGTGCGAAAGGCACGGCCAGCCTTGCAGGAGGCGCATAGCAGACATTACATCTGGGGCGAGTCCCGCGCCGTCCGCCACATTTCAGCCCGCCGGCGCCTCCGGGGCAGCTCCGCGAAAGGTTGCAAGATGACGAGCCGTCATTCTCCCGTCCTGATCATCGGCTCCGGCCCGGCCGGCTATACGGCGGCGATCTATGCGGCGCGCGCAATGCTCAAGCCGGTGCTGATCGCCGGGATGCAGCAGGGCGGCCAGCTCATGATCACCACCGACGTGGAGAACTATCCGGGCTTCGCCGAGCCGGTGCAGGGGCCGTGGCTGATGGAGCAGATGGCCAAGCAGGCCGAGCATGTGGGCACCGAAATCGTGCACGACCTGATCGTGGAGGCCGACATCTCGGCGCGGCCGTTCCGGCTCACCGGCGATTCCGGCACGGTCTACACCTGCGACGCGCTCATCATCGCGACCGGCGCGCAGGCGAAGTGGCTGGGCATCCCGTCCGAGCAGAAGTTCATGGGCTTCGGCGTGTCGGCCTGCGCCACCTGCGACGGGTTCTTCTACCGCGGCAAGGACGTGGTGGTGATCGGCGGCGGCAATTCGGCGGTCGAGGAGGCCCTCTACCTGTCGAACCTGGCGCGCCACGTCACCGTCGTCCACCGCCGCAACGAGTTCCGCGCCGAGCGCATCCTGCAGGAGCGGCTGTTCTCGCGGCCCAACGTCACGGTGATGTGGGACACGATCGTCGACGAGATCACCGGCCAGCCGGCGCAGCCGCCGATGCCGGCCTCCGTCAGCGGGCTGCGGCTCAAGAACGCGCGCAGCGGCGAGGTCACCGAGATGCCGATCGACGGCGTGTTCGTGGCGATCGGCCATGCGCCGGCGGTCGAGCTGTTCGCCGGCAAGCTCAAGCAGAAGCCGAACGGCTATCTGTGGACGGCGCCGGATTCGACCAAGACGGACGTGCCGGGCGTGTTCGCGGCCGGCGACGTGACCGACGACATCTACCGGCAGGCCGTGACGGCCGCCGGCATGGGCTGCATGGCGGCGCTGGAGGCGGAGCGCTACCTGGCCGAGGTCGCGGTGCACCGGGAAGCGGCGGAATAGGCGGAAGAAGCGGCGGCCCGCGGCGGGGCGGCCCAGACACGAGGGGAAGTCGGATGTCTCTGGACTGGGACAAGCTGCGCGTGTTCCACGCGGCCGCCGAGGCCGGTTCGTTCACGCATGCGGCCGAGACGCTGCACCTTTCGCAGTCGGCGATCTCGCGGCAGGTGAGCGCGCTGGAGCAGGAGGTCGGCGTGCCGCTGTTCCACCGCCACGCGCGCGGGCTGGTGCTGACCGAGCAGGGCGAGATGCTGTTCCGCACCGCCCACGACGTGATGGTGAAGCTGGAGACGGCGCGGTTGCGGCTGACGGAGGCCAAGGACCGGCCGACCGGCATGCTGCGCGTCACCACGACGGTGGGGCTCGGCTCGACCTGGCTGACCGAGCGCATCCCCGAATTCATGGAGCTCTATCCGGAGATCCAGATCCACCTGATCCTCGCCAACGAGGAGCTGGATCTCACGATGCGGCAGGCCGACTGCGCCATCCGCATGCGCCAGCCGCAGCAGCCGGACCTGATCCAGCGCCGGCTGTTCACCGTGCACTTCCACCTCTACGCCGCCACCTCCTACGTGCAGAAGCACGGCCGGCCGGTGTCGATCGCCGATTTCGACAAGCACCGCATCGTCACCTTCGGCGAGCAGGTGCCGGTGCACCTGTCCGACATGAACTGGCTGGAGACGGCGGGGCGGCCGGACGGCTCCAAGCGCGTGCCGTCGCTGCAGATCAACAACATCCAGTCGATCAAGCTCGCCGTGCTGCGCGGCGCCGGCATCGCCATGCTGCCCGACTACATGGTCGAGCGCGACGCGGGGCTGGTGCAGTTGATGCCCGAGACCGAGGTGCCGTCCTTCGACACCTATTTCTGCTATCCCGACGCGATGAAGGGGCAGGCGCGACTCCAGGTGTTTCGCGATTTCCTGCTCGCCAAGGCCCGCAACTGGGCCTTCTAGAGCCGCTGCAGCTTCGGATACGCACAGGCAAACGGCTGTTGTTGCGCTGCACCATCGGCGTGCATCTGCTGTAGAATCAGTCACTTAATCAGATGTGCATTTCTGCATAGGTGCATTGCAAAAGCAGGTGCTTGTTATTTGAGCGTCGATTGCTCATATCACGATCACTCGCGGGTGCGTTCCTCCTCCCATTAGCACCCGTTGAGTGTTCCCCTCTGGAGGTTTTGCCTAACGGCACTTCCAACGACTCAGCCGGATCTTCCCAGATCCGGCTTTTTTCGTTTCAGGGGCCGTGTTTTCCCGCCTCATGAAACGGGGCGGCTCGCGCGAACCGCCCCGGCTGCAATCCAGGCAATTTCCCGTCAGGCGGCCTTGCCCTGCCGGTTCATCACGTCGTCGGCGCCGCGGCCGGTCAGCTCGGCCATGTGGTCGAACTTCGCCCGGTAGGTGGCGACGCCGGCCGTCGCCGAGCGCAGCTCGACGATCAGATTGCCGATCTCGGCCTGCGGCATCAGCGCCTCGACCACGTCCCAGCCGTCCCAGTCGGGCCGCGCGTCGAAGCCGAGGATCTGGCCGCGCCGCTGCGGCACGATGGCCGTGACGCGCGCCGTCGCCTCCGTGGGCGTGTAGATCTCCACCTTGAAGATCGGCTCCAGCAGCACCGGCGCGCACTGCGCCATGCCTTCCTTCATGCCGATGCGGGCGGCCTGCTGGAAGGCCATGTCGGAGGAATCGACCGAATGGTAGGAGCCGTCGGCGAGGTTCACCGCGATGTCGACGACCGGGAAGCCGAGCGGCCCGCTCTTCAGGAAGTCGCGCACGCCGGCCTCGACGGAGGAGAAATACTGGCGCGGCACGACGCCGCCGGTGATCGTGTCGGTGAATGCGAACCCCGAGCCGCGCGGCAGCGGCTTGATGTCTATCACGACGTCGCCGAACTGGCCGTGGCCGCCGGACTGCTTCTTGTGGCGGCCGCGCTGGGTGGCGCCCTTGCGGATCGTCTCGCGGTAGGGCACCGACGGCGCGTAGGACTCGACCGGGATCTGGTACTTGCCCTCCAGCCGCTCGACGGCGACGCGCAGATGCATCTCGCCATTGCCCGACAGGATCGTCTCGCCGGTGTCCTGGTTCTGCTCGATGCCGAGCGAGGGGTCCTCCTGGCCGAGCTTCTGGAGCGCGGCCGACAGCTTCACGTCGTCCTTGCGCTCGCGCGGGCGCAGCGCGACGGCGAAGACCGGCTGGTCGATGCGGATCGCGGCGAGCGCCTTCGGCGCGGCCTTGTCGGCGCCGAGCGTGTCGCCGGTCCTGGCGTCGTCCAGCTTGCCGAGCGCCACGGTGGCGCCGGTGCCGGCCGAGGCGAGCTTGGCCTGCTGGGCCCCCATCATGCGATAGATGCCGGAGACCTTGACCGGCTTGCCGGCGGAGGTGAGGAGCTCGGCGCCGTCGGCGATCGAGCCGGAGAGGATGCGGGCGATCGACAGCTTGCCGCCATGCGGCGTGTGGACCGACTTCATCACCTGCGCGACCGTGCCCGCGGCCGGCACGCCGAGCCGGGCGCGGGTGGCCTCGACGTCGGGCAGGTCGTGGCGGATCGTCTTCAGGAGCCGCAGCACGCCGTTGCCGTTCTCGGCCGCGCCGATCAGCACGGGGATGACGGCGCCGTCGCGGATGTCGGCGGAGAGATCGTCGAACACCTCGTCGCGCGGCGGCTCCTTCTCCTCCAGAAGCTGCTCCATCAGCTCGTCGTCGTGGTCGGCCAGCCGCTCCAGCATGGAGAAGCGGGCCTCGATCTCGCGCGCCTTCTCGTCGTCGGGGATGGAAGCGATCTCGCTCTCGGCATGCGGGCGCCAGATGTAGGCGCGCTCCAGCGCGAGGTCGATCGAGCCGACGACGGCGTCGTCCTTGCGCAGCGGGATCTGGCGCAGCAGCAGCGGCGTCCGGGAGGCGGGCTGCAGCAGCCGCAGCGTGTCGCGCACGCCGGCGGAGATCCTGTCGATCTTGTTGAGGAAGAGGATCCGCGGGATCGCCAGCTCCTCGAGCCGGCGCAGGATCAACTGCAGGGCGGGGATCTTCTTCTCGTCGGCCTCGGCGACCACCACGGCCGCGTCGCAGGCTGCAAGCACCGGCTCCATCTCGGCCGCGAACTCGATCGAGCCGGGGCAGTCGGCGAAGGTCAGCTCGTCGCCCATGAAGTCGATCGTGGCGAAGCCCGCCTCGACGCTCATGGCGTGGGCGCGGGCCTCGGGCGAGGCGTCGCCGACGGTGTTGCCGGACGACAGGGCATTCTGTCTGGGGATGGCGCCCGTTCGGGCGAGGATTGCTTCAAGCAGCGTTGTCTTGCCGCTCGCGAACGGGCCGACAATGGCAATGCACTTCGGCCCGCTGCGTCTGTCTCCTGCGCGTTTTCCCATGATGATCGGCCTTTCCTCTCGTGTTTTCCCCCATTGGGTTTCCCCCAAAGAGTAGACATGAGCGGCGGCCGGCCTTCGGCCGTCGCATGGCCGCGACGGCTCTCACGGCCGCTCGAAGGCCATGGCGCATGGAAACACGGGACGGAGACGAGGGCAAGGGGCGGCCCGGATGCCGCTCGCACGTACCGTCGATGTCCCGAACATTGCTATCTCCTTGCACAACGGGTTTGGCTGGCTATGAAATGCCGAACGTCCTGTGAATCGTATCGCAGGGTTCGGATGCTGCCAGCGGGTCGGAGCCCGCATGGCTTCGCCTGGGGGTAGCATGCCTTTGATGTCTCGTTGCCGCCCTCGCCGGATGGCGCTGCTAGCCGCCACGGTGCTGGCTGGGCTTGTGCTTGCCTCGGCTCCGGCGGCAGCCGTCGACATCGCCGTGGTCAACAACAATGACGCTGGCGCCGGCTCGCTGCGTCAGGCGATGCTGACCGCCGGTCCGGGCGACAGGATCGTGCTTGCCGACAATCTCGGGACGATCCTGCTCGGCAGCCCGCTGCCGATGATCACGTCCAATCTCACGATCGAAGGCGGCGTGGGCAATACGATCGACGGGCAGAGCCAGCATCGCATCTTCTTTGCCGACAGCGGCACCGTGGTCATCAACGACCTGACTCTGGCGAACGGCCTTGCGACCGGCGGCAACGGGGGTGGGGTGCAGAGCGAGGGCGGCGGCGGCGGCGGTGAGCTCGGCGCCGGCGGTGCCGTATTCGTCAACGAAACTGCCAACGTGACGTTGAGAAACGTATCGCTTCAGAACAACAGCGCCAACGGCGGAAACGGTGGCGACTCGGTAGGCGGCGGCGGCCTTTTCGATTCCGGCGGCGGCGGCGGCGGCTTTGGCGGCACGGGCGGTCAGGGCGGATACGAAGGCGGCGGTGGAGGCGGAGGCTTTGCCGGCAATGGCGGCAGCGCACCCAACGCCACGAACAATTTCGCAGGCGCGGAGGGCGGCGGACTTTCGGCGAACGGAAACGACGCGATTGCAAGCACTCCAGGGGCCGGAGGCAATATCGAGGGGGGCGACGGCGGCATCCCTGGCGGTAGCGGAGCGGCGGGCGCGATCTATGGCGGTGGCGGTGGCGGCGGTACGGCAGCAAGCGGCGGGAGCGGAGGCGACTTCGGCGGCGGAGGTGGCGGAGGATATGGTTCGAGCGGCGGCGGCGGCGTGGGCGGCTTCGGCGGGGGTGGCGGCGGCGGCGGCGGCGGTGCACTCAACAGCGGCGGCAATGGCGGCTTCGGCGGCGGCAATGGTGGCGGACGCCTGGCGGGGGGCGATGGCGGCAGCGGCTATGGCGGCGCGATCTTCGTGCGCGACGGCGGCGGGCTGACGATCATCGATTCCGATCTCACGGGTGGCTCGGTCGCCGGCGGTTCGGGCGCCGTGCAAGGCGACGCCGCGGGCGCCAGCTTGTATCTGCATGACAACACGATTGCCGCGTTCCAGGTCAGCGGCACGGCAAATGTCGGAAACGACATCGCCGGAACGGGCGGACTGACCAAATCCGGTGCCGGAGTACTCGTCCTTTCCGGCGTCAACACCTACACGGGCGGCACGACGGTGAATGACGGCCGGCTCGAACTGTCCGGCGCCGGCACGCTGGGCGCCGCAATCGGCGAAACCCGGATCGGCGGCGGCACGGTGGACCTCGGCGGCACGACGCAGACGCAGGACGGTGGCTTCGTCATCACCGACGGCCAGCTTGCCAACGGCACGCTTTCGAGCAGCGGCACCTTCGACCTCCAGCAGGGCTTGGTTTCAGCGGCACTGAGCGGTGCCGCAAGCGCCACCAAGACCGGCTCGGGGCCCGTCATCCTGACGGGCCTCAACAGCTACACCGGCGCGACGACAGTCGACGCGGGCGTGCTGGTAATCTGGACCGGCGCGTCGATCGCGTCGTCGTCGGGGACGACGGTGAACGGTGGCGGGTTCGTGGTGAACGGCACGGCGGGCGGCGTGAATGTGGTCGGCGGCTATCTCGGCGGATCGGGGACAGTCGGGACGACGCTGATCGGCGGTGGCGGAATGCTCTCGCCGGGCAATTCGATCGGCACGATCACGGTGAACGGCAGCCTCGCCTTCGCGCCGGGTTCGACCTATCTGGTCCAGTTGTCGCCGAGCGATGCCGACCGCACCGAGGTGAAGGCGGTGGGCGGGGCGGGAACGGCCGACCTGTCGGGCGCAACGGTGCTGCCCCTCTACGAGCCGGGCTCCTACATCGCCCGGCGCTATGTGATCGTGGAAGCCGATGGCGGGTTCGGCGGCACGCAGTTCTCCGGGCTCACCGGCAGCGCGCCGGCCGGATTCACCCAGTCGCTCGACTATGATGCCGACACAGCGTGGCTGGTGCTGTCGCTGGCCATGTCCGGCGGCCCCGGCCCGTTCGGCGCGCTCAACCGGAACCAGCAGGCGGTGGCGACGGCGCTGACGGACTATTTCCTCGCCAATGGCGGCATCCCGGCCGTTTACGCCTTCACCACCGCGGGCGAGCTGACGCTGGCGAGCGCCGAGAACGGCACCGCCGCGCAGCAGGCCGGGCTGCTGGCAGGCACCCGGTTCCTGTCGACGATCGGCGATCCCTGGCTCGGCGGCGCGGGTGCGGCGGACGGCGCAGATGGCGCCGGCGCGACCGCCGCCTATGCCGAGGACGGCAAAGCGGGAGCCGACCGCATCGCCCACCGCTTCGAGGCAGCCTTCGCGACGGGAGCCTCCGCCCCGGCGCGCGCCGCCTCGACCCGCAGCGTCTGGGGTTCGGTGACGGGCGGCGGCCAGTGGCTCGCCGGCAATGCGGCCGGGGGTTCGCAGGACAGCTCGACGGCACTCGCCGGCCTTGCCTCTGGCGTCGACTGGCAGGCCGAAGGCACGCGCGCCGGGCTGGCGCTCGGCGCGGCCTGGTCGAATGCCAGCCTCGCGAACGGGCTCGGCTCCGCCAGCGACGGCGCGTTCTCCATCGGCGCGCGCGCCAGCCACGATTTCGGGGCGTTCTACCTCTCCGGCGCGGCCGCTTACGGGCTGCATGTCGTGTCGACCAGCCGCGCCGTCGGCGCGGAGACCTACCGGGCGAACTTCACCGGCCAATCCTTCTCCGGGCGGGCCGAGGCAGGCGCGCGGCTTTCGACCGGCGTCGCGGACTTCCTGCCCTACGCAGCCTTCCAGGCGACCGCGTTCAGCAACCCCGCCTACGGGGAGACCGGCTCGGGGGCGGGGACCTTCGCGCTCAACTATGCGGCCCGCACGACCACCGAGACACGCGGCGAGGTCGGCCTGCGCCTCAGCCGCCGCAGCGTGGACGAGGCCGGCGCGACGACCCTGTCGGGGCGGCTGGCCTGGGCACACTATTTCGACACCGCGCGCACGGCTTCGGCCGGGTTCGCGGCGCTCGCCGGAACCGGCTTCCTGACCGGCGGCGCGGCGAAGGCGGCCGACACCGCGCTGGTCTCGTTCGACTACCGGCGCGACTGGGGCAACAAGGCCGTCTCGCTCGGCCTAGACGGCGAGTTCGGCGCCGGCACCATCGCCGTCGGCGCGAAGGCCGGTCTCAGCATCAGGTGGTAGCAACGGCGCCGCCGCGCAGCTCCAGATGAAAAGGCCCGCCGTCAGGCGGGCCTTTTCGCATCGCGATTGCCGCGGCCGCTCAGTCGAGCGAGGCGGTGAAGCGCTGGATGCGCATGCAGGCTTCCTCGAGCTGCTGCTCGGAAGCCGCGTAGGAGATGCGGAAGTTGGGACCCAGCCCGAAGGCCGAGCCGTGCACCACCGCGACGCCCTCCGCCTCCAGCAGCTCGGTGACGAAGTCCTCGTCGGTGGCGATCGTCTTGCCCGACGGACCCTTCCTGCCGATCAGCCCGGCGCAGGACGGGTAGACGTAGAACGCGCCCTCCGGCGTCGGGCAGTTGATGCCGCGCGCCTGGTTGAGCATGGAGACGACCAGGTCGCGTCGCGCCTGGAAGATCCCCTTGTTCCGGTGGACGAAGTCCTGCGGGCCGTTGAGCGCCTCGACCGAGGCCCACTGGGCGATGGTGCAGGCGCCCGAGGTCTGCTGGCCCTGGATCATGTCCATCGCCTTGATGAGCGCGACCGGGCCGGCCGCGTAGCCGATGCGCCAGCCGGTCATGGCATAGGCCTTCGACACGCCGTTCATGGTCAGCGTGCGCTCGTAGAGCGCCGGCTCCACCTCGGCGATCGTGCGGAACACGAAGTCGCCATACGTCAGGTGCTCGTACATGTCGTCGGTCAGCGTCCACACATGCGGATGGCGCAGCAGCACGTCGGCCAGCGCCCTCAGCTCGGCCTCGGTGTAGGCTGCGCCGGAAGGGTTGGACGGCGAGTTCATCACCAGCCATTTCGTCCGCGGCGTGATGACCTTCTCCAGCGCGGCCGCCGTGAGCTTGAAGCCGTTGTCGATCGAGGTCTCGGCGAAGACCGAGGTGCCGCCGCAGATAGCCACCATCTCGGGATAGCTCACCCAATAGGGGCGCGGGATGATGACCTCGTCGCCGGGGTTGAGCGTGGCCATGAAGGCGTTGAACAGGATCTGCTTGCCGCCGGTGCCGACGATGGTCTGCTCGGGCTTGTAGTCGAGGTTATTCTCGCGCTTGAACTTCCTGGCCACCGCGTCGCGGAGCTGCGGGATGCCGGAGACCGGCGGATACTTGGTCTCGCCGCGGCGGATCGCCTCGATCGCCGCGTTCTTGACGTTGTCCGGCGTGTCGAAATCCGGCTCGCCCGCGCCCAGGCTGATGACGTCGCGGCCCTTCGCTTTCAGGTCGCGCGCCTTCTGGCTGACCGCGATGGTCGCGGACGGCTTCACGCGTGAAAGGGCGTCGGCAAGAAAGGCCATGACGTGGATCTCCGGTTCGGACAACGAGCCTGCGAATTCAGGCGCGCGCTTATTGTCCCATCGCGCACGCGCACGCAAGGGAAACCCGCGGGTTCGTCGCATTTGTCGAAAAATCGACGCGTTAACCCGCGCGCAAGCCTTCGCCGCCACAATCGCGCCGCAACACCGGAGAGCTTGCTTGTCGCGCAGCGTCGGCCTCGCCCACATCATCAGACAACAGGACGGCACCTCGACCGGCGTATGGGGCGTGTTCGCGCTGAAGAGCGCGTTCCAGCCGATCTTCGCGTTCCGGCCCGGCGGGCAGCTCGAGATCACCGCCTTCGAGGGGCTGATCCGCCCCTTCCGCAACGGCGAGGGGCTGTCGCCCGGCGCCTTCTTCAACGCGGTGCCCGCCTCCGACCGGATGCATGTCGAGACGCTGGCGCGCACGCTGCACCTGCTCAACGCGGGCGCCTGCCTCGATCCCGCGACCTCGCTGTTCGTCAATTTCGACCCGTCGCTGTTCTCCGAGCCGACGGTGGCGCGCAACGCGCTGCGCGACATGCGGCTGGTGCTGCACGAGGCGCAGATCGAGCCGTCGCGCATCGTCTGCGAGGTGACCGAGCAGCGGGCGGCCGAGGGCGCGCTGCATATGTTCGTGCAGGCGCTGCGCGACCACGGCTTCCGCATCGCCGTCGACGATTACGGCGCGGAGGAATCCGGCATCCAGCGCATCAATGCGCTGAAGCCCGACATCGTGAAGTTCGACGCGCACTGGATCACCCGGCTGATGAGCTCCGGCCCCGGCTTCGCGCTGCTCGAGGCGATGGTGTCGGAGTTCCGCGACCGCGGCATCCTCAACCTGTTCGAGGGGATCGAGGAGACCTGGCAGCTCGAGCTCGCCGAGAAGTGCGGCGTCGACATGGTGCAGGGCTTCGTGCTGGCGCGGCCCGAGCTCGCGCCGACCAGCTTCGCCGCCTTCTCCCGCGCCACGCCCGCTGCCGCCCCGGCGAAGCCGGACAAGCGTGCCGCGGCGCCGGCCGTGCCGGCGCGGCCCGCCGCCGGCCAGCCGGCCGAGCCCGCGCCGGCCGGCACGCCGCGCCGCGCGCATG
Source organism: Hyphomicrobiales bacterium (assembly GCA_017305835.1). GTDB lineage: Bacteria > Pseudomonadota > Alphaproteobacteria > Rhizobiales > Rhizobiaceae > RCIO01. The sequence continues at coordinate 12,066 of JAFKJY010000058.1, forward strand.
CCCGTTCCTTCGGCCATCGCGGTACCCGTTAAGCCGCTTGGCCTTCGCTGGAATTGCGTTTTCGCGACATTTCGTTTGCGTTTTGACGCCGCGAGCTTGCGTTTTCGCAGCGATTTTCCCCGGAACATTCGCGAAAGCGCAACAAAACTGTTGTCGGCCTGTCACGGACGGCCGATACTCCGGTTCGCGGAGTAGCCAACTTCGCCAACCATACGGGAGCGAAACCAATGAAAATATCGGGAATTGCCGCGGGCCTCGCGGCAGCGATCACGCTGCTGTCGAGCTCCGCCGCCTTCGCCGTCACCGAGATCAGCTGGTGGCACGCGATGACCGGCGCCAACAACGAGGTCGTCGAGACGCTGGCCAAGCAGTTCAACGAGAGCCAGGGCGACTACAAGGTCGTCCCGGTGTTCAAGGGAACCTATCCCGAGACGCTCAACGCGGGCATCGCGGCGTTCCGCGCCAAGCAGCCGCCGGCCATCCTGCAGGTCTTCGACGTCGGCACCGGCGTCATGATGGCCGCCGAGGGCGCGGTGAAGCCGGTGGCCGACATCCTGTCGATGGGCGGCGCCAAGTTCGACAAGAGCCAGTACCTGCCCGGCATCGTGGCCTACTACTCGAAGCCGGACGGCACGATGCTGTCCTTCCCCTACAATTCGTCCTCGCCGATCCTCTATTACAACAAGGACGCCTTCCAGAAGGCCGGGCTCGACGCCGCCAACCCGCCCAAGACCTGGCCGGAAGTGTTCGAGGCGGCGCGCAAGATCAAGTCGAGCGGCGCGGCCAAGTGCGGCCTGACCTCGACCTGGCTGACCTGGATCGGGCTGGAGAACTTCGCCGCCTGGAACAACCTCCAGTACGGCACGCAGGAGAACGGGCTCGCCGGCACCGACGTCGAGCTGAAGTTCAACTCGCCGATGTTCGTGAAGCACTTCCAGAACTTCGCCGACCTCGCCAAGGAAGGCGTGTTCCGCTACGGCGGCCGCACCTCGGAGGCCAAGCAGCTCTTCCTGTCGGGCGAGTGCGCGATCATGACGGAATCGTCGGGCGGCCTCGGCGACGTCATCAAGTCGGGCATGAATTACGGGCTCGGCCAGCTTCCCTACTATCCCGACGCGCCGGGCGCGCCGCAGAACACCATCCCCGGCGGCGCCAGCCTGTGGGTGATGGGCGGCCATTCGGACGAGGAATACAAGGGCGTTGCCGCCTTCTTCAACTTCCTGTCGAAGACCGACATCCAGCAATACCTGCACGAGAAGTCGGGCTACCTGCCGGTGACGCTCGCCGCCTATGAGGCGACCAAGAAGTCCGGCTTCTACGACAAGAACCCCGGCCGCGAGATTCCGATCACGCAGATGATGGGCAAGGCCCCCACCGAGAACTCGAAGGGCGTGCGCCTCGTCAACCTGCCGCAGGTGCGCGACATCGAGAACGAGGAGTTCGAGAAGATGCTGAACGGCGAGCAGTCCGCCCAGCAGGCGCTCGACAACGCGGTCGCCCGCGGCAACAAGGCGATCCAGGAAGCGCTCGGCAAGTAGGCCGGCGACCGACAGCCGACCCGGCGCGCCCCCTTTCGCGGGGCGCGCCTTGCATTGCATCGCCGCGCGCCCCAAGCTGGGCGCCCGTGCGAGGAGGGGAGGACCGCAAGGGATGTCGTCGCCGCGCGTGACGTTCAACAACAAGCTGCTGCCCTATCTGCTGGTCGCGCCGCAGCTCGCCATCACGCTCGTCTTCTTCTACTGGCCGGCGAGCCAGGCGATCTACCAGTCGGTTCTTCGGGAAGACCCGTTCGGGCTCAACAGCCGCTTCGTCGGCCTCGCCAACTTCCAGCGGCTCTTCGAGGAGCCGAGCTACATCAACTCGTTCAAGGTGACGGCGGTCTTCTCGATCGCCACTGCCGTGCTGGCGCTGGTGGTGGCGTTGCTGCTGGCCGTCATGGCCGACCGCATCGTCAAGGGCCGCGGCTTCTACCGCACGCTGATGATCTGGCCCTATGCGGTGGCGCCGGCGATCGCCGGCATGCTGTGGCTGTTCATGTTCAACCCGACCATGGGCACCTTCGCCTACATGCTGCGCTCGGCCGGCTACAACTGGGACCCGCTGCTCAACGGCAACCAGGCGATGGTGCTGGTGATCGCGGCCGCCGCGTGGAAGCAGATCAGCTACAACTTCCTGTTCTTCGTCGCCGGGCTGCAGGCGATTCCGAAATCGCTGGTCGAGGCGGCGGCGATCGACGGGGCGGGCGAGAACCGGCGCTTCTGGACGATCCAGTTCCCGCTGATCGCGCCGACCACCTTCTTCCTGCTCGTCATCAACACCGTCTACGCCTTCTTCGACACGTTCGGCATCATCCACGCCGTCACCGGCGGCGGGCCGGGCAAGGCGACCGAGACGCTGGTCTACAAGGTCTACAACGACGGCTTCGTCAACCTGATGCTCGGCAGCTCGGCCGCGCAGTCGGTGGTGCTGATGGTGATCGTCATCGCGCTGACGGCGATCCAGTTCCGTTACGTCGAGCGGAAGGTGCACTATGGCTGAGCCAGGCGGAGGCATGGTCCAGAACAACCAGGGCTCGCGCATCGTCGCGCATGCGGTGCTGATCCTCGGCATCGCGGTCGTCGCCTTCCCGATCTACTACACCTTCGTGGCCTCGACGCTGTCGCTGCAGACGATCCTGCGCCCGCCGCTGCCGCTGCTGCCGGGCAGGGAGTTCTTCACCAACTACGCGACGGCGCTGTTCGGCGGCGTCGGCCGCATCGGCGGGGTCGACGTCGGCACGCTGCTGTTCAACACCACGGTGGTGGCGCTGGCGGTGGCCATCGGCAAGATCGTCATCTCGATCCTGTCGGCCTACGCCATCGTGTTCTTCCGCTTCCCGTTCAGGATGTTCTTCTTCTGGACGATCTTCCTAACGCTGATGCTGCCGATCGAGGTGCGCATCCTGCCGACCTACAAGGTGATGGTCGACCTCGGCCTGATCGACACCTATACGGGGCTGACCCTGCCGCTGATGGCGTCCGCTACCGCCACGCTGCTGTTCCGCCAGTTCTTCATGACCATCCCCGGCGAGCTGGTGGAGGCCGCGCGCGTCGACGGTGCGGGGCCGATGCGCTTCTTCTTCGATATCCTGCTGCCGCTGTCGCGCACCAACATCGCGGCGCTGTTCGTCATCCTCTTCATCTATGGCTGGACGCAGTATCTGTGGCCGCTGCTGGTGACCAACAGCAACGACATGAACACGATCGTGATCGGTCTGAGGAAGATGATCTCCTTCGCCGACGCCGACACGGAATGGCATCTGGTCATGGTTACCTGCGTGCTGGCCATCCTGCCGCCGGTGCTGGTCGTCGTCCTCATGCAGCGCTGGTTCGTCAAGGGCCTGGTCGAGACGGAGAAATAGAATGGCGACGATCTCGCTCAGGGATGTGCGCAAGAGCTACGGCAGCCAGGAGGTCATCCACGGCGTCAACCTCGACGTGGCCGACGGCGAGTTCATCGTCATCGTCGGCCCGTCCGGCTGCGGCAAGTCCACGCTGCTGAGGATGGTGGCGGGGCTGGAAGCGATCAGCGCCGGCACGATCGAGATCGCCGGCAGGGTGGTGAACAAGCTCGAGCCGCGCGAGCGCAACATCGCGATGGTGTTCCAGAACTACGCGCTCTACCCGCATATGAGCGTGTTCGACAACATGGCCTACGGGCTGAAGATCGCCGGCCTGCCGAAGGACGAGATCCGCGCGCGCGTCGACAAGGCGGCGACGATGCTGCAGCTCGAGCCCTATCTCCAGCGCAAGCCGCGGGAGCTCTCCGGCGGCCAGCGGCAGCGCGTCGCGATGGGCCGGGCGCTGGTGCGCGACCCGGCCGCCTTTCTGTTCGACGAGCCGCTGTCCAACCTCGACGCCAAGCTGCGCGTGCAGATGCGGCTCGAGATCAAGCAGATGCAGCGCTCGGTCGGCACCACCTCGCTCTACGTCACCCACGACCAGGTCGAGGCGATGACGCTGGCCGACCGGCTGGTGGTGATGAACCAGGGCGTGGCCGAGCAGATCGGCACGCCGATCACCGTCTACGAGCGACCGGCGAGCGTCTTCGTCGCCGGCTTCATCGGCTCGCCGGCGATGAACCTCGTCGCGGCCGAGGTCGCGCCGCAGGGCAGGGGGCTGGCGCTCGCCGGCGGCGGCACGGTGAAGCCGCGCGACACCGCGCTGCCGGACCCCGGCCGCAAGGTGCTGCTCGGCGTGCGGCCCGAGCACCTGCGGCTCGTCAACGGCGCCAACAATGCCGATTTCGAGATCAGGGTCGCCGCGGTCGAGGCGCTAGGCGCCGACACGCTGGCGCACGGCCACGCGGCCGGCGCCGCCGAGGGCGCGCCGATGCTGGTGGCGCGGCTGCCCGGCGGGACGCGGGTGGCGCCCGGCGACACGCTGCCGCTCGCCATCGACCCCGGCATGACCCACCTCTTCGACGCGGGGACGAGCCGGCGGATCTGAGCGCAGCCGAACCGCGCTGTTACCCCCACTCCGTCGCCGCTGCGCGGCGCCATCTCTCCCCCATACCTTGCGGCCGGCTTTCCTCTCCCCTGTCGATCGGGGGAGAGGTGGCATGCGAAGCATGACGGAGTGGGGGTCGACCTTGGAGGAAATGGCAGTACGGATGCCCCACAGAAAGAGCGCCCGGCGAGCCGGGCGCTAGTCGACGGGAGCACAGGGGAGGAAAAAGGTCAGGCCACCCGCTTCCAGGCGCGGTCCGAACTGGGCAGCGGCGCCGACAGGATCTGGTCCTCGACCAGAACCGAATTCAGGAGATCGATGTCGACATAGTAGAACTTGACGAGCTGGCCGGGAATGTCTTCTGCGCCGAAGCCGCGGGAGATCAGGAACTCGACCGCGACCGAAATCTCGGCCCTGTCGGTCAGCCGGCGTTTTGCGTTTTCGTCGAGCGCAGCGCGCATCCAGATCCCCCCACGGATCCCGTTTGCAGACGCAATGAAACACCCCGCAAGCAACGCCGCGGACGCACACCAGACCAGCCAAGCGAAAAATGAAAACTTGAAGAAAGAGGCCCGAACAGTTCGGGCCATTCCCGAATCGCCAAGGCAATTATGTCACGGCTTCAGAAGCGTGCAAGCAGAGGCGCCCGGCGAGCTCGCGTCGACGCAAGCCTCGCGCAAGCTTCGATCGTGGAGTGCCGCGGGGCGAGCCGTCAGGACGCGAGACGGCGAGGGCCGTGCAACGGCCGCTTGGCGCGGACGACGTCGTTCAGGAGGTCGACGTCGATGTAGTAGAAACGCGAGAGCTGGGTCGGCAACTCCTCGTCGGTGAAACCGCGCGCGTGCAGGAAGTCGACGGCCGTGATCATCTCGGCGCGTTCGGTCAGCCGGCGCTTGCCGCAATCGTCGCCCATTTCCTGCATCCGGTTCCCCCGCGCCCCACGAATGCCCCGGAGGCAGTATGGGCCGACGCGGCGGAATCGCAAGCGCATCCGGCACTGTCCACAGGCAGGCTTCAGAAGGCGAAGGAGCCCTGCGCGGCATCGCGCTCCGGCATTTTCGCGCGCTCGTGGGCGAGCAGCCGCATCTTGGTCGTCGCACCGCCCGGCGCCGAGAAACCGCCGAGGCGGCCGCCGGCCGCGACGATGCGGTGGCAGGGCACGACCAGCGGCACCGGGTTGCGCGCCAGCGCCACGCCGGTCTCCCGCGCCGCGCCCGGATGGCCGGCCAGCGCGGCGAGCTCGCCATAGGTGACGGCCTCGCCATGGGTGAGCCGGCGCGCCGCCGCATAGATGTCGCGGCGGAAATCGTCGACCTGCGTCAGGTCGACCGGGGCGAAGGCGAAGTCGACCGTCTCGCCTTCGGCATAGCGCCGGATCGCGGCCACGAGCCCGGCGATCTCAATGGGCAGCGCCTCTTCCGCCAGCGCCGGCGCCAGCCCCGCCGGCTGCGCGGCGAGCCGCGCCCGGGCCGCTTCCGCGTCCGGCTCCGGCAGGATCAGGCGGGTGAGGCCGTGCTCGCTCCAGGCAATCGCGAAGAAGCCCAGCGCGGTGTCGAAGGCGAAGGAGCCGGGCGAGGGGGAGAGCGCCGTCATGTTCCCACCATAGCATCCGGTCCCGGCCGGACAAAGCCGGAACGGGGCCGTGTGCCGCGCGCTCCTGACAGTCCCGTGTCGCGCTGTCGCGGAGCGTGAAGCCCCGCGGCGCGAGGCCCCGATTGCGTGACCGCGCCGGCTCGGCTAAGGAAGATCGGGCCGGGAGCAGATCGAACGAAGCGAAGGGGCGGGAAGCCTTGCCGTTGTCCCCGAAATCCACAGTCTCCGCGACGCTGCTCCTGCTGCTCGGGCTCGCCGGATGCACCTCCGAGAGCGGCACGCAGGCGCGTGTCCCGTCGCCCGTCGCGCTCGCCTATCCGCCCAATCCCGTCCTGCCGGTCACGGTGGCGTCGCTGCCGCAGGACCGGCCGGCCTATGCCGCGCCGGGCACCTCCTCCGAAACCGTCACGGCGACCGTCGCGACCGCCTATGCGGCGCCCGAGCCGGCGAGCAAGATCGAGGCGGTGTTCGCTCCGGAAGGCCGCTTCGGGCCGCAGGCTGTCGCCGCCCGCAGCCCCGAGCTCGACCAGCTCATCTCGCGCTACTCGGTCCATTACGAGGTGCCGGAAAGCCTGGTGCGGCGCGTCGTCAACCGCGAGAGCACGTTCGACCCGTCCGCCCGCAACGGCCCCTATTGGGGGCTGATGCAGATCCTGCCGGCCACCGCCCGCTCGATGGGCTATCAGGGGCCGAACGAGGGCCTGCTCGACGCCGAGACCAACCTCAAATACGCCGTGCGCTACCTGCGCGGGGCGTGGCTGACGGCCGGCGGCGACGAGGACCAGGCGATCCGCTTCTACGCCCGCGGCTATTATTTCGACGCCAAGGCCAAGGGCCTTCTCGACGAGACGGGGCTCGGCCGCGACCGTCACCGGATGCGCTGACACGCACGAAACGGCCGCCAGCCGCGCGATTACGCGGTTTTAACGGCTGTCGTGGCATGGTGGCGGCATGAGCAAGAAGCCCGCCAAGACCGCCGCTTCCGAAAACGAAGGCTCCGGGACGCCGAAGAAGCGCTCGAAGCTGAAGCTCGCGCTGCTCGTGCTGGCGCCGCTTGTCGTGCTGGCCGGCGGCGGCTATGCCGGCTGGGCCTTCTTCCTCGCGCCGGCCCCGGCCGAGGCTTCCGCGCAGGCCGGCGAGGGCACCGGTGAGGCGCCCGAACAGACGCCCGACCCGGTGCAGGTGGCCGCCGTGCCGGTCGACATCGCGGCGCAGACCTCGTTCACCCATTCCTATGCGCTGTCCGTGCTGATCGAGGAAATGTGCGGCGAGATCTCCGTGCCGGCGCTGAAGGCGGCGAGCGAGGAGGAGGCGCATGCCGACGCGCAGCTCGTCGCGCTGTCCTGGACGGCCGCCTCGCGGCGCGTCAACGCGCTCTCCGAAAAGTCCTGCGGCCATTTCTTCGCCGAGATCGAGAACGCCGACGCCAAGGCCGCGACGATCGCCGCCGACAAGGCCGCCGCTGCCGCCAAGGGCAAGGCGAAGCACTAGCTTTCGCTCGCTCTGCTTTCGCTCACGGGCCGTACCGCTCGCTTCGCTCGCTGGCCCTCCGCGGGGGCGCGCCATCAGGGCGCGACGCCCGGTCGGGCTTGCGGCCCGCGGCCGACAAGTGACCGCTATCAGCCGTCGGCTCAGCCGGAGATCAGGTCGCCGCGGCGCCAGGCTTCGGTGCCCCAGTTGCGCAGGCGCATGCGGGGCGCGATCCAGACCGCGGCGAGCGGCGCCAGAACGAGGCTGGCCACGACGACGGCGGGGATGAGCAGCTTCGCGTGCGGCACCAGCGCCGGCACCGACAGCACGGTCACGGCGCCGATGCCGAACAGCACGGCATTGGCCATCATGCCGCAGAAGATCCTGAGCCAGGTGTCGGTCGCAAGCATCGGCTTTCTCCATCACATGCCGAGGCTCAACGCGCTCCGCCCGCGCCGCGTTCCGCCGCGGCCGGCCGAATGCGCCCTCGCGGGGAATCGCGCTATCTTCGGCGCAAAGGAGACCGCCATGCCCGCCATCCCGCTTCCCCTTTCCGGCTCGTGCCGCTGCGGCCGGGTCGCGATCCGCGTGACGAAGGCGCCGATCGCCACCAGCGCCTGCCATTGCCGCGGCTGCCAGAAGATGTCGTCGTCGGCCTATTCGCTGACGGCCATGGTGCCGGCCGACGGCTTCGCGGTGACCAGGGGCGAGCCGGTGATCGGCGGGCTGCACGGGCCGGACGCGCACCACTTCTTCTGCGGCCACTGCATGACCTGGATGTTCACGAGGGGCGAGGGCATGGACTGGTTCGTCAACGTCCGGCCGACCATGCTCGACGAGACCGGCTGGTTCCGCCCCTTCATGGAGACCTATACCAGCACGAAGCTGGCGTTTGCCGAAACCGGCGCGGTGCGCAGCTTTGCCGAGTTCCCGGCCATGGACGAGTATGAGGGGCTGCTGAAGCAGTATCAGGAGTGGGCAGATTAGTTTGCGCCTGATCGTCGCCACGCCCCGGTTTCCCTTCGCTCACGGGCCGCACCACTCGCTTCGCTCGCTGGCCCTCCGCGGGGCCTCACATCAGTTCGAGCGCCCGGTCGGGCTTGCAGCGGCTCGTCACCACGCCCGCCGAAGCGTCTGGCCATTGGGAAAGTGGGAAGACGGGCGGCCGTTCGGTCGCTCATATGTTTGTTTTCTTGCGGCCTTCCGGCCGCCCGTCCGGTGTTTGCCCCGAGTGCTCCCTTGAAGGAGAGTCGCCGGCATTGGCGCCGGAAGTGCCGTTCGTGGAGCCATTTCAGGCTCCGGGCTCGCCCCAATCAACGGCGAAGACACGGCCACCCGTGGACCCGGGTCTCTCTCGGGCGGTTCGGACCACCCAGCCGCGCCACCGCGCGCGGCCCCCAGGCACCGGCCCCTGCCCGGGATGGTCGGTGGCCATCCGTTTCCCGCGCAGTTGCTGACGGGGAGGATAGGGGAGGTGGCGGGGGCGGGGACAGACGCGGCAGTCGGCAATCGGCAATCGGCAGTCGGAACAAGAGGTTGGGTCGCGCGGAGCGTCGGATTTGTCCACAGAAGGTGCGGCGTGACCTCGCTGTCGTCTCTCCCCCCGTCCTCCACGGGGAGAGGAGAGACGGCAGGCAGGTTGGGGGCGGCGCGAACTCGCAGATGTTAGAGCTGTCCATCATCCGGCCCTTCGGGCCACCTTCTCCCCGTTAACGGGGAGAAGGAAGAGTTGACGCCCATCGAACGCCGCCGGCGGGCCGGCCGCTATCCTCAGGGACATCCGAAGCGTAGGCCGGCATGGGCAAGATCAACCGCGAATGGCATCAGGCGCACCCGATGCCGAAAAACGCCACCGAGGACCAGCGCATTGCCTGGCATACCGAGCACGCGAAGCATTGCGGGTGCCGGAAGATCGAGGGCGGCGTGGCGCTACGACTTCTTCGGCGTGTTTGACCCGTTTGACGCGGTCTTATGTGAGCCGCCTGTCGAAACCGTGACGGCCGTCCTCGGATCGCCGAGGACACGATAAGCGTCTTTCGGGCGATACTCCCCAGTACGTCCGCGATACGCGTGCATTTCTTTGACCCACGCTGGAGAACGCGAGGACTCTGGCAGCTTGCTCATTTCGTTCCTCCTTCCAGTATCGCGGCATCCCACGCTTTGTGCCGCACCCACCTGAATTTTCGGTCTGCCGTGATGGCAGCAAGCTCGATAGGCCCACCGCATATCTGGGGCAAGCTAGAGAATTTCATAGCCTTGATCGTGCTGTAGATGCACGAGTGAACGAAGTCGATGGCCTCGCGCATCGGCACCAGCGGGTGCGCTAGCTGATGGTCCGCGACAATCGCTTCTAAGTCCGCTGGTGTGCCGTGCCAGTGACCAGACGTGATGATGCTCGCTTTGAGGCTGTCATCGCACCCGAAGAGTAGGCGCTGAATCAGGTTCGGAGCGCCCCAAAATGACCAGCCTTGCGTCAATGCAACCGGCACCGGCTGAATGTCCAAAGGGTCTGCCAGAACAACGTAGGCACCTGGCGTGCGGTCCGGCATCAAGTAGCCACCAATGCAAAACCCTGCCACGAGGGCAGAGCGCGTAAACGCGATGTTCTCTTCCTCGTCCTTGGTTCGCATTCCAGCGTTGGGCGCAACCGCCGGGTCATGCGGCGTCAACGCGTTTACGCGTCGGCATTCGAGGACATGAGGCCATATGTCGGATGCGCTATATGCAGCCCAGAACGAGGCCGACCAGCGAGTAGCAACGTCAAGCAGACTGGCAGGCGGGTTCGCGGCGAGATCATCGGCGAAAAGCGCGATGAGCATTCGGTAGCTACCCACGGAGAGGCCGCCTAAACCCCAAGTGACGATTCCAAGGGTCGTGTCTTCTCCGACTTCGAATATTTTCTGGGCATTGTTGTAGTAATGGCGGTCTGAATGGACGCCGTAGGTCGATGTGCTATCAGCGCCAAATACCACGCCTTCTGGCGAAATATAGCACGCTGCAATCGTCATTGACCAGCTTTCCCCCGACGCAGGCCTGATTGCGAATCATAACATGGAAATTGTTTGGCTTGTATAGGCGAGCAGTGTGCTTAAGTGATTATTGCTGGTGATATGATTGAGACATCTCGCTGAACTCTCAGCTAAGCTCTCCGTTCACCCATATTTTCGCGATAACTGCGTCTGAGGACCTTTCGAGGAACGATCGGTCAAAACGTATCGTGTCAAGCGGCTGAGGTAGCAATAGCTTTCCTTGCCAGTCCTCGAACGCAAAGGCCAGCGCCTCGGCGGCTCCAGTCAGCGCGTTTTCCAGCGGGTCGGCCGTTGCCGTGATGCCCGGCACGTCCGGGAAGGACACGCGGTAGCTGCTGTCGGCTTCCTTGTGGGTCAGGGCGATGTAGTGGGCCATGCTAGCGCTTCGCTGAAGCGAGCAGGGCGCGGAGCTTCTTGTCCGTTTGCGCGCGTCAGCGCGCGGCCGCCCCCTCCACCATGCTTCGCCTGGTCCCCCTCCCCCGTAAACAGGGGAGGATTCGGCAGCTTCTGTGTCGCGCCTACCCGAAATACCCCTGCAGCGGCCGCACCTCCAGGCTCCCCGCCTTCAGCGCCGCGATCGCCTCGGTCACCGCGGCGGCGCCGGCCATGGTCGTGTAATACGGCACCTTCTGCATCAGGGTGGCGCGGCGGAGGGATTTTGAGTCCGAGAGGGCCTTCTGGCCGTCGGTGGTGTTGAAGACGAGCTGGACCTGGCGGTTGCGGATGGCGTCCTCGATGTGGGGGCGGCCTTCGAGGACCTTGTTGATCTTCTCGGCCGCGACGCCGTTCTCGGCGAGGAAGCGTTGGGTTCCGCCCGTCGCCAGCACGCGAAAACCCAGCTCGGCGAGGCGCTTCACCGAGGGCAGGACCTTCTTCTTGTCCTCGTCGCGGACGGAGACGAAGAGCGTGCCCGAACGGGGCAGGTCGACGCCGGCGCCGAGCTGGCTCTTGGCGAAGGCCAGCGCATAGTCGCGGTCGAGCCCCATCACCTCGCCGGTCGACTTCATCTCGGGGCCGAGCAGGGTGTCGACGCCCGGGAAGCGGGCGAAGGGGAAGACGGCTTCCTTGACCGCGATGTGGCCCATGCGGCGCGGGTCGGGCTTCGGGCCGTAATGGGCGAAGGCGTCGTCGAGCGACTCCCCGGCCATGATGCGGGCGGCGATCTTGGCGATCGGCTTGCCGATGGTTTTCGCCACGAAGGGGACGGTGCGGGAGGCGCGCGGGTTCACCTCCAGCACGAAGATCGTGCCGTCCTTGATGGCGTACTGCACGTTCATCAGGCCGCCGACGCGCAGCGCGCGCGCCATGGCAGCGGTCTGGCGCTCCAGCTCGTCGACGATCTCGTCCGACAGCGAGTGGACCGGCAGCGAGCAGGCGCTGTCGCCCGAATGGATGCCGGCCTCCTCGATGTGCTCCATGATGCCGGAGACGTAGACGCTGCTGCCGTCGCAGAGCGCGTCGACGTCGACCTCGATGGCGTCGGTCAGGTAGGTGTCGAACAGCAGCGGGTTCTTGCCGAGCAGCGTGTTGATCTGGCCGGTCTTGTCGTTGGGGTACTTCTGGCGGATCTCCTCCGGGACGAGGCCCGGCACGGTGTCGAGCAGGTAGGTCTGGAGCTGGCCTTCCTCGTGGATGATCTGCATGGCGCGGCCGCCCAGCACGTAGGACGGGCGCACGACCAGCGGGAAGCCGAGCTCGGAGGCGACGGTGCGCGCCTGCTCGACCGACCAGGCGATGCCGTTGCGCGGCTGGGTCAGGTCGAGCTTGCGCAGCAGCTTCTGGAAGCGGTCGCGGTCCTCGGCGAGGTCGATGGCGTCGGGGGAGGTGCCGAGGATCGGGATGCCGGCCTTCTCCAGCGCGTCGGCGAGCTTGAGCGGGGTCTGGCCGCCGAACTGGACGATGACGCCGTGGAGCGTGCCGGCGGCCTTCTCGGCGCGCAGGATCTCCAGCACGTCCTCGGCCGTCAGCGGCTCGAAATAGAGCCGGTCGGAGGTGTCGTAGTCGGTCGACACCGTCTCCGGGTTGCAGTTGATCATGATCGATTCGTAGCCGGCCTCGGCCAGCGCGAAGGCGGCATGGCAGCAGCAATAGTCGAACTCGATGCCCTGGCCGATGCGGTTGGGACCGCCGCCGAGGATGACGACCTTCTTGCGGTCGGAGACCTTCGCCTCGTCCGAGAGGCGGCCCGCGAAGGGCGTCTCGTAGGTCGAGTACATGTAGGCGGTGGGCGAGGCGAACTCGGCCGCGCAGGTGTCGATGCGCTTATAAACAGGATGAACGTCGAGCTTTTCGCGAATCTTCTGAATCGCTTGGGCGTCGGAGTTCGTCAAAGACCCGAGGCGGGCGTCGGAGAATCCAAGCGCCTTGAGCATGCGCAGGTTCTGCGCATCCTGCGGCAGGCCGTGCTCGCGGATGCGGGCTTCGGTGGCCACGATTCCCGCGATCTGCTCGAGGAACCACGGGTCGATGCGGGAGATGGCGTGCACCTCCTCGATCGTGGTGCCCATGCGCAGCGCCTGGGCGACCTGGCGCAGGCGGTCCGGGGTGGGGGTGGCGAGCGCGGCGCGGATGGCGTTGCGGGCATCGGGGCTGTCGAGGCCGGCGCCCGGCGCGATGCCGGGGATCTCGATCTCGTCGAGGCCGGTGAGCCCCGTCTCCAGCCCGCGCAGCGCCTTCTGCAGCGACTCGGCGAACGTGCGGCCGATCGCCATCACCTCGCCGACCGACTTCATGGCGGTGGTCAGGATCGGCTCCGCGCCCGGGAACTTCTCGAAGGCGAAGCGCGGGATCTTGGTGACGACGTAGTCGATGGACGGCTCGAAGGAGGCGGGGGTGGCGCCGCCGGTGATGTCGTTCTCCAGCTCGTCCAGCGTGTAGCCGACGGCCAGCCGCGCCGCGACCTTGGCGATGGGGAAGCCGGTCGCCTTGGAGGCGAGCGCGGAGGAGCGCGAGACGCGCGGGTTCATCTCGATGACGACGAGGCGGCCGTCGGCCGGGTTGACGGCGAACTGGACGTTGGAGCCGCCGGTCTCGACGCCGATCTCGCGCAGCACCGCGATCGAGGCGTTGCGCATGAGCTGGTATTCCTTGTCGGTCAGCGTCAGCGCCGGCGCGACGGTGATGCTGTCGCCGGTGTGGACGCCCATCGGGTCGACGTTCTCGATCGAGCAGACGATGATGCAGTTGTCCGCGCGGTCGCGGACCACCTCCATCTCGTACTCCTTCCAGCCGAGCACGGACTCTTCGATCAGCACTTCGGTGGTCGGAGAGGCGTCGAGGCCGGAGCGCACGATGTCGAAGAACTCGGCCTGGTTGAAGGCGATGCCGCCGCCGGTGCCGCCGAGCGTGAAGGACGGGCGGATGATCGCCGGCAGGCCGATCGCGTCGAGCGCCTGGGCGGCCACCCCCATGGCGTGGCCCATGTAGCGCTGCTTGCGGTCGCCCTCGCCGAGGTTCCACTCGGTCTCCAGCGCGTCGAGCGCGGCGTCGAGGTCGGCCGGATTGGAGGCCTTCAGCTCGGCGCGGCGCGCCTCGTGCTTCCTGCGGTCGGCGTCCTTCACGTCCGTTGCGTTGGCGAGCATGGAGCGCGGCGTCTCCAGCCCGATCTTCTTCATCGCCTCGCGGAACAAAGCGCGGTCCTCGGCCTTGTCGATCGCCTCGGCGTTCGCCCCGATCATCTCGACATTGTAGCGCTCCAGCACGCCCATGCGGCGCAGCGACAGCGCCGTGTTGAGCGCGGTCTGGCCGCCCATGGTCGGCAGCAGCGCGTCGGGCCGTTCCTTGGCGATGATCTTGGCGACGACCTCGGGCGTGATCGGCTCGATATAGGTCGCGTCGGCCAGCTCCGGGTCGGTCATGATGGTGGCCGGGTTGGAGTTGACCAGGATGATGCGGTAGCCCTCCGCCTTCAGCGCCTTGCAGGCCTGCGTGCCCGAATAGTCGAACTCGCAGGCCTGGCCGATGACGATGGGGCCGGCCCCGATGATCAGGATCGACTTGATGTCGGTACGTTTTGGCATGGAAGGTCCGCTTTGTCGGCCCTGCGCGAAGGCGCGGCGCGGGCTTTTCCGTTTCGCGCGCTCACGCGTCGCGGGCCCGGCCGGCTGCGCAGGTTCAGGAATCTGTCAGGCTAGGCCGGCCTTATAGGCGACAGATCAGGGGGATGGAACCCCCGGACCGGCTTATTCCGGAGGGCATGCCGGCGGGCGCGCGGGATCGGCGCGGCGCGGGCGCGAAAGCGATACCAGCGCCGGCCGGAAAAGCGGGGAAATTCAGCGCAGTGCGCGCCGACGCTCCAGCTCGGCCGGGCTGGGATCGGGGAGCTGGAAGGAGCCGGTGCGGACGGGGCCGGCCGGCTCGTAGGTGGCGACGACGACGCCGGTGGTCGAGACCTTCGAGCCGGTGAGCCGCAGCGCGGCCGGCGCGGTGGCGTCGTCGAACAGGCGCTTGCCCCTGCCGAGCAGGACGGGGAAGGTCAGCAGGCGCAGCTCGTCGACCAGCCCGGCGGCGAGGAGCTGGTGCAGGAGGTCGGTCGAGCCCTGCGTCAGCAGGTCGGGGCCGTCCGTCTGCTTGAGCTCCGCGATGCGGGCGATGGCGTCCGGGCCGAGCCATTCGCTGTTTTCCCAGACGAGGCTGTCGGGCCGGTGGGTGGCGACGTATTTGGTCACCGCGTTGAACGGCCCGGCGATCGGGTCGTCGGCCGGGATGAACGGCCAGTGGGCGGCGAAGATGTCGTAGGTGCGGCGGCCGAGCAGCAGGTCGAAGGGCCTGCCGAAGGTCTCGCCGATCGCCGCGTCGGTGACCTCGTCGCCGAGGGGGAAGACCCAGCCGCCGAAGGCGAAGCCGCCGGTAGGGTCCTCCTCGGGGCCGCCCGGCGCCTGCATGACGCCGTCGAGGCTGAGGAAAGCCGCCGCGATGATCCGTCTCATGTCGATCTCCCGTGAATACCGTTGCGATGACCGAGGAACGCGCGGGCGCGGCGCGCGCCGACAGCGCCGGCGAAATTTCGCGCGCGGCGGAACGGGCGGGGCAGGGCGCCCGTTTCTCGCGGGTCCGCGGCATGCGGGCCAGGAAACAGGAGGAGCATCATGGGCGTCAACGAAGCACCGACCGCGAAGGGCCGGGAATCGGCGCAGGGCCTGAAGCAGGCGAGCAAGGCGGAGGAGCGCAAGGTCGAGGCCGAAAAGGGCTCGCACCTCAAGAAGGGCGCCGAACGCTTCGACGAGCGCTCGCGCAGCTCCGACGGCAAGGGCGCCGGCGCCAAGCAGCGGTAGGGGGCGGAGGCGACCTCGCGGCCGTCATCCCGGCCGCAGCCCGCAGGGCGGAGAGCCGGGACCCATTGATCGGCGCGGCCGGTTGGTGGGTTCGCGCTGCCATGCGCCTCGGCGAGGACCCGGCCGCACCCCATGATGTTCGGACCAATGGGGCCCGGATCGTCGCCGCTTCGCGGCTCGTCCGGGATGACGGCCGCTTGGTTGGCGCACTGCCGCGAGGCGCTGCCTTCGCAGGTTCTGCTTGCGCGGCGGAATGGCCGTTGCTTCATTCGTCCCATGTCGGGCTATGTCTACATCCTCGCATCCCGCAAGAACGGCACGCTCTACACCGGCGTGACGAGCGATCTCGAGCGTCGCGTCTGGGAGCACCAAGAAGACCTTACGCCGGGATTTACGAGCAGGTATGGCGTCAAACGCCTCGTCTGGTATCGGGACTATGCCGACATCCGCGATGCCATCGACGACGAGAAGCGCATCAAGAGATGGCGGCGGAAGTGGAAGCTGGAGCTGATCGAGGCGATGAATCCCAAGTGGGAGGATCTCGCCGAGTTGCTGGGGAGATAACCGGGATGACGGCCGCGAGGTTGCGGCTCACGCTACCTCCCCTCAGCGCCCTCCAAGCTGCTTGACCAGAGCTTCGGCACGCGAGACGGCGGCTCTGGCGGTTTCGAGGGGCTGCGGCTGGCCGGCCTTTTCGAGGAGGGCGAGGCCGGTGCGGCAGCCATCCAGCGCGGTGCGGGCGAGGGCGGGGTCGGCGTCGTGGCGGGCCTTCTCCATCTTCAGCTCGCAGGCGGTGTTGGCGAAGTGGCCGGCATAGGCGGGCAGGGAGGCGGCGATGCCGGCGGCCTCGTCGACGAATTTCTCGGCGCGCGCGTAGAGGGCCGGGTCGAAGCCGCCGTCGCGCAGGCGCCGGGCCATGAACCAGGCGGCGTCGTTGCCGGCGACCGCGCCGATCTCGCGGCTGCCGAGCACATGGGCGACGTCGTGCAGCTCGACGCCGGCGCCGATCGCCCTGTCGATGTCGGCGGCGCGGCCGGTAACGGCGGCGAGGCTGCTCGCCGCGCCCGAATATTGCTGGAGCAGTTCGCCATAGGGGATGGCGTTCGCGGTCGCCGCGCCCCACGCGCGATACTGGTCGAGCGCGCCGCCGAGCGCTTCCGTGCCTGACCGGAGCAGGTCGAGGTCGCCGATGGCGTTGCCGAGCCAATAGCTCGCCTTGCCGTACTCGGCCTGCATCTGGGCGTGGAATTGCGGGTCGACGGACGGGCTGGCGTCGAGGACGGTGCGCATGGTGGCGACGGCCTGCTCGAGCGCAGGGGCGTCGCCCTCGCGCAGCGAGATCGCCGCGCCGATGCGGGCGCGCTGGTAGGCGAAGGCGCGCTTCTGCTGGTCGGTGAGCGCGAGCGGGGTGGTCTTCTCGGTCCTGTCGAGCATGGCCAGCGCTTCCTCGAGATGGGCGGTGTCCGGCTCGTAGGTGCCCATCTTCGCCAGCGTCAGGGCCTGCTGGAGCATGGCGTCGGCGGCCGCGCCCGCATAGCCGGCATCCGAATAGATCTCGACCGCTTGACGGCCGGCGTCGAGCGCGGCGTTGAGATGGGTGAGGTTGCCGAAGCGCTCGGCCCATTCCAGCCCGAGCCGGCCCTCGACGCCCATGATCTCGGCATAGATCAGCGGGTAGCGCTCGCGGTCGAACATCTCCAGCGCGACGCCGACCATCTCGCCGGCGGTGGCGAGCGCGACCTGGGTGTTCTGCCGCAGCGCCATGTCGAGCGCGATCGAAGCCGACTTGACGATATAGCGGCCGGCGAAATCGTCCACGTCGGTGTCGCCGTAGAGCGTGGCGAGCGCGGCCGTCTGCGCCTGCATGGCCGCGAACAGTTCCTGGCTGGGCGCGGCGATCCATTGCAGGTACTGCGCCTGGAATGTGCGGAACATGGCTTCCGCCTCGGCCGCCTTGTCGTCCGCGGTCCGCGCCAGCTCGCCCGCCTCGCGGAACAGCTTTTCGGCGGCGGCGAAGGAGGCGGGGTCGTTGGTGGTCGTCGCAAGCTGGCCGACGGCGCGGCCGGCGTCGATGGCGATGCGGGCGCGGTCGGCGGCGGGGAGTCCGTCGTCGCTCTCGGTCGCCTGCCGGAGCTGTTCGCCCGCCTCGCGCAGGGCGGCGGCATCGAAGCCCTTGGTGCCGCGGATCAGCAGGGCGCGCCCCAGCTCGTGGCGCAGGCGGGGGTCGGCGGAAGCAGCGCCGCCGATGGCCTCGCGCGCGAGCTTCTCGGCGGCGGAAAGCGAATCGCCCGCGCCGCGCAGCTCGGCGTCGATCAGGTAGGCGTCGATCTGGGCGCGGCGGTAGCCGGAGGCGCGCTCGGGGTCCCATTCGGCGACGGTGTCGTAGGCCTCGCCATAGTCGGCTGCCGCCTCGACATGGCGGAACAGCAGCTTCTTGGTCTCGGCCGAGCGGGCGAACACCTCGGCGTCCTCGCGGATGCGCTGGCGCAGCTCCTCGGCCTGCTGCTGGCGCGTCGGCCGCAGGTCGGCGACGCGCTGCTTGGCCTGCTCGCGAAAGCCGTCGGCGGCGTTGAGGGCGCCCTGCAGCTCGGCGTCGTCGGCGAGCTGCGTCAGCCGCTGGATCTCGGAATCCGGGTTGGCGAGGCTGTCGCGAGCGGCGCGGGCCGAGGCGAACTGCGCGATCTGGGTGCGCAGGCGCGTCTCGACCTGGGCCGGGTCGTCGCCGGGCGAGACGTCGAGGGCGCGCATCATGGCGAAGACGACGCTCATCGGCACGTTGCCGGAGCGGGCGAGCGTCTCGGCCTGGCTGCGCTGGATGTCGGGCAGGCCGGAGATGCGCACGAGGAGCTGGCGGCGCTCGGTGAGGATGGCGCTCTCGTCGCCCTCGACCGGCTTCGGCGCGCCGCCGAAATAGAGCAGGCGGCGCAGGTTCTCGTTGACCCAGGGATGCTGCTGGCCGCCGGTGTCGAGATAGACCTCCTCGGCGACCATGCGCATGACGGTGCCGAACTCGGCGCCGTCGAGGGCGCCGAGATGCTTCAGGATGGCGGCGGCGTAGGGGCTGTGGCCGTCGGCCTTGCCGTCGAGCGCGACCTTGCCCGGCTCGGCGGCGAAGCCGATGACGGCGCCCAGCCCGTCGTCCCGGGGAGCGGCGGCGCGGGCCGACAGCGCGGTGGCGCCGCGGGTGGCGGCGACGGCCAGCCCGCCGGCGGCGACCGGAACAGGCTCGGCCCTGGGCGAGGGGCGCAGCACGGCGTCGGCCGGGAAGGGGCTGTCGCGGCAGGCGTCGAGCAGCACGATGACGACGGCGGCCTTTCTGCGCAGGCGGGCGACGAAGTCGGAAATCGGCACCAGCCTGTCGGCCGCCTCCTCCAGCGAGGAGACGTCGGCATCGACCGGCACCAGCCAGTTCTCGCCGCCGGCCTCGATGCCGTGGCCGGCATAATAGAGCACGGCGACGTCGGCGCCCTCGGCATCCTCGACGAAGTCGTCGAGGTCGCGCGACAGGCGCTTCGCGTTGCGGTCGGAGGAGAGGTTGGTGTCGAAGCCGAGCTTCGACAGCAGGTCCTCGATGGCGCGGGCGTCGTCGGGCGGGTTGGCGAGCTTCGGCAGGTTCTGGTAGTCGCCGTTGCCGATGACCAGCGCGACGCCGCGCAGGGTCTTTTCCTCGGCGGCCCCGGCGGGCGCGAGCGACCAGAACAGAGCGAGCAGGGCGGCAAGAAGCGCCGCGAGCGCGGCGCCGAACCCCAAGCCTTTTTCGTCCAGCCCCATCGTTCTCCGTTCCGTTGCCATCGAGACCCTAGCTGCCGATTGCGTCGAGACCAAGCCTATCGCCCCGCGAGCGCGGCGTCGGCGCGGGCGATGCGGCCGTCGAGATGGGCTTCGAGCGGCCGGTCGCCGCGGCTGCGGGCGTAGTCGCGCGCGGCGGCGTAGGCGGCGCGGGCCTCGCGCAGCATGTCGGCCGACGGGTCGGCGGCGCCGAGCAGGAGGTCGCCGAGGTCGAGGCGGCTGCGCGCCGCGCTGGCCGTCTGGCCGCCCCGGTCGAGCAGCGGGATCGCGGCGCGGTAGGCTTCGACCGCCTGGCGCGCGAGGTCGTCGCGCCGCGCCGGGTCGCGCTGCGCCAGCGCGGCCAGCGCGTTGCCGCGCCGGGCGAGCAGCGGCCCGCGATAGGGCGTCCAGCCGGTCCTGTCGACCGCGTCGAGGGCGGTGGCGGCGATGGCCGCGGCCTCCTCCAGCCGCTCGATGCCCGTCTCACGGCCGGCCCAGGCGAGCAGGGCGCCGGCGAGCGCGTATTGCACGGCGATGCCGTCGCGCGGCGCGTTGCGGGCGGCGTATTCGTCGGCGGCAGCGCGGAAGGCGTCGGCCGCCTCCTCGAAGCGGACGGTGCCGGCGCCGGCCTCACCCAGCGTCACCAGCGCCGAGCCGAGGCCGAACTGGGCGAGCGCCCAGCGGCGCGGGTCGACGTCGCGGCGGTATTCCTCCAGCGACAGACGGTAGGCGGCGATCGCCGGCTCGAGCCCGCCGGTGCCGCCGGCGAGCGCGTCGAGCAGGACGAGGCTGTCGGCGAAGCCGAGCTGGGCCTTGGCCCACTGGAGCGGCGCCAGCGGGCGCACGCCGGCGTCGACCACCGCCGCGAAGGCCTTCGCCGACCGCCGCAGCGCCGCGGTGTCGTCGGTGGCCTTGCCGAGGCGGTAGAGCACGTCGCCGAGATTGGCCTGGACGCGGGCCCAGGCGGTGGGGTCCCTGTCCGGCGCGATCTCTTCCAGCGCCTCGCCATAGGCCTGCACCGCGCGGCGGTAGAGGGTGGCCGGGTCGGGCGCGCGGATGCCGGCGGCGGTCAGCGCATTGCCGAGATTGTTGCGCACCCGCGCCCATTCGGCGGCGTCGCGGTCGCGCGAAAACTCGGCCGCAGCCGCGGCCATCGTCTCCAGCGCGCCCATCAGGCCGGCGGTGTCGCCGTTCATCAAAGCGAGGTCGCGCTGCGCGGCGGCGAGGTCGTTCTGCAGCCGCGCCCAGCGCAGCGGGTCGCGGCCGCGCGAGAACAGGGCGGCGGCACCGGCGAGGATGTCGGCCGCCTCGGCCATCGTTTTCGCATCGCCCCGTCGCACCGCGACCTGCCGCAGGGCGGAGGCGAGATTGTCCTGGCTGGCCGCCCATTCGGAAGGCGAGGCGTCCGGCGTCACGAGAGCCGCTGCCGCGCGGGCCGCCCCGGCCGCGCGTTCGAGGGTGGGGATGTCGCCCGCGTCCTGCCCGTAATAGGCGAGCGCGGCGGCTTCCGAGTTCTTGTACTTCCACGCCAGCGCGCGGTCCCAGCGCTCGACCAGCCTGAAGGCCTCGCCGTAGTCGGCGGCGGCCTTGCGGTAGTCGTAGGCGACCTCGTAGGTGGCGGCCGAGCGGGCGTAGACGGCCGCCGCCTCGACGAAGCGGGCCGAAAGCTGCGCCGCGGCCTGATCGAGGGTCGCCGCGCCCTGCCTGACGCGCGCCTTGGCCTGCTCCTGCAGGCGGATGGCGGTGGCCAGCGCGCCGTCGGCGAGCGCCCTGTCGGCGAGGCCGGACAGCCGCGCGATCTCGGGGTCGGGGCTGACAAGCGCGGCGCGCTCGGCGAGGATGTCCTTGAGCCTCGCGGTCTGGGCGCGCAGCACCGCGTCGAGGCGCTCGCGGTCCTTCGGCGCGTCGGCGCCGAGGACGTTGAGCATGCCGTAGAGCGCGTCCATCGGCACGCCGCCATCGTGCGCGGCGAGCTCGACCTGGCGGCGGCCGGCGTCGTCCAGGGAGGCGATGGTGAGCAGGAGCTGGCGGCGCTCCGTGAGGATCTCGCCCTCCTCGCCCTCGACGGGCTTCGGCGCGCCGCCGAAATAGAGCAGCCGGCGCAGGCTCTCGTTGACCCAGGGATGCTGGCGGCCGTCGGTCCTGAGATAGACCTCCTCGGCGACCATGCGCATGACGGTGCCGAACTCGGCGCCGTCGATGGCGGCGAGGTGTTTCAGGATCGAGGCGGCGTAGGGGCTGTTGGCGCCCGGCGCGCCGTCGAGGGCGGGGCGGCCGGGCTCGGCGGCGAAGCCGATGACGGTGCCGAGGCTGGCGTCGTCCGCTGCCGGCGCGACGAGCGACCTGGCGCCGCGCGTGGCGCCGAGCGAGAGGCCGGTGGCGCCGACGGCGACCGGCCCGGCGCCGGCCTCCAGCCGCAGGCTCGCGCCGGGCGGGAAGGGGTTGTCGCGGCAGGCGTCGAGCAGGACGATGGCGACGCGCACGGTGCGGCGCAGCTCCTCGACCACGCGCGAGAGCGGCACCAGCCTGCGGCCGGCATCGTCCAGCGCGGCGATGTCGGCGTCGGTCGGCACGAGGAAGTTCTCGCCGCCGGCCTCGATGCCGTGGCCGGCATAATAGAGCACGGCGACGTCGGCGCCTTCGGCGTCCTCGACGAAATCCTCGAGGTCGCGGGCGAGGCGCTTGGCGTTGCGGTCGGAGGCGAGACTGGTGTCGAAGCCGAGCTTCGACAGGAGATCCTCGACGGCGCGGGCGTCGTCGGGAGGGTTGGCCAGCTTCGGCAGGTGCTCGTAGTCGCCATTGCCGATGACCAGCGCGACGCCGCGCAGGGCGGCCGGCGCCTCGGCGGCGGCCGCAGCGGGGACCAGCGCCCATGCGAGCGCCAGAACGATCCACACCGCAAGGCCGCGGCCCACCCGCATGAACACCCCGTCGCCAACCCGGTCCGGCAATCGAGTCTAGCCGCGCTTGTGGCAATTTGTCGACGCGGCGGCCGGCGGAACCGGCCTCGGCGCGCGGGCGTTTGGGAGGCAATCCGCCTTGCAGCCACGCGGCGACGCTTGCGAGGCCTGCCGGCGCGCAGGTAGATAGAGGGGCGGCGACATTCGGCCGCGACAGCGATTCACGCGTGGAATCGCGCATCGACAGCAGGAGCAGCCATGCGCTGGAGAGGTCGCCGGGAAAGCAGCAACATCGAGGATCGGCGGAGCGAGGGCGGCGGTGGCGGCGGCTTTCCGGGCGGCTTCGGCCGCAGCGGAACGCCGATGCGCATCCCGGTCGGACGGGGCGGCGGCTTCAGCCTGACCACGATCATCATCCTCGTCGTCATCTTCTTCGCGCTGAGGGCCTGCGGCATCGACCCGCTGTCGGGGCTCGACGGCGGCAGCATGGGCGGCGACGGCACCGGCGGCGGCGGGCAGTTCACCCAGCAGGAGCAGGGCGAGGGCGCGCCCGCCTCCGACGAGATGAAGCAGTTCGTCGGCGTCGTGCTGGCCGAGACCGAGGACGTGTGGACCGGCATCTTCAAGGCGCAGGGCCAGACCTACCAGCAGCCGACGCTGACGCTGTTTTCGGGCGGCATCCAGTCGGCCTGCGGCTATGCCTCGTCGGCGGCCGGGCCGTTCTACTGCCCCGGCGACCGCAAGGTCTATCTCGACACCGACTT
The DNA here is from genome assembly GCA_017305835.1 of Hyphomicrobiales bacterium. Taxonomy (GTDB): domain Bacteria; phylum Pseudomonadota; class Alphaproteobacteria; order Rhizobiales; family Rhizobiaceae; genus RCIO01. Next base: position 35,350 of record JAFKJY010000058.1, read on the forward strand.
CTTCCAGCAGCTCGCCCAGCAGTTCGACGCCTCGGGCGACTTCGCGCAGGCCTACGTGATCGCGCACGAGGTGGGCCACCACGTGCAGAACCTCACCGGCATCCTGCCCAAGTTCAACCAGATGCGGCAGAGCATGGGCGAGACGGAGGCCAACGCGCTGTCGGTGCGGGTCGAATTGCAGGCCGACTGCTTCGCCGGCATCTGGGGCCATTTCACCGACGAGAAGGGCATCCTCGAGGAAGGCGACCTGGAGGAGGCGCTGAACGCGGCGCAGCAGATCGGCGACGACACGCTGCAGAAGCGGGCGCAGGGCTACGTCGTGCCCGACAGCTTCAACCACGGCACCTCGGCGCAGCGGCAGAAATGGTTCGCCCGCGGCTTCAAGAGCGGCAAGCTGTCGGACTGCGACACCTTCAACAACCCGATCTGAGGCGGCAATCCGGCCCCGCAAGCGGGGCCGGGGCGGCCCGCGGGGCTCCCGCCTTTGGGTTTCCGGGGCGTAAACGGCGGCCGGACACCCTTTCGCGCCGTTCTTAGAGGGGGCTTTACCTCTGCCTGATAGGATCGGTCCCTGCATTCCCGGGGGGCCGGCATGTCCAGTCGTTTCAAGCAGTTCGTTTCAGACCGCAGGGGCAATTTCGCCCTGTTCTCGGCGATCCTCGCCGTGCCGCTCATCCTCGGCGCCGGCGTGGCGCTCGACGTCGCCAACGTCAGCCGCACCAAATCGGAGCTGCAGAACGCCATCGACGCGGCGGTGCTGGCCATCGCGCGCGAGGGCAAGCAGGTCACCGACAAGCAGGCGCTGGAGATCGCCAACAGTTTCCTGAAGAACAATTACGGGCTGCAGTTCGCCGAACTGAAGCTGGTGCGCGAGGGATCGACCGTGAAGCTCGACGCCAGCGCGCAGGCCGACATGGCCTTCGGCGGCCTGTTCGGCTACGACGACTGGAAGGTGGCCACCTCGTCGACCGCCGACATCGCCTACATGTCCTACGAGATCGCGCTGGTGCTCGACACGACCGGCTCGATGGCCGGCGGCAAGCTGGCGGCGATGAAGGATGCGGTCGACAACATGATCGTGTCGATGTCGGCGCAGGTGGCCGACAAGGACAAGCTGAAATTCGCGCTGGTGCCGTTCGCCACCTTCGTCAATGTCGGCCCGCAGTTCGGCCCCTCATTCGACGCGAAAGGCAAGATCAAGAAGGGCACCGGCGCCGCCTGGCTGGACCTCCAGTCCGAGACCGACGCGCCGCAGTCCGAGCTGGAGCCGGGTGTCAGCCGGTTCGAGATATTCAACAATCTGGGTGAGCCGTGGAAGGGATGCGTGGAGACGCGGTTCCCCGGCAAGACCGGCGCGCACGACGTGGCCGATACCCCGCCCGACGCGAAGGACAAGCGCAGCCTGTTCTCTCCGGCGCTGGCGATCGACGAGCCGGACACCCCCGAGTACGAGAACAGCTACATCGTCTCCAGCGCCGACCCGACGGCCAAGGGGCTGCTCAACAAGCTGAAGCTGATCGGCAAATACGGGCTGCAGATCGATATCGGCTTCTTCAACCTGAGTTCGCTGCTGGCCGGCCTGGGCCTCTGGACGCCGCCCGCGACGACCATCAACGCAGGGCACGGACCCAATCGCGGCTGCGACGTGCAGCCGATCACGGCGCTGACCGCCAACTATGGCGACCTGCGCACGAAGGTGTCGCAGCTCCAGGCCAGCGGCACGACCAACATCATGGAGGGCGTGGCGTGGGGCGCGCGCGTGCTGTCGCCGGGCGAGCCCTTCGGCCAGGGCGCCAAGCCGCGGAAAAGCCTCCAGAAGGTCATGGTGGTGCTGACCGACGGCTCCAACGTGATGGGCAACCGCCAGACCAAGCTGAAATCGTCCTATTCGAGCTTCGGCTATCTGGTGGACGGGCGGCTGGGCGTCGCCGAAGGCAGCTCCGGCGACACCAACGCGCTGATGAACGCCAAGACGCTGGAGGCCTGCACGAGCGCCAAGCAGGCCGGGACCGTCATCTACACGATCCGGCTGGAGGAGCCGGACGTGAAGACCGGCACGATGCTGCGCGACTGCGCCACCGACCCGGACCACTATTTCGACATCCCCTCGCGCAGCCAGCTCGACGACGCGTTCAAGGCGATCAAGGAGCGGATCGTGCTGCTCAGGCTGGCGTCCTGAGGGGGAAAACCGTGAGGCCGGGCTGCAAACGGCGTCCGGCTGCGCTCCGGTGCTCACGTACCTGACGTACGCTCCGCTCCGGTGCTCGCCGGCCACCGTTTTGGTCGCTGCGCGCCCATCTTCGATTCCGCCTCGGCCTGACGGTTTTCAAAAGCAGAATGGGCCGCCAAGAGGCGGCCCATTCGCTTTCAACTCGTCCGGTTCGCGTCAACGAATGATCGGGCAGCTCGGCGTCTTGGCGAAGCTCACAGCCACGTAGCGGCCGTGGCTGCGGCCGGAGACCGTGATGCTGCGCGGCGTCTCGCGGGTGATGCGGACGCGGTCGATGCCCATGCGGTCGGCCTTGCGGAGCGCCTCGCCGGCCGAGCAGCCGCGGTCCCAGCGGTCGCGACGGTCACGGTCCCAGCGGCCGCGGTCCCACGGGTTCGGGCCGGGGCGGTAGGAATGGCCCTGGTCGACCACCACGCCGGCCGACGGGCCGTGCGGGGTGATACCGAAGTAGAAGCTGTCGGCCTGGGCAGCGGCGGGGAGCGCGGCGAGCGCGCCGAGGCCGATGACTGCCGAGAGGGCGGCGGTACGGATCTTGTTCATCATTTTCATTCTCCTTCCGGCGGTTTCCTGCGAGGCGATCGGGAGGTTGTCGCTCGCTATGATGGAAGAATTGCAGACGGCGGCTGAACCGGGCCGGAACCGCGCATTCATCCGGCGTTCATCGCCGGTTTGCCGGTCCGCGAGGGAAACGGGCGCGGCGGCCGCGGGTTCCTGCGCGGCCGCGGACGGGGCCCGGAATCGTGTGCGGAAAGCGGCTCAGCCGCGGGCCAGCGCGGCGGCCAGCGCCTGCGCGTCGAGGCGGGTGGTGAGGCGGGCGATCAGGCCGTCCTCGACCTCGAGGAAGCTGCCGGCGGAAATCGAGAAGTGCTGGCCGGTGGCGGCCGGCAGGCCGGGCGCGGTGGCGCGGTAGGTGCCGCGCAGCGTGTATTCGGCGGCCGCGCGGGCGCCGCTGCCGTCCGTCATGACGACGAGGTCGGCGACCGTCTCCTCGAAGCGGCGGCCGTGGTCGGCGAGATACCAGCGCAGCTTGTCGGCGCCGATCCGGCGCTCCCCGGCCGCCGGGTCGTGCACGACGTCGTCGGAGACGAGCGCGAGCGCCGCCTCGTGGTCGGCCGCGTTGAGCGCGTCGAAGAAGCGCCTGACGAGGTCTTCGGTGTCGGCCCGGCTCATGCGTCCTCCTCGATGATGTGGTCGAAATAGTCCTCGGGGTCGGCAAGCGCGCTCTCGCTGGCGGTGACGCGGCCGCGCATGGAGATGCCGGCCTCGTGCACGGTGCGGCGGCTGCCGGAGACGAGATGGTGCCACCAATAGAGGTCCCGCCCCTCGGCGACCAGCCGGTAGGCGCAGGTGGAGGGCAGCCAGGGCAGCGTGCGCACGTTGTCGGGCGTGAGCTTCAGGCAGTCGGGGACGCGGGCGAAGCGGTCGGCGTAATCCTCGCAGCGGCAGGCGGCGGCGTCGAACAGGCGGCAGGCGACGCTGGTGAAGTAGATGTCGCCGGTGTCCTCGTCCTCGAGCTTGGCCATGCAGCACTTGCCGCAGCCGTCGCACAGCTTCTCCCACTGTGTCGGCGTCATCGCCTCGAGCGGCACGGTTTTCCAGAAGGGCGCGGCCATGGGCGTCCAAGTGGGCCTTTCCCGGCATGGGGTCAAGCGTCGCGGTGCCGCCTTTTTCGGGAACCAAACTGCCGCTTCGGGCTTGCTGGGGCGAACGGGACGTCCTGAACCACGGGAGAACGACGTGAAAATCGACCGACATATGATAGCCGGCACGGCGCTCGGCCTGCTTATGGCGACCGCGCAGGGCGCGGCCGCGGCCCCCTCCGGCGGCGAGACGCAGCCCGCCGTCCAGCGTCCGGCCGAGGCGCCGATCGTGCTGGCGCAGGCCGACATCGAGGTGCTGAAGGAAAAGCTCAAGGACCCCGGCCTGACGGACGAGCAGCGCAAGGAGATCCAGCAGCAGATCGACGCCATGCAGGGCGCCGCGGCACCCGCCGAACAGGCGAAGCCGGCCGAGCAGGCCCCTGCCGAGGCGCAGAAGCCGGCGGAGGAGGCCAAGCCCGCCGAGCAGGCGCCGGCAGAGCCGCAGAAGCCCGCCGAGCAGGCTGCGCCGGCCGAGGAACAGAAGCCGGCCGAGGCGGCGAAGCCCGCCGAGACCGCGCCCGCCGAGCAGAAGCCCGCCGAGGCCGAGCAGCCGAAGCCTGCCGAACAGGCCGCGCCGGCGGAACAGCAGAAGCCTGCCGAGGAAGCCAAGCCTGCCGAGACGGCACCCGCCGAGCAGAAGCCTGCTGAGGCGGAACAGCCCAAGCCCGCCGAGCAGGCCGCTCCGACGGAGCAGCAGAAGCCGGCCGAGGAGGCCAAGCCTGCCGAGACGGCCCCTGCCGAGCAGAAGCCGGCCGAAGCCGAGCAGCCGAAGAAGCCCGCGGAGCAGGCGGCTCCGGCGGAAGGACAGAAGCCTGCCGAGCAGCCCGCGCAGGGCGAGCAGGCGCCTGCCCGGCAGACCGGACAGCAGCAGCCCGTCGACGGCGGCGAGGTGCTGCCCGAGAACGCCGCGCCGGTGCTCGACAGCCAGAAGGAGGCGGCGCAGCCCGCCGGCGACGCGGCCCCGCGGCAGCAGGGACAGGGCGCGCCGGTGCAGGACGCCGCCAAGGCGGCCGAGACCGCCGCGCCGGCCGGCCCGCCGCCGGCGACCGACGCCGACGCGCAGAAGCAGGCCGAGCCGGTCAAGGTCGAATCGCTGACGGCGACCGAGGGCAAGCCGGTCGAGGCCGCGAAGATCCAGGAGCGGATGCAGGCGCGCGAGGGCGCCGACGTGGTCAGGACCATCGGCGACCGCGTCGTCATCCAGTTCAACAACCAGACGATCGTGGAGAGCAACGACCGGCCCCGCCTGACGCACGGCGCCCGCGACGTGCGCTACGAGGACCTGCCGGGCGGCTGGACGCGCGAGGTGATCTCGCGCGAGGGCGGCGTCAAGGTCATCACCATCCGCGACCGCTACGGCGACATCATCCGCCGCTCGCGGGTGACGCCGGACGGCCGCGAATACGTGCTGGTCTATGCGAGCGACCGCGATCGCGGCCGCGACCGTGGCGACCAGTGGCGCGACCCGGGCCGCGACCTGCCGCCGCTGCGCCTGACGATCCCGGTCAACCAGTACATCCTCGACGCCGGCCGCGTGGAAGATCCGGACCGCTACTACCAGTTCCTCGAGGAGCCGCCGGTCGAGCCGGTGCGCCGGCTCTACTCGCTGGACGAGGTGAAGTACTCGGCCCGCGTGCGCGACACGATGCGCCGGATCGACCTCGACGTGATCAACTTCGAGTTCGGCTCGGCCTCGATCGGCGAGACGGAGGTGCAGAAGCTGCAGAGCGTGGCCGACGCGATCTCGCGCATCATCGAGAGGAACCCGGCCGAGACCTTCCTGATCGAGGGCCACACCGACGCGGTCGGCTCCGACCAGTCGAACCTGGTGCTGTCGGACAAGCGGGCGGAATCGGTGGCTGCGGCGCTGACCAACGTCTTCGACATCCCGCCGGAGAACCTGGTCACGCAGGGCTATGGCGAGCGCTACCTGAAGGTCGCCACGCAGGACCCGAGCCGCGACAACCGCCGCGTCGCGATCCGCCGCATCACGCCGCTGGTGGCGCCGGTGGCGAGCGCCAACTAGGCCGCGTCCGCCGCGCGCCCTTGAAACGGGCGCGCGGCGTCACGATGTCAGATGTTCCCTGCCCCATCCCCGCGCCCCTCTCCGCGGGGACGTGGCAAAAAGCCCGGCCGGTTCCTCCCCCGGCCGGGCTTTTTCCTTGGTCCTTGACCGGCCAGGAGCGGAGGCAATATTATCTATTGGTACAAGAGGGAAATCAGCATGGCGCGAAACACGTCGGTCACCCTTGGGCAAGAGTATGAGGAGTTCATCACCCGGAAGGTGGCCGAGGGCCGCTTCGGATCGACCAGCGAGGCGATCCGAGCTGGCCTCAGGTTGCTGGAGGAGCAGGAGATGCGGCTCGAGCGCCTTCGCGCGGCGATCGACGAGGGCGATGCGTCCGGTCCGGCGGTGGAGCTCGATTTCGACGAATTTCTGCGGACGCGCCGCCGCAAGGCATGAGCCTGCGTCTCGTCTATTCGCCTGCGGCTCTGGCAGATCTCGACCAGATCTGGCGGTATTCGGCCGAATCCTGGGGAGAGGAGCGGGCTGATATCTACCTGGGCGCGATCCGAGATACGCTGTTGCTGCTGTCGCATAATCCCGGCTTGGCGCGCAACGCGGGGGATATCCGGCCAGGCTTGATGAAATATGGGGCGGGAAGCCACGTTCTGTATTTCCGCGTGAGGGCCGATGCGATCGTAGTAACGCGCATCCTGCATTCACGCATGGATGCAGGCAGGCACCTGTAGCAACAACCGTGCCGCGGTAGCCAAATGACCGAGCGCAAGGAAAATCACGCCGCTGGGTCGAAAGAAAGCCTTCCGCTGGCGCCAAAGCGGGCGGTCAGCGGCACGAATCCGACCGCTGGGCGGTCGAATCCGTTCGCCGTGTTCGAGGAATGGGCGAGCGAGGCGGACGACGAGGCCTACGAGAGCCTTTGAAACTTACGCGACCCACTCGATGAACGCGCCGCAGGCGGCGGCCGACGGGGTGAGCGGGCGCGGCTCGCGCGTGGCGAGGCGCAGGCCGGCCAGGAGGGGCGTTCCGGTGCTCGCGGCGGGCGAGGACGGGTCGAGCGCGGCGATCGCGTCGGGGGCCAGCACCAGCACCGCGTGCGGGCCGCAGGCGACGCGAAAGCCGCCGTCGGCAGGCGCGACGTCGCCGCCGAACAGGCGCGAGACGAAGGCTGCGTCGCGCTCGGGTTCGGGCGAGGCGAGGTAGACGGCCGCTATGCCCGCCGCGCCGTTGTCGTGGCGCTGGTAGTCGGGCTTCCAGAAATATTGCTGCGCGCGGTTCTGGCAGGCGAAGAAGCCGATGTCCGGCATCGCCTCCGACCAGGCGAAGGCGAGCGAGAAGGAGACGGTGACGCGGGCGCCGTCGGGCAGCACGGCCTGCCGCTCGAAATCGAAGGGCGCGGCCGTGCGCAGGCCGGCAGCCTGGAAGCCGGCGAGGTCGGCGCGGGCGTCGTCGCTGGCGAAGACCAGCATGGACAGGCCCTCGCGGCGCGCGAGGAAACGGCGGTTGTGGTCGCCGAAGCCGTAGAAGGGCGGGTTGCCCGACAGGTCGTGCCGCTGGAGCCGGTCCGGCCGGTCGACCTCCAGCAGCTCGACGAAATTGCGGCCGGCAAACTGCGCCAGCCGGTTCGACGTGCCCATGCGGTCCTCATGCATGGCGCGCGGGGTGAGCGTGAAGCCGAGGCCCTGCCAGACGGCCGCTGCGCGGTCGAGGTCGCGCACGGCGAGCACGACGTGGTCGATGGCGCGGCCGGACGGCATCAGCCGAACGCCTTGATGAGCTTCGTGTCGGTCTTGTCGAACACCCGGTCGGGCACGAAGAAGTCGGCCGCGAGCGGGCCCCTGGCGCCGGGTGCGTAGGCGCCGAAATCGGTGACGCCCTCCTCGCGCAGCACCAGTTCGTCGATGAAGAAATTGCCGGTGGTCGCGCGCGCCGGGCGAACGAGGATCGCGTGGGCGGCGTCCGCCATGATGCGCGGCGAGCGGCTCATCGAGACCACGCTCTCGCCGCCCAGAAGGTTGCGGATCGCCGCCGTGTCGATCGCCGTCAGCGGCCACAGCGAGTTGACCGCGATGCCGTCCCTGGCGAACTCGGCGCTCATGCCCAGCGTGCACATCGACATGCCGAACTTGGCCATCGTGTAGGCGACGTGGCCCTTGAACCACTTCGCCTGCATGTCGAGCGGCGGGGCGAGGTTGAGGATGTGCGGGTTGGCCGACCGCTTCAAGTGCGGGATGCAGGTCTTCGAGACCAGATAGGTGCCGCGCGTGTTGATCTGGTGCATCAGGTCGAAGCGCTTCATGTCGGTCTCCAGCGTGCCGGTGAGCTGGATGGCGCTGGCATTGTTGATGCAGACGTCGATGCCGCCGAAACGCGCGACCGTCGCGTCCACGGCGGCCGCCACCTGCGCCTCGTCGCGGATGTCGCAGACGACCGGCAGGGCCTTGCCGCCGGCCGCCTCGATCTCGTCGGCGGCCGTGTAGATCGTGCCGGGCAGTTTTGGGTGCGGCTCGGCGGTCTTGGCGGCGATGGTGACGTTGGCGCCGTCCTGCGCGGCCCGCAGCGCGATCGCCAGCCCGATGCCGCGCGAGCCGCCGGAGATGAAGATGGTCCTGCCCTCGAGCGACATCATGTTTCCTCCCCGTCGTGACCCCGACCGCCGGCTCTAGCCGAACATGCGGTCGCCCTGTTCGTCGATGATCTGCTGGCCCTTGCGCAGGGTGATGGCGAAGGCGTCTTCGAGGGTGGTGAACTTGTCGGCGCGGATGAAGCGATGCTCCTTCACGGCGCCGTCGACCTCGCGGGTGATGACGCCGCAGCACTGGAACTGGCCGCCGTCCTTGAACGGCGTGGCGCGCACGACGTAGCCCTTGTATTCGAGCGGTTCGCTGGCCTCGGCCTTGGCCTCGCTCTCCCCGCCGCCACCGCCTCCGAACAGTCTCTTCAAGAACGACATGGCCTGCTCCCGACAGGGCGCCCGCTGCCGCGGACGCTGTTTGCACCACCCGACTTCGCCTATAGTCGCGCGCGGCGCAAGGGGAGAGAGCCATAACGGGTCGGATCGTCATTCTGGGCGCGGGCGCGATCGGCTGTTTCGTCGGCGGCAACTGGACGGCGGCCGGGCTGGAGGCGACGCTGATCGGCAGGCCGGGGACCCGCGACGAGATCGCGGCCGGCGGCATGCGACTGACGGACGGGGCAGGCCTCGACCTGCGGCTCGCCGCCGCCGACGTCGACTTCGCGACCTCGCCGGAGGCGCTGGCCGGGGCCGGGCTGGTGGTGGTGACGGTCAAGGGGCCGGCGACGGGGGAGGCGGCCGCGCAGATCGCCCCGCATGCGCCGGCGGAGGCCGCCGTGCTCAGCCTGCAGAACGGCATCAGCCACATCGACACGCTCAGGACGGCGCTGCCGGGGCGCAGGGTGCTGCGCGGCATCGTCGGCTTCAACGTGGCGCGGCTCGGGCCGGGACACTGGCACAGGGGCACGTCGGGACTGCTGATGGCGGAGCGGGGGGCGCAGATCGAGAGGCTGGCCGAAAGGCTGGCTGGCAGCCCATGCGCGCTCATGCCGACGGACGATGCCGAGGGCGTCGCCTGGGGCAAGCTCGTCCTCAACCTCAACAATGCGGTCAACGCGCTGTCGGGCCGGACGCTGCGGGCGGAGCTTTCGGAGCGGTCCTACCGGCGTGTGCTGGCGGCCTCGATGCGCGAGGCGCTGGAGGTGCTGGCGGCGGCCGGCACCCGGCCGGCGCGCGTCACGGCGCTGCCGCCGCGGCTGCTGCCCGGCTTCATCGGCGCGCCGGACGCGATCTTCAACACGATCGGGCTGCGGCTGCAGAAGATCGACGCGCATGCGCGCTCCTCGATGGCCGACGACTTCGCCGCGGGGCGGGGAACCGAGATCGATTTCCTCAACGGCGAGATCGTGGGGCTGGCGGGACGCACGGGCCGCGAAGCGCCGGTCAACCGGCGCATCGTGGAACTGGTGAAGGAGGCCGAGAGCGGCGGCCGGCGCGGCTGGAGCGGCGCGGAGCTCGCCGCGGCCGTGCTCGGCTGAAAGCGGCCACAGTCCCGCCACCGGGCCGCCACAAAGGCTCGCATCGGCGCCGAAACGCGGCGAAATCAAGCGCGCCAAGATTATCTTTCGTTAAGTTGAGCGCCCGTTCCGGCGGTCCTAGCTTCCGCCACCGAAGCCGGGAGACGCCGGCGGAAAGCCCCGCCTTTTCCGCGACCCGACGCCCCCTGACGGCTTCGTCGCGGCTTCGCCACGAAGCATTGGCGAAGCTTCATCAGAAGGGATGTCACCATGCGTGCTCTTCTCGTTCCGGCGGCTGTCGCCGCTCTTCTCGCAACCGCTCCGTTCGCCCTGGCCGCCACCCAGACCGCCACGGGCACCGTGAAGGCCTTCGACATGAAGGCTCACACGCTGACGCTCAACGACGGCGTGGTCTACCAGCTTCCGGCCGGGTTCAAGGATCCGGGCCTGAAAGCCGGCGCGAAGGTCGAGGTGAGCTGGGATATGCAGGCCGGCAAGCACGAGGCCAGCAAGGTGACGCTCGCCAAGTAGGCAGGCGCCCTCGGCCGGGACGGGGGGAGGGCCCTCCGCCCCGGCGGTCCGCTGCATGCCGGGTCCGCCGGCAGGCTCAGGCCGACAGATGCAGCACGATCTCGCGGCGGTGCGGCCGCTCGCGATGCTCGAAGAGGTAGATTCCCTGCCATGTGCCGAGCGCGAGGCGCCCGCCGGAGACGGGGATCGAGAGCGAGGTCGCCGTCAGCGCGGCCTTGATGTGGGCGGGCATGTCGTCCGGCCCCTCGGTGGTGTGGACCACCCAGCGCATCGACGGATCGTCCGAAGGCGGCACCAGCCGGCGGAAGAAGGCGTCGAGGTCGCGCCGCACGTCGGGATCGGCATTCTCCTGGACCAGCAGCGAGCACGAGGTGTGGCGCACGAACAGCGTCAGCAGGCCGGTCTCGGCCGCCTCCCGCCGCACGAAGGCCTGCGCCTCGCGCGTGAACTCGTAGAGGCCGGAGCCGGCCGTATCCATCCGGATCGTCGTCTGCGGCATTCCCCGAGCTGAAGGCCGGCGGGCGGCGCTGTCAAGCGCGGCAAGCGACGGCCCGCGCAACGCTTGGGCGGGATTGCGCGTTTAGCCCTCGGCCGATCGAGGTCGACGAGGGGCGAATGCAGTCAGGACAAATGGTTGGACGGGCGAGGCGCGCGATCCCGCTGATCGCGGCGGCGGTCCTGCTCGCGGCGGGTGCGGCCCATGCGGCGGAGCCGGCGCATGGCGGGGCGGTGATGAGCGGCTCGGGCGAAGCGGCGTTCGTCGCCAAGATCGTGCTTTTGCTGGTCGTCGGGCGCGGGCTGGGCGAGATCCTCGAACGGCTCGGCCAGCCGGCCATCATGGGCCAGTTGATCGGCGGCATCCTGCTCGGGCCGTCGCTGTTCGGCTGGGTGTGGCCGGAGGCGCAGCAGGCGATCTTCCCGGCCGATCCGGCGCAGAAGAGCATGATCGAGGCGCTGTCGCAGGTGGGCATCCTGCTGCTGCTGCTTCTGACCGGCATGGAGACGGACCTGAAGCTGGTGCGCCGCGTCGGCGCGGCCTGCTTCTCGATCTCGGCCACCGGCATCGCGGTGCCGTTCGCCTGCGGCTTCATCATGGCGCAGTTCCTGCCGGCGTCGCTGCTGCCGGCCACGGCCGATCATATCGTCGCCGGCCTGTTCCTCGGCACGGCGCTGTCGATCTCGTCGGTGAAGATCGTCGCGGTGATCGTGCGCGAGATGGGCTTCCTGCGCCGCAATCTCGGACAGGTCATCATCTCGTCGGCGATCATCGAGGACACGATCGGCTGGCTGATCATCGCCGTCACCTTCGGCATCGCCACGGAGGGCGGGGTGAAGCTGCTGCCGCTCGCCGGCACGGTGCTGGGGGTGGCCGCCTTCATGACGTTCAGCTTCACCATCGGGCGGCGGCTCGTGTTCACCGCGATCCGCTGGACCAACGACAACATCCGCAGCGAATACGCCGTCATCACCGTCATCCTCGTCATCATGGGGCTGATGTCGCTGATCACCGACTGGCTGGGCGTGCATTCCGTGCTCGGCGCGTTCGTGGCCGGCATCCTGGTCGGCGAATCGCCGATCCTGACCGACCACATCGAGGCGCAGCTCAGGGGCATCATCACCGCCTTCTTCATGCCGATCTTCTTCGGGCTGGCGGGGCTGTCGGCGGACCTCACCGCGCTCGCCGACCCGACGCTGGCGCTGCTGGCGGTCGGGCTGGTGCTGGTGGCCAGCATCGGCAAGTTCGCCGGCGCCTTCACCGGCGGCGAGATGGCCGGCATGCACATCAAGGAATCGATCGCGATCGGCAGCGCGATGAACGCGCGCGGCTCGACCGAGGTGATCGTGGCGACGATCGGCCTGTCGATGGGCGTGCTGTCGCAGACGCTGTTCACGATGATCGTGACGATGGCGGTGGTGACGACGCTGGCGATGCCGCCGATGCTGCGCTGGGCGCTGCGGCGCGTGCCGATCGGCGAGGAGGAGAAGGCGCGGCTGGAGCGCGAGGACCTCGACGCGCGCGGCTTCGTCTCCAAGCTGGAGCGGCTGCTGCTGGCCGTCGACGACAGCGCGATCGGCAAGTTCGCCGCCTATCTGGCCGGACTGGTGGGCGGCGGCAGCGGCATGCCGACGACGCTGCTGCGGCTCGACAGGCGGCCCGCCGGCGAGGCCGCGGCCGCCGCCAAGCGGTCGCGCAAGCATGCCGACGAGGTCAAGCGCGGCGCCCGCGAGAGCGCGACGGCGGTGGAGCGCGACGAGGACGTGCCGGTCGAGAAGGTGCACCTGACGGCGCGCGACGAAAGCGGGCTCGACGGCGAGACGATCGCGCAGGAGGCGCGCAAGGGCTACAGCATGCTGATCGTCGGGCTCGGCCGCGCGGTGACGCCGAAGGGCGCCTTCACCAAGGCGGTCAACCAGATCGCCAGCGGCTTCGACGGGCCGCTGTGCCTGGTGGTCAGGGGCCACGGCGCGGCCGGGACGCTGCCGGCGCTCGACTCCAATGCGACGATCCTCGTGCCGGTCAACGGCACCGACGTGACGCGGCGGGCGGCCGACCTCGCGCTGGCGCTGGCGCGGCCGCACCGGGCCAAGGTCAAGGCGCTGCACATCTCGCGCAAGTCGGCCGGCGAGACCGCCTCGCTGTCGATGCGGCGCGAGGAGGCGGTGCTGAAGGAGATCGTCGAGCTCGGCGAGCGCTACGGCGTCACCGTGGAGACCGAGATCAAGGCGCGCACGGCCTCCGACACGGCGATCGTGCGGGCGGCGGCGAAGGGGCCGGCGCTGCTGGTGATGGGGGTGAGCCGGCGGGCGGGCGAGGAGCTGTTCTTCGGCGAGACGTCGACCTCGGTGCTGACCAAGTGCCCGATCCCGACGGTGCTGGTGGCGGGCGAGAGCATCCGCCGCGACCGGGCCGAGACGGAGGCCAAGCGCAGCGGCAAGACCGACAAGGCCGAAGAGGCGACGGAGACCGAGAAGGAAAAGGAGAAGTGACGGTCAGCCGCGGTCCCAGGGCATGACCTTGCGCTGCACCCATTGCAGCGCCATGGTCAGCACGACGCCCAGCACCATGACGACGAACAGGCCGGCATACATCTTCTCCGGGTTCAGCACCTCCCAGTAGTAGAAGGTCATGTAGCCGACGCCCTGCTTGGCGCGCAGGAACTCGACCGAGATGATGACGATCAGCGCGGTGCCGAGCGCCAGCCGCAGGCCGGCGAAGATGACCGGCATGGCGGCCGGGATGATGACATGGCGGAAGAGCTGGAGGCCGCGCGCGCCATAGTTGCGGCCGGCCATCAGGAACACGGGGTCGATGTCGCGCACGCCGGCCATGGTGTTGATGGTCATCAGGAAGAACACCGAGAGCGCGACCACGACGATCTTGGGGCCTTCGCCGAACGGGTCGGCGAACATCAGCATGACGATCGGGAAGATGGCGATCTTGGGTAGCACGTAGATGGCCGACAGAGTGGTGTCGAGCATCAGCCGCACCGTCTGGTTGATGCCCATGACGATGCCGAGCAGGATGCCGGGGATGGCGCCGAGCACGAAGCCGGCGAAGACGCGGCCGAGCGTGGCCCAGACATGGCCCTCGGCGATCAGCTTCCAGGCGCCGGCGAGCCCGTCCGCGCTCAGCGCCTGCGGGATCAGCCACGGCCGGCCGATGAGGCTGGTCTGGGAGAAGCGGTCGTAGGAGACGGTCAGCTCCCACAGGGCTTTCGCGATGCGGGTGGGCTGCGGGAACCAGAGCGGGTTCAAGATGCCGGCGTCGACCACGAGCTGCCAGGCGGCGATGGCCAGCACCGGGAAGCCGAGCGCCAGCGTGCGCTCGTAGAGCTTGCGCCGGCGCGGCGGGACGACGCGGCCGATGCGCTCGGCGGCGAGCACGATCAGCAGGAAGTCGCCGAACAGCCAGAGCCACCAGACATGGCGCCACAGGCCGGTGGCGACGAGCAGCAGGTTCCAGACGAGGGCCGCGGCGGCGAGCGGGAGGAGGGAACGCGCGAGCGGCCGCCGGCGGGCGGCCGGATCCTGCTCCAGCGGCTCGTCGATGGCCGGGATGCCTGGCGGGACGGCGCCGGCGCTCATGCCTGCATCTCCATGGCGCGCGTGACCTCCTTGCCGAGCAGGGCCCAGATCTCGCCGCGCAGCTCGGCGAAGCGGGGGGTGTTCATCGTGTCGACCGTGCGCGGGCGCGGGATGTCGACATGGAAGGTCTCCAGCAGGCGACCGGGATGCGCGCTCATGACGATGACGCGGTCGCCGAGCAGGATCGCCTCGTCGAGGCTGTGGGTGATGTAGACGACGGTCTTGTGCGTCTCCTCCCAGATGCGCAGCAGCTCGTCCTGGAGCACGATGCGGGTCTGGGCGTCGAGCGCGCCGAGCGGCTCGTCCATCAGCAGCACCTCGGGGTCGTTGGCGAGCGCGCGGATGATCGAGACGCGCTGCTTCATGCCGCCGGAGATCTGGCTCGGATAGTAGTTGGCGAACTTGCTCAAGCCGACGCGCTCCAGCCAGTGGCGGGCCGTCGCCAGCCGCTCGGCCTCGCCCACGCCCCGCATCTGGAGGCCGAAGGCGACGTTCTCGATGACGGTCTTCCACGGGAAGACGGCATATTCCTGGAAGACGACGCTGTTGAGCGGCTTCTTCGGGTCGACGCCCGGGCGCACGGTGATCGAGCCGGAGGACAGCGTGTCGAGCCCGGCGAGGATGCGCAGATAGGTGGACTTGCCGCAGCCGGACGGGCCGACGATGCAGACGAACTCGCGCTCGGCGACGTCGAGGTTGAAGTCGTCGATCGCGGTGACCGGGCCGGCGAGCGTCGAATAGATCTTGGTGACGTTGCGGGAAACGATTTTGGGCTGCGCCGCCGGGGCCTTCGGCGTCGTCACGGCGTCCTGCATGGCCTGGCTCTCCCGCCCGATGGGGCGGCCGGCGGGAAGGCCCGCCGGCCGGCGCCGCTATTTCGCGGCCTTGCCGATGTCGGCGATGGCCTTGTCGACGAACTGGGTGTCGACGACCTTGGAGAGGTCGATCGGCTTGTCGTAGTCGGTGCGGCCGTTCTCGCGGTGCACGCGCTCGACGTCCTGCAGGCCCTCGACCGAGATCGTCAGGTCGGGATCGTAGATGACCGGGCTGCTCTTGCGCAGCGCCTCCTCGGTGGAGTTGGTGTAGGTCATGTAGCCGTCGAGGTTGTCCTTCGACAGGTAGTCGTCGCCCTGCATCATGCGGGCGGCCTCGGCCAGCGCCACGACGAAGCGCTCGGCGACGTCGGCGCGCTCCTTGATGAACTTGCCGGAGCCGACGAATGCGACCGTCATCAGGCCGGGAGTCAGGTCGGTGGCGAGCACCTTGGCGGTGCCGGCCTCGACCATCTGGTCGGAGAAGGGCGTGCCGGCGAGTGCGGCGTCGATCGAGCCGGACTGCATGGCGGCCGGCATGTCGGGGTTGCCGATGTTCATCAGCTCGACGTCGCGGATGGTGAGCTTGGCGCGCTCCAGCGCCTTGGCGGCGAGGTATTCGCCGCCGCTGCCGGGGCCGCCGGCGACCGCGACGCGCATGCCCTTCAGGTCGGCGATGTCCTTGACCTTGCCCTCGTCGGAGAGCGCCTTGCGCACCAGCAGCGCGGTCGGGCTGTTGGTCATGGGCTCCAGCGCGCCGGGCGCGATGACGCGGATGTCGAGGCCGCGGTTCCACGAGTTCCACAGCGAGGTGACGATGGCGATGCCGCCGACGTCGACGCTGCCCTGGGTCAGGAAGGCGATCGCCTCGGTGCCGGACTTGACCGGCTCGAGCTCGACGTCGAGGCCGTATTTGTCGAACAGGCCGCGCTGCTTGGCCACGTAGAGCGTGGCGAACTTCATGATCGGCACATAGGCGACCTTGACCTTCTGCGCCGGATCGAGCTTGGCCGGCGCCTCGGCCTGCGCGTTGACGGCGGCGGCCACCAGCACGACGCCCGCGAGCGCGGCAGCAAGCGCCCGGAACCTTCCCAGCAGTTTCATGACGTTTCTCCCTGTTGCAGGTTGCCCTGTCTGACTCTTTTTTCCAGCAGCATTTCCGGACGCAAAACCGCTTCGCACTTTTGCTGGAAATGCTCCCCGGGGCCAGGGAACCTCGTCCGCCCCGTCCCATCGTGACGCTTGTAAGCGCGACGATACAGATGTCAACGAAGTGTTGGCGGGGCGGGGAGGTGGCTCAGAGACGCCGGACGGGCTGGCGCAACACGGTCTTCAGCTTCTCCGGCGCCGTGCGGCGCGGGTCGCCGATGTAGATCTCGTGATGGCGGCCGGTCTCCTTCAGCCCATTGGCGGGCAGGAATTCCCCGTGCAGGCGGGCGAGCGTCGGGCCTTCGGCGCTGTAGGGGCCGACATGCATGACCTGCACCGACAGGCCCTCGTCGTAATCCTCCAGCCGCAGGCCCGGGGGCGGCGTGCCGAGCTTTTCGCGCGCGCGGGCGACGGCCGCGTCGAACATCGGCCGGGCGATCCAGTCGGGCTGCATGATCATCATGGTCCACTGCCAGCGGCTCTTGTCGCCGCGGACGAAGTCGGCCATGTCGTCGGCCCACCACAGGCCTTCCAGCGGCGCGACGGTGTAGTCGCGGCCGAGCTCGCGTTTGGAGGCGAACTTCAGCGCGTAGCTGACGCCGTAGAGCCACTGGACGGCGGCCTTGTAGTCTTCCGAGACGTTGGGGTCGCCCTTGCCGTCGACCATGGCGAACTGCATCTTCGGAACGTCGACGATCGTGAAGCGGCCCACCGGCGGCTGCCACAGCGCCTTCATCGTCTTCCTGAAGTCGAGCTTTTCCACGCGGCTCCCCGGAACGGCATCGAGGCCGACGAGATCGAATCAAAAAACCCGGCCTGGGGCCGGGTTTCCTTGAGTTTTCAGCTGTCGAGGAAGCTTCTCAGTTTCCGCGACCGGCTCGGGTGCTTGAGCTTGCGCAGCGCCTTGGCCTCGATCTGGCGGATGCGCTCGCGGGTGACCGAGAACTGCTGGCCGACTTCCTCCAGCGTGTGGTCGGTGTTCATGCCGATGCCGAAGCGCATGCGCAGCACGCGTTCCTCGCGCGGGGTCAGCGAGGCGAGCACGCGCGTGGTGGTCTCGCGCAGGTTGGCCTGGATCGCCGCGTCGATCGGCAGGATCGCGCTCTTGTCCTCGATGAAGTCGCCGAGATGCGAATCCTCCTCGTCGCCGACCGGCGTCTCGAGGCTGATCGGCTCCTTGGCGATCTTGAGGACCTTGCGGACCTTCTCCAGCGGCATGGCCAGCTTCTCGGCCAGCTCCTCCGGGGTCGGCTCGCGGCCGATCTCGTGCAGCATCTGGCGCGAGGTGCGCACGATCTTGTTGATCGTCTCGATCATGTGGACCGGGATGCGGATGGTGCGCGCCTGATCGGCGATCGAGCGGGTGATGGCCTGCCGGATCCACCACGTCGCGTAGGTCGAGAACTTGTAGCCGCGGCGGTACTCGAACTTGTCGACGGCCTTCATCAGGCCGATATTGCCTTCCTGAATCAAATCAAGGAACTGCAGGCCGCGGTTCGTGTACTTCTTCGCGATCGAGATGACGAGGCGCAGGTTGGCCTCGACCATCTCCTTCTTGGCGATGGCCGCCTCGCGCTCGCCCTTCTTGACCTGGTTGACGATCTTGCGGAACTCGGAGACCGAGATGCCGGTCTCCTGGGCGAGGTTCTGGATCTCGGCGCGCAGGTCGCCGACCATCGCCTTCTCGTTCCTGACGAATTCCTTCCAGCCGCGGGTGGTCAGCGCGCCGATGTTCTTCAGCCAGTTGGGGTCGAGCTCGGAGCCCTGGTACTCGCGCAGGAACTCTTCGCGGCGCACGCCGTAGCTCTCGGCGAGCCTGAGCAGCTTGCCCTCGTTCTGCACGAGACGGTTGTTGATGTCGTAGAGCTGCTCGACCAGCGCCTCGATGCGGGCGTTGTTGAGCGACAGCGACTTCACCGCCGTGATCAGCTCGTCCTTATGCTTCTTGTAGGAGCGTTCCTGGCTGGACGACAGCTCGCCGGTGGCGGCGAGGCGCGCCTCGACCTGCTGGTCCTGCAGCTTGCGCAGCTTCTTGTAGGTGGCGGCGATGACGTCGAGCGTCTCCATCACCTGCGGGCGCAGCTCGGCCTCCATCGCGGCGAGCGACAGGTTGGCCTCGTCGTCCTCCTCGTCGTCCTCCTCGACGCGGCTCTCGCCGCCGACATTGGTGATGTCGTCCTCGTCGTCGCGGGAGGGCCGGCGGCCGGCGCGTGGATCGTCCTTCGGCTTCTCGACCTCCTCGGCGCGCTCGACGACCGGGGCCTGCTTGGCCTCGGGGCCGGCATAGGTCGCCTCGAGATCGATGATCTCGCGCAGCAGGATCTTGGCCTCGTTGAGCTCGTCACGCCAGATGATGATGGCCTGGAAGGTGAGCGGGCTCTCGCACAGGCCGGCGATCATCGTCTCGCGGCCGGCCTCGATGCGCTTGGCGATGGCGATCTCGCCCTCGCGCGACAGAAGCTCCACCGAGCCCATCTCGCGCAGATACATGCGCACGGGGTCGTCGGTGCGGTCCGTCGGCTCCTTCTTGGTGGTGGTGGCGACGGCCGTGCCGGTCTGCTCGGCGAGCTCGTTGGCCTCCTCGTCGGCATCGCCGCCGGCATCGCCCTCGGCGTCGTCGGCGTTCTCGTCGCCCTCGACGACGTTGATGCCCATGTCGTTGAGCATCGCCTGGATGTCTTCTATGCGGTCCGGGTCGGTCTCCTCGGAGGGGAGGACCGAATTCAGCTCGTCGAGCGTGACATAGCCGCGTTTCTTCGCGGCCTTGATCATCTTCTTGACCGCGTCGTCGGAAAGGTCGAGCAGGGGGCCGTCGCTGGTGCCCTCGCGTTCGGTCTCGACCTCTTCCTTCTCTTTCGTCGCCATTCCTTCAACGTCTCCAAGCGGCCGGACCGGAAAAGCCCCGCACAGGCGTGGGAACCACTCGCCGCATTCGTTCCCGCAGGTACACCAGTCCCGTTAAATCGCGATTAACCCTGACATATAGAGGGACGGGCAAGCTCGTCCACAAAGCTCATAATATGCCTGACGATCGTGCACGGCGGACTTCCTTCCGCCGATTTTTCCGAATCGTCTGATTCCGTCATTCTTCTGCAAGGTCAAGCGCCCTGCCACGATTCGCCCCCAAAAAGCGAATCACCCGCTCCCTTTGCGGCGGTTCCGGGCCATCCCGGCCGATCCGGCCTGCCCCGACTATCCCCGGCCGACCCGGCCGGACTGTACGCCGAAACCCTCGATCAGGGCTTCCGTCGCCTGCACGTCCCGCAACTGGGCCTGGATGGCCACGAGATGGCGAATGTTCTCTTCCGTCGGATCGTTGGCCAGCGCCAGCTCCGCAGCCTTCAGCTCCTTATTTAGAAAGCCGGCGGTCCGGTGCAAGTGGAGGGCCTGGAGGAAGGCGTCGCGCGCGTCCTCGAAGGCGGCGTCCTCGAGCGCGGGCCACAGCCGGGCCTTGCGGACCAGGTCGACGGCGCGCTGCCAGGGTTCGGCGAGCCCTAGCGCGGAGAACGCGGCGACAAGCCCGTCACGGTCGACGTCGTGGTCGTGGGCGAAGGCGTCGAGCAGGGCGGACTTCAGCCGCTGCAGTTCGGCGTGGGAGACCTCCAGCCGCTCGGCCGCGTCGAAATTCTCGTCGACCAGATGCGGATGGTTGACCAGTGCGACGACGAGGGTCGCCTCGCGCAGCGGCATGGAGCGGGCGGCGGAGCGGACAAGCGCCGAGCGGGCGAGGCTCTCGGAGACGGCGAGGCGGCCTGCCGCGAGCGCGCCGCCCTGCCGCCCGCCGCCGCCGCGGAAGCCACCCGCGCCGCCGCGCTCGCCGGAGGAGCGCTCGCCGCCGCGGCGGATGCCGAAGAAGCTCTGCACGCGGTCGCGCATCTCCTGCTGGTAATGGAAGCGCACGCTCTCGTCGCGGATGCGGCCGGTCAGCTCGCGCAGCCGCTTCTCCAGCTCGGCGCGGCGCTCCGGCGTGTCGAAGGTGCCGCCGGCGGTCTCGCGCATCCACAACAGGTCGGCGAGCGGGCGGGCGTCGGCGAGCACGGCGCGGAAGGCGTCGGAGCCGCCGGTCCGCACCAGATCGTCGGGATCCTGTCCCTCGGGCAGCAGGGCGAAGCGCAGCGTGCGGCCGGGCGCGATCATCGGCAGGGCGAGGTCGGCCGCCCGCCACGCGGCCTTGAGGCCGGCCTGGTCGCCGTCGAAGCACATGACTGGCTCGCCGCTCATCTGCCACAGGAGCTCGAGCTGGCGCTCGGTGAGCGCGGTGCCGAGCGGGGCGACGACGTTGTCGAAGCCGGCCTGGGCGAGCGCGATCACGTCCATGTAGCCTTCGACGGCAATCACCGTGCCGCCGCCATTTGGGCCGCCGCGCGCCAGCCCCTTGCGGGCGCGGGCGAAGTTGAACAGCACGTTGCCCTTGTGGAAGAGCTCGGTCTCCGGCGAGTTCAGGTACTTTGCGGGCACGTCGGGCGACATGGCGCGGCCGCCGAAGGCGATGATGCGGCCGCGCGCGTCGGGGATCGGGAACATGACGCGGTCGCGGAAACGGTCGTAGGAGACCGGCACGTCCGGCCCGGAGACGAGCAGGCCGCAGGCCTCCATCTGCGCCTTCTCGACGCCCTTGCCGGCGAGGAACTCCTTCAGCGCGTTGCGGCTGTCGGGCGCGTAGCCCAAGCGGAACTCCTGCTGGGTGACGGAGGTGAGCGCCCGCTCGCGCAGATAGGCGCGGGCCCTGGCGCCGGTGGCGGACTGGAGCTGGTCCTGGAAGAAGCGGGCGGCGAGTTCCATCACGTCGGTGAGGGAGGCGCGCTCCTTCTCGCGGCGCTCCTCCTGCTCGTCGCGCGCGGGCATGGGCACGCCGGCCATGTCGGCGATCTTCTCCACCGCCTCGGGGAAGCTCAGCCCGTCGAGCTCGGTCAGGAAGCGGAAATGGTCGCCCGAGACGCCGCAGCCGAAGCAATGGTAGCGGCCCTTGCGGTCCTCGCAGTGGAAGGACGGTGTCTTCTCGCCGTGGAACGGACAGCAGGCCCAGAAATCGCCGCGCGGAGCGTTGGTCTTCTTCCGGTCCCACTGGACGCGCGTGCCGATCACGGCCGAAATCGGCACGCGTCCGCGAATCTCGTCGAGGAAGGAATCGGAAAAGCGCATCGATAGACCCTATTGTCCCGCGCCGGCGCAGGCCACGCCCGGCACCGTTTAAATCGGTGGAGCGCATGTGGAAATCCAACCCGGGGCGGAAAGAGGCGGCTCGGCGGGCGCGTTTGGCGCGCGGCGCGCGGAATGCTAGATTGGTGTGCATGAACGCCCAGTTGCGCAACATCCTGAAGAATGCCGAGTCCTGGCCGGAAGACGACCAGCAGGAACTGATCGCCTTCGCGCGCGAGATCGAGGCGCGCCGCAAGGGCGTCTACGTGCTTGACGAGGACGAGCGCGCAGCGATCGAGGAGGGGCTGGCGCAGGCGGGCCGGGGAGAGTTCGCGACCGACGAGGAGGTGGCGGCGCTGTTCAAGCGCTACGGCGCATGAGGCTCCGCTACACCAAGCGGGCACTCGCCGACATCGACCGCATCGGCTCCTATCTTTCCGAGCGCTCTCCGCAGGGCGCCGCGAACGTGCTGTCGCGGATCGAAGGCGTGATCTCCAGTCTTGCCGACCATCCGCGCTCCGGTCGCGCGACCGACCGGCGGGACGTGCGGGTACGGGTCGCCGGCGAATATTCCTATCTCGTCTTCTACAGGGTGAGGACAGACGGCGACGTCAGCATCCTGCATGTGCGGCATGCTGCGCGCAGGCCGTTCGCGCGATAGGTGGCCCCGCGCAAGGGTCCCCCACTCCGTCGCCGCTTTGCGGCGCCACCTCTCCCCCACGGAGTGGGGTAGAGGAAGGGCGCAAGTCTTCCTGACACCCCGCCTGCACAAAATCTGGAGGCTGGTCCATAGAAAATCGATTGCGGGGAGCGTCGTGGCGTGGTCTTAGGCCGCCTTTCGTCCTGCAGAGCCCGCCATGTCGCTGCCCCTGATCGCCCTGTTCGTCGCCGCCTTCGCCTTCGGCACCACCGAATTCGTCATCGCCGGCATCCTGCCGCAGGTGGCAGAGGGGCTGGCCGTGTCGATCCCGCAGGCCGGCGTGCTGGTGTCGGGCTACGCGATCGGCATCGCCATCGGCGGGCCGCTGGCGACGATCGCCACGGCGCGGGTGCCGCGCCGCACGTTGCTGATCGCGCTGGCGCTCGTCTTCACCGCGGGGCAGGTGGCCTGCGCGCTGGCGCCCGGCTTCGGCTCGATGCTGGCCGCCCGCGTCGGCGTGTCGGTGGCGCACGGCGTCTTCTTCGGCGTGGCGATGGTGGTGGCCGTCGGCCTCGTCAAGCCGCAACAGCGCGGGTTCGCGGTCGCGATCGTGCTCGCCGGCCTCACCGTCTCCAACATCATCGGCGTGCCGGCGGGGGCGGCGATCGGCAACCTCTACGGCTGGCGCGCGACCTTCTGGGCGATGTTCGGCCTCGGTGCCGTGGCGACGGTCGCGATGCTGCTGCTGCTTCCCGCCGCAACGGCGGGCGCGGCTGCCGCCGCCGGCTTCGGCCGCGAGGTGAGGGTGCTGGCGCGCCAGCAGGTGTGGACCTCGCTGATCATGATGCTGCTCCTGATGATCGGGCAGTACGTGCCGTTCACCTACATCGCGCCGATGCTGCGCGACGTGACCGGGCTGAGCGCGGCCGCGATCCCCGTCGTGCTGCTGGTCAACGGCGTCGGCGCCACGCTCGGCGTGTTCGCCGGCGGACGGCTCGCCGCACTTCCGCACTACATGCGGCTGATGGTCGGCCTGATGGTCGTCCAGTCGGGCGTGCTCGCCATCTTCTACGGCGTCAGTCCGCATCCCTGGCCGGCGATCGCGGCGGTGCTCGTGTGGGGATGCCTCAACTTCACCATCGGCACGCTGATCCAGACGCGCATCCTCGGCTGGGCGGCGGATGCGCCCAACCTCGCCTCGTCGCTGATCCCGGCGGGCTTCAACTTCGGCATCGCGATTGCCGCCTCGATCGGCGGGCTGCTGATCGACGGCGGCTACGGCTACCGCAGCCTGCCGGTGCTCGGCATCTTCGCCATGCTCGCCGCGGCGGGCGTGGCGGCGCTCTCCTGGGCGCAGGAGCTGCGCAGCGGCGTACCGTCGCCGGCCGCCGCGCCACATTGACGAACGGCGCCAAAAAGATTATCCGGCTAATCTAATCGCGCTCCGGAACATTCCGCGTCGCGGGCTATTGTCCGGACCATGAACACCCTTTCTTCTTCCCCATTCCGGCCCGCAAGGGGCCGTTGCCGGCGATGAGCGGCTCGCTCGTCCTGCTGCACCTGGCCGGCGCCGTCGCGCTGCTGCTGTGGGCGACGCGGATGGTGCGCACCGGCGTCGAGCGCGCCTATGGCGACGTGCTGCGCCACAAGCTGCGCGAGACGATGCGCAACCCGCTGATGGCGGTGCTGACGGGCGGGGCGCTGTCAATCGCGTTGCAGAGCTCGACGGCGGTGACGCTGCTGGTCGCCTCCTTCGCCGGGTCGGGCATCGTCGGCGGCATGGCCGGCCAGCTCGCGGTGCGCGGCGCCGAGGTGGGCTCGGCGCTGGTGGTCAAGATCCTCACCTTCGACCTGTCGCTGCTGGTGCCGATCTGCATCGCCGGCGGCACGGCGATGTTCATGGCGACGGAGCGCAGGGCGTGGCGGCAGTTCGGCCGCATCCTCGTCGGCATCGGCCTGATGCTGCTTTCGCTGGAGCTGGTCGGGCAGGCGTCGGAACCGCTGCGCGACAGCCAGCTCCTGCCGGTCATCGTCGAATATTTCTCCGGCGACCTCGTCACCGCCTTCCTGCTGGCCGGGCTGGTGACCTGGCTGTTCCATTCCTCGATCGCGGCGGTGCTGCTGCTGGTCACGCTCGCCGGGCGCGGCTTCATCCCGCCCGAGCTCGGCATCGCCATGGTGCTCGGCGTCAATCTCGGCAGCTCGGTGATCGCGCCGGTGCTGACGCGCGGCTCGCCGGCGGCCGTGCGGGTGGTGCCAGTCGGCAACCTGCTGATGCGCGGGCTCGGCTCGGTTGTCATGCTGGCGCTGTTCCTCGCCTTCAGGCCGTCGCCGGCGCTGCTGGGATCGAGCGCGGCCGACCAGATCGTCAACGCCCACATCGCCTTCAACGTGATCATCCTGCTCGCCGGCATCCCGGTCGCGCGGCTGGTCTATTGGGCCTCGCAGAAGATCGTGGCGCTCGGCCAGCCGGCCGAGGCGAAGCAGCTCAGCATCGCCGACGTCACCGCGCTCGACCCGACCGCGCTCGACCAGCCCTCGGTGGCGCTCGCCAACGCCACGCGCGAGGTGGTGGGCGTGTGCGAGATCGTGGAGCTGATGCTGCGCAACATCATGGAGCTCTACGAGGACGCCGACCGCGAGCGGATCGACGCGCTCGCCGCGCTCGACGACCAGGTCGACCGCAAGCACGCGGCGATCAAGCTCTACCTCGCCCGCATCACCACGCAGCAGATGACCGAATGGGAGGCGACGCGGCTGCAGGAGCTGCTCGGCGCCTGCGTCAAGCTCGAGCAGGTCGGCGACATCATCGTGCGCAACATGCTGGTGCACGTGCGCAAGAAGCTGGAGCGCGGGCTGACCTTCACGCCCGAGGGCTGGCGCGAGCTGTCGAACCTGCACAAGCAGGTGCTGGCCAATGCGCGGCTGGCCTTCAACGTGCTCGTCTCGCGCGACGCGGAGACGGCGCGGCAGCTCGTGCGCGAGAAGGACCGGCTGCGCGACGCCGAGAAGGAAACCAGCCGCCTCCATTTCGAGCGGCTGCGCGAGGGGACCGCCAAGAGCGTCGAGACCAGCTCGCTGCACCTCGACACGATCCGCGACCTGAAGCAGATCAACTCGCTGCTCGCCTCGATGGCCTATCCGGTGCTGGAGGAGCACGGATTGTTGAGCCATACGCGGCTGAAGGCGGTGTAGATTCGGGTGAGGGCAGGGGCGTCGGGCCGCCCCTCACCCTTATACTCGCCGTGAAGGACGGGGAGAGGGAGGCCTCGACGTTGCGGCTCAGGCTTCCTCGGTAAGCACGACGTCCACGGGGATGTCGTGCGGCTGGGGGTAGATGGTGGGGATGCGCTGGAGGGCGTAGCCGACGCCGACGACGAAGCGGGGACGGCGCGGCATGGCGGCCAGCGTGCGGTCGTAGAAGCCGCCGCCATAGCCCAGCCGGTAGAAGGAGCCTGCGTCGAAGCCGACGACCGGCGACACCACGATGTCGGGCAGGACGGGATCGCCGACGGCGGGGACGGGGATGTTCCAGACGCCTTTTTCCAGCTTCTCGCCGGGACGCCAGAGGCGGAAGACCAGCGGCCGCGCCTTCTCGACGACCACCGGAAGCGCGATCTGCCCGCCGCGGGCGCGCACCGTCTCGGCCCAGCCGCGCAGGTCCGGCTCGCCGCGGAACGGCCAGTAGAGGCCGACGAGCCGGCCGGAAAGATCGCCCAGCAGCGCATCCAGCTTCGCCGCGATCGCCTGCCCGTGGGCGGCGCGGATGTCGGCAGGAACCGCGAGGCGGGCGGCGATCAGCCGCTCGCGCTCGGCCTTGCGCCAGCGGCGAATGTCGGCGGCGGCCTGCG
>JAFKJY010000059.1 GCA_017305835.1 Hyphomicrobiales bacterium
ATCAGCCGCGAGGCGCTGGCCGCCCTGCCCCACGTCGCCGTCGAGTTCGAGCGCCAGCGCGCGCCGTCGGCCGTCCAGTGGGTGCACGAGCGGCTCGGCCGCGCCTTGCAGCGCGCCATCACGGTTGCCAATTACGGCTCGGTGCCCTTCCTGCTGGTCGGCACGGAGCGCATCAGCCTGATGCATGCGCGCATGGCCGGCATGTTCGCCGCGCTGCTGCCGCTCAGCATCGTCGAGCTGCCCGTCGAGATCCCGCGCATCGTCGAGGTGATCCAGTGGCGCGGCGCCAACGATGCCGACGAGGGGCTGATGTGGGTTGTTGATATGATCGCCACGCTTGCACCGGGCTTGACCGATCAGGCTTAAGATAGAACGATTCTCCAGGGAACGGGATTGGGACGGATGGACGAAAAGCTTGCCACGACGCCGGCGAAGCCGCGGCGCCAGTCCGGCCGGGGCTCCAACGACAGCACCCGCGACAAGATCCTCGACGCCGCCGAGGCCCTGTTCGGCGAGCGCACCTTCGACACGGTGTCGCTGCGCGACATCACCCAGAAGGCCAAGGTGACGCTGGCGCTGGCCAGCTACCATTTCGGCACCAAGGAGAACCTGTTCGCCGAGGTGGTCGGCCGCCGCGCCGACATCCTCGCCCAGATGCGCCACGAGCGGCTGGCCGCGCTCGAGGCGCGCGAGCCGCTGACGACCGAAGGCATCATCGACGCCTTCATGCACCCGCTGTTCGAGCAGATGCGCAGCGGCTCGCATGGCTGGGAATCCTACCTGATGATCCTCGCGCAGCTCGGCCAGACCAACCGCTGGGTCAAGGTGCTGCACACCCATTTCGACGACACGGCCAATCTCTTCCTGGCGAAGCTGCGCCTCACCTTGCCCGGCATGCCGGACGACCTGCTGATGCGCGGCTTCTCCATGACGATGGTGTCGATGCTGCAGACGCTGGCGCGCAACCGGCGCGTCGATTCGCTGTCGGGCGGCGCCATCTCCGCCGACGACCTCGACGCCGCCTACACCGCGCTGCTCAAATTCGCCGTGCGCGGACTGGAAGGCCTGTCTGAGCTGCACCGCGACTCGGGCCCGCGACTGACGGCGCTTTGACAGATTACCCCCGGCGGATTATGGATTGGTCGACCGACCAATATTATTCGCAGGCGCCGTCCGTATGGCTTCCGACCTCTTCTCGCTTTCGGGTAAAACCGCCCTCGTCACCGGCTCGCATCGCGGCATCGGCTATGCCATCGCCCGCGAGATGGGCCGCGCCGGCGCCCGCGTGGCGATCTCCAGCAACGACGCGGCGGGCTGCGAGGCGGCGCTCGCGACGCTGCGCGCCGACGGCATCGAGGCGATCGCGATCCCTTGCGACGTTGGCGTCGACGCCGATCTCGACCGCCTCGTCGCCGGCACGCTCGCAGCATACGGGCGGATCGACATCCTCGTCTGCAATGCCGGCATCAACCCGCATTTCGGCTCGCTGACGGCTGCCGCCGAGGAGGAATACGAGGCGATCATGCGCATCAACCTGCGCAGCGTCCTGCAGCTCTGCAACCGGGTGATCCCGGCGATGGCCGGGCGCGGGGACGGCGCGGTGATCCTCACCTCGTCCATCTCCGGCCTGCGCGGCAACGGCAAGATCGGCCTCTACGCGCTGTCGAAGGCGGCGATCGCCCAGCTCGCCCGCAACTACGCCGTCGAGTTCGGCCCGGCCAACGTCCGCGTCAACGCGATCTCGCCGGGCCTGATCGACACCGAGTTCGCGACCCCGATCATTAGCAATCCCGACATACTCGGGCCGCGCCTCAAGAAGACGCCGCTGCGCCGCGTCGGCACCGCGACCGAGATCGCAGGCGCCGCCGTCTATCTCGCCTCGCCCGCCGGCGCCTTCGTCACCGGCCACAACCTCGTTGTCGACGGCGGCACGACGATCGGGGATTGAGGCCGGTCAGAAGTCTTTCGAGGGCATCACGACGGAATAGTGCCGCACCTTCGGCGCCTCGGCGAAATGCGGGCCGACGAGCGCCCGCCACTGCTGGAACAGATCCGAGCCGCGGAAGTCGACCGTGTGGTTCTCCAGCGTCTCCCAGCGGATGACGACGTCGTAGGTGCCCGGCTCCTCGACGCAGCGGGTGAGCTGCATCCCCTTGCAGCCCTTGGCGTTGCGCACCACGTCGACCGCCTTGGCCACGGCCTCCTCGAACGCCTTCTCCGAGCCCGGCTTCACCGGAATGCTGGCCACTTCGATGATCATTTCCTGCGTCTCCCTGATTGGACCGCTCACCAGGCGAGCGCCCCGCCGTCTACCCTGAAGTCGGCCCCCGTCACGAAGGTCGATTCGTCGGACGCAAGATAGACTGCGGCCCAGGCGATGTCCTCCGGCTTTCCCAGCCGGTCGAGCATCAGCTTCTCCTTCACCGCGGCGACGAATTCCGGCCGCTCCAGCACGGGCTTCGTCGCCCCCGTCACGATCAGGCCAGGCGAGATCGAGTTGGCGCGGATGCCATGCGGCGCGCCCTCCATCGCGAGCTGCCGGGTCATGGCGAGCACGCCGCCCTTGCCCGCCGTGTGCGCCAGCGCGGCCGAATTCTTCAGCGCCACATAGGCGTTGGCCGAGGCGAAGTTGATGATCGAGGCCCCGCCCCTGCCCTTCATGTGCGCCCACGCCGCCTTGCACATCAGGAAGACGGTGTCGAGCTCGCCGGTCAGCGTCCGCCGCCAGTGCCGCTCGTAGTCCATCTCCTCGATCCACAGGAAATCGGCCACCGCCGCCGCGTTGAGCAGCACGTCGATGCCGCCATGCGCGGCCGCCACGCCGTCCATCAGTGCCGCGACATGCTCAGGATTCGTCAGGTCCGCCCTGGCCGTCTCCAGCGACAGGCCCTCCCGCGCCGCGCGCTGCCGCGTCGCCTCCAGCGCCGTCGGGTCGATATCGACGGCCGTCACGGCCGCGCCGTGGCGTGCGAACATCAGCGCGCAGCCCTGCCCGATGCCGGAGCCGGCGCCGCTCACCACCGCCACCTTGCCGGCCAGCCGTTCCGACAGCTTGCCCTCTGCCTTCGCCTCCGCCATGCCGGCCTCCTACTCGCCCGAGAACAGCTCGCGCAGCCGCGCATAGCCGGGGATGTGGACCGAGGTGCCGCCGTCGGCCGCGATCGCCTGCCCGGTGATGTAGCGCGCCTCGTCGCTGGCGAGGAACGCCACCGTGTGGGCGATGTCCATCGGGTCGCCGAGATAGGGCGTCAGCGTCTCCTCGCGCACGATCTCGAGCAGCCGCGGCGGCAAATGCTCCAGCGCCGAGCGCGAGCCGGTGAGACCCGGCAGCACCGCGTTGCAGCGTATGCCGAGATGGCCGTGCGAGGTGGCGATCGACCGCGTCATCTGGATGATCGCCGCCTTCGAGGCGCTGTAGGCGGCCTGGATGACGTTGCCCTGCAAAGCGAGGTTCGACGCCGTGTTGATGATGACGCCCGAGCGCTGCCCCTCCATGATCGCCAGCGCCTCGCGGCAGCACAGCATGGCGCCGCGCACGTTGACCCGGAACACCGCGTCCCAGACGTCCGTCTCCATCCGGCCGATGTCGAGGTCGCGCTGCGCCATCTCCGGCGTCAGCAGCGCCGCGTTGTTGTCGATGATGTCGAGCCGGCCGTACGCCTTCAGCGTCGCCGCGAACATCGCCTTGACCGAGGCCTCCTCGCCGAGGTCGAGCGCCACGGCGACCGCCCTGCCGCCCGCTGCCTTCAGTTCCCCCGCCAACGCCTCCGCGCGCTCCGCCGCGATGTCCGCCACCACCACCGCCGCGCCGCGCTCTGCCAGCACCCGGCACGTAGCCGACCCGATGCCCCCGCTCCCGCCGGTAACGATGGCGACCTTGCCTTCGAGTGAATGCACCATGCCTGCCTCCCGCCTACAGCTTGAACACGCGCCGCGCGGTCAGTTCGCTGATCTGGCGGCGCTCGTCCTGCGACATCGGGATCGCGTTGTATTCGTCGACCACCTGCCTCTGGTTCTCCATCGGGTGGTCGGCCGCGAACATGATGCGCTCGGCGCCGAGGATGTCGATCGCCGCCCGCACCGGCGCGGCGAAGTTCATGCCGCTGGTCGCCACGGTGAAGTTGCTACGGAAATACTCGCTCGGCTTCCTCGGCAGCGGCGTCCTGCCGGTGACGCCGATCTCGAACGGGTAGCGGTTGTCGATACGGTCGAGCAGGAACGGCAGCGTCTCGCCGAGATGGCCGAGCACCATCTGCAGCTTCGGGAAGCGCTCGAACACGCCGGCCGCGATCATGCGCAACGCATGCGTGCCGGTCTCGACCGCATAGGCCCAGCCGACGGTGAAGCCGGACATGCCCATCAGCCCGTCCCACAGGCCGGCCGCCGGCTCGCGCGGATGCAGGTAGACCGGCACGTCGAGCGCCTCGGCAGCCTCCAGCAGCGGCCAGAATTTTGGCGCGTCGAGATATTCGTCGTTGGTGTGCGAGTTGACGATGAGACCCTTCAGCCCGAGCTTCGCCACCGCCCGCTCCAGCTCCTTCGCGCCTTCCTCCGGCGCCTGCGGCGGCGCCACCGCCAGACCGGCGAAGCGGGTGGGATGGGCCTTCACGGCCTCCGCCAGCCGGTCGTTGGCGATGCGCGACAGCGCCAGCGCGTCCTGCGGGGCGGATTTCTGCACGCCCGGCGCCGACAGCGACAGGATCTGCACGTCGACGCCGTCGGCGTCCATCTCGGCGATGCGGCCGGCCCCGATGTCGAGCAGCTTGGGGATGAACGGCCCGGCGATCGGCCCCGACTTCATGCTCGGCACGCCGCCGGCCAGCCGCTTCAGTTCCTCGATCGCCTCGGGGATGAGGAACCCCTCCTCGACCGAAATCAGCCTGATCCCGTCCGCGCCCTTCGCCGGCTCGCCCATATGTGCCTCCCTCTCGCCATGCCGCCGCTTCCGCGTCCGGCCATTTCGTGGCCGGCACGCTAGACCGGGCGCGCCGCCCGATCAACAGAATTTAGTTGGTTGACCAAACAAGAATGCAGGAGGACTATTCGTCCGCGGCAAAACCCCTGCGCGCGGCGGCGATCTCGTCATTGTGCGCCTCGATCCAGCGCAGCAGCCGGTCGACGATCTCGACGAGCTCGGCGCCCAGCGGCGTCAGCGAATAGGAGACCTGCGGCGGCACGGTCGGCACGACCTCGCGCGCGACCAGCCCGTCGCGCTCCAGCGCGCGCAGCTTGAGGGTAAGCATGCGCTGCGAGATGCCGCCCTCGGCCGACAGCGTGGCGACCAGCCGCCGCAGCGTGGCGTGGCGGAACGTGCCGGCCCGCAGCACCAGCAGGATCAGCGTCGACCAGCGGTCGCCGACGCGCGCCATGATCTCGCGCACGGGGTCGTCGCGGTCGTGGTCGTAGCGGTCCATGCGCTCGACCAGCGCGGCCAGATGGGCGACCGCCTCCGCATTGTCCGGGAGGGCCGCCTCCAGCCTGGCGATCGTCCGCCTCGTCTCTTCGCCGCTTGCCCGCATGTCGCCTCCCCGCCTGTTCTGGCAAAGGCGCGAAGCGGTGGCAATGTCGTCCTAGTCCTTGAAGTCGGACCGCCGGATGATCTCGACCAGCGTGTCGGAGGCGTCGAGGAAGAACAGCGCCATCGCCGGCTGCTTGCTGCCGTCGAGGCGCGGATCGTCCTCCGCCTGCATCGGCGTGCCGTGGCCGCGCATGATGCCGACGATGCGCACGCCGCGCGCGTGCAGCTTCTCGGCCGCCGCCTGCACGTCCTCGACGCTGAAGGCGATGTGCTTGGTGCCGTGGGTGAGCAGGTCGGTGTTCGGCTTCAGCCGGTCGGCATGCGCCGGCGCCGCGCCGTCCTTCTGGAACAGCTCGATGCGGAAGCCGTCGCGCTTGAGGAAGGCGATGGTCGTCCTGATGGGCTTCAGCTCGGCCCGGAAATCCAGCTCGAAGCCGAACACCTCCGACCAGAACGAGATCGCCTCGTCCATGTCGCGCACGCTGATGCCGACATGGTGGACCTTGAGGTCGGGGAACAGGCCGGCGGCCATGGCTCAGGCCTCCTTGCGGTACTGCACGACGGTCTGGTCGATGGCGCCGAAGATCGTCTTTCCGGCCGCGTCGAACATCTCCATGCGGATCGTGTCGCCGAACTTCATGAACGGCGTCTTGGCCCCGCCCTCCTCGATGTTCTCGATCGAGCGCCGCTCGGCGATGCAGGCCGAGCCCACCTCGCGGTAGCTGGCGTTGGAGACCGTGCCGGAGCCGAACAGCGTGCCGGCCGCGAGCTTGCGCGTGTGCGCCGCGTGCTCGATCAACTCGGGGAAGGAAAAACTCATCTCGCCGCCGTTCGGCCGCCCGAACAGCCTGCCGTTCCAGGTGACGTTGAGCGGCAGGTGCACCTTGCCGTCCTTCCACGCCCCGCCCAGTTCGTCCGGCGTCACCGCCACCGGCGAAAAGGCCGTCGACGGCTTGGCGTGCATCCAGCCGAAGCCGACCGTGATCTCGCGCTTGACGAAGGCGCGGCAGGAGACATCGTTGATGAGCAGGATGAGCTGGATGTATCTGTGCGCGTCCGCCGCCTTCGTGCCCATCGGCACCTCCGACAGCACTACGCCGACCTCGCCCTCGAAATCGATCTGGTCTTCCTCGCGCGGCAGGCTGATCTCGCCCTGCGGCCGGTAGAAGTCGTCGGACATGCCCTGGTACATGAGCGGATAGGGCGAATCCATTTCGAGCTTCGGGTCGCGCCCGGTGGCGAGCGCCATCAGCCGCAGATGGTTCTTGAAGCAGGAGCCGTCGATCCACTGGAACGAGCGCGGCAGCGGCGACAGCGCCTTCGACTGGTCGAAGGCGAAGACGTCCTTCGCCCGGCCGGCCGCAAGCTCGCCGGCGAGTGCGGTGAGCTTCGGCTCGACCGCTGCCCAGTTTTCCATCGCGGTCAGCAGGTTCGGCGCGATCGCCTTCGCCGAGACGGCGCTGCTCAGGTCCTGCGAGACGACGACCAGCTCGCCGTCGCGCGTGCCGTTGGGGATGGTGCCGAGTTTCATGTTTGTCCCCCTCTACGCCGCGTTCCGGCCGCCGTAGCGGCGCACGCGGATGTCGGCCTGTTCCTTGTGGCCGGAAAAATTCTCGATGGCGCACAGCCGCGAGCAGTACTCGCCGACCGTCGCGGAGGCCGCGTCGGTGGTGACCTCCTGATAGGTGCAGGTCTTGAGGAATTTCCCGACCCACAGCCCGCCCGTGTAGCGCGCCGCCTTCTTCGTCGGCAGCGTGTGGTTGGTGCCGATCACCTTGTCGCCATAGGCGACGTTGGTGCGCGGCCCGAGGAACAGCGCGCCGTAGTTCCTCATGTTCTCGAGGAACCAGCGCGGGTTCCGCGTCATCACCTGCACATGCTCGGAGGCGATGCGGTCGGCCTCGGCCAGCATCTCCTCGTCGGTGTCGCACAGGATCACCTGCCCGTGGTCGCGCCACGACACCGACGCGATGTCGGCCGTCGGCAGCACCTTGAGCTGGCGCTGGATCTCGCCCTCGATCTGCTCCGCGATGCGCTTCGAGGTGGTGAGCAGCACCGCCGGCGAGGTCGGCCCGTGCTCGGCCTGCCCGAGCAGGTCGGTCGCGCAGATCTCGGCGTCCACGCTGTCGTCGGCGATCACCAGCGTCTCGGTCGGTCCGGCGAACAGGTCGATGCCGACCCTGCCGAAGAGCTGCCGCTTGGCCTCCGCCACGAAGGCGTTGCCGGGGCCGACCAGCATGTCGACGGGCTGGATCGTCTCGGTGCCGAGCGCCATCGCCGCGACCGCCTGGATGCCGCCCAGCACCAGGATCTCGTCGGCGCCGGCCATCGCCATCGCTGCGATCGTGGCCGCCGGCGGCGCGCCGTTGAGCGGCGGCGTGCAGGCGATGACGCGCTTGACGCCCGCCACCTTCGCCGTCAGCACGCTCATATGCGCCGAGGCCACCATCGGGTAGCGTCCGCCGGGGATGTAGCAGCCGACGCTTTCCACCGGGATGTGCCTGTGGCCGAGCCGAACGCCCGGCAGCGTCTCGACCTCGACGTCCTTCATGGAGTCGCGCTGGACCTGTGCGAAGTTGCGGATCTGCGCCTGCGCGAATTTGATGTCGTCGATCACCTGCTGCGGCAGCGAGGCGATGAGGCCGTCGATCTCCGCCTTCGTCAGCCGGAAGCTCGCCGGCGCCCATTTGTCGAACTTCTGCGACAGCTCGCGCACGGCCGCGTCGCCGCGCGCGGCCACGTCCGCCAGCAGCGCCTCCACCGTCTCGCGGACCTTGCGGTCGGCCTCGGCCGTCGCTTCGGCGTCGGCGCCCTTCTTCAGATAGCGTATCATCGTCCTCTTCCCGCGAACTGGCCGGCGGCCCTATTCGGCCGTCCAGCCGCCATCGATAACCATGGCAGAGCCCGTCACCAGCGCCGACGCGTCGGACGCCAGATAGACGACGGCTCCCATGACGTCCTCGACCCGGCCCAGCCGGCCGAGCTTGATCTTCCTGAGCGTGTCGGCCCGGAACGCCTCGTTCTCGAAGAACGGCCGCGTCATCGGCGTCTCGACGAAGGTCGGGCAGACCGTGTTGACGCGGATGCCTGTCGGCGCGAGCTCCACCGCGAGCGCCTTCGTCAGCCCCTCCAGTGCATGCTTGGAGGCGCAGTAGATCGTCCGGTTGGCCGCGCCGACATGTCCCATCTGCGAACTCATGTTGACGATCGCGCCGGGCTTCTTCTCCGCGAGCAGCCGCCGCGCGAAGGCCTGTGCGACGAAGAAGGCCGCGCGCACGTTCAGCCCCATCACGAGGTCGTAGCTCTCGCGCGTCACGTCGACGAACGTGCCGGGCCTGTTGGTGCCGGCATTGTTGACGAGGATGTCGTGGCACGGCCCGCCGGCGAGGAAGGCGGCGACCGCGTCGAGGTCGGTCACGTCGAGCACGGCGGCCTGCGCCCGGTCTCCCCGCGCCCGCAGCGCCTGCGCCACCGCCTCGACCTCGTCGCCCGTGCGCGCCGCCAGCGTCACCTGCGCTCCGGCCTCGGCCAACGCCGCCGCGCAGGCCAGCCCCAGCCCCCGCCCCGCGCCGGTCACCAACGCGCGGTGCCCGTCGAGCCTGAGCGACGGCGTATGGGGCAATGACACGGTCATGCGGATACCAGTTGCGGCAACGCAGCCGCTCTACGTTGCCCCCCTCTGTCCTGCCGGACATCTCCCCCACAAGGGGGGAGATCAGCCGACCGCTTTCGTGCCGCTCTTTCTGCGACGTAAGCGATTGGCGAGAACCGAGATGACAGACAATCTCCCCCCTTGTGGGGGAGATGTCCGGCAGGACAGAGGGGGGCGCGAAGGAACGCAGTCGATCCGCCGTTATCCACGCTTACATTTCCTTTTCCAGCAGCGCCGCGTCATGGGCCGCGATCGCCTCGGCCAGCTCCGGCTCCAGCCGGCCGTCGGTGAGGATGAAGGCCATGCGGCAGATGCGGTCCGTCCGGTTGGTCCAGGCGTGGTTGGTGCCGCGCTGGACGACCACGTCGCCCGTCTTCAGATGCACCTCCGTGTCGTCGAGCAGCATGACGATCTCGCCCGACAGCACGATGCCGTAGTCGACCGACGCGGTGCGGTGCATCAGCGGGTGGCGGCCGGGCTTGTGGCGTTCGGCGTTCTCCGCCAGCCCCACCGCCGAGAACAGCGTGCGCGCCTGCTCCTTGTCGAATTCCGGGCCGTCCGGCCCCTCCGGCGGCAGGTCGACGATGCGGATCACCGTGCCGCGCCTCGGCGGCGCCGTGCCGGAATGCTTCAGCGTCGGCTCGTCGAAGCCGGCCGCGATCGGCATCGGCATGTCCGACGTGTTCCAGATCTCGTGGAAGGCGAGGCCGGGCTGGAGCGGGCTGCGGATCACCACCGGCGGTGTGCCGTCCTCCAGCACCACCGCCCTGCCGCCGGCATCGTGGCCGGTGACGACGCGCCTGACGGTACGCTCGCTCATGCCGCACCTCTCGTGGCCGCCGCGCCCAGCCCGAGCGCATTCGCCACCAGCGCCGCCGCGTCGCCGTCATGGCGGAAGCCGAGGCCGTCGGCGATCGGCGTGGCGATCGGCGGATAGTCGCCGAACTGCGCCTGGAGTGCGGCGTTGGGCTCGTAGGAGACGAGCCCGCGCACATGGCCGCCGAAATGCGCAGCGATGCCGTCGACCAGCTCGGTCGTCGACAGGCGCAGCGCCGGCAGGTTGAAGGCCCGCCGCGCGCCGATGCGCGCCGCCGGCAGCCCCGCCGCGTGGATCAGATTGTCGACGCAGCAGGCCCGCGACATGAACCAGGAGGTGGCGTCGGCCGAGACCGGGCAGGTGAAGGCCTCGCCGGCCGCCAGCGCGTGGAAGATGTTGCTCATATAGGCCGAAAGATGCCCGCCGGCGACGCGCGGCCGCGCCACGATGCCCGGCAGCCGCACAGCCAGCCCGTCGACCATCCCGCGCCGGGAAAGGTCGGCGAGCAGCGTCTCGCCGATCAGCTTCTGCGCGCCGTAGCTCATCGTCGGCAGCGGCAGCGTCTCGTCGTCCACGCGCTGCCGCGGCAGCGGCACGCCGAACACGCCGATCGAGGAGGAGAACACCAGCCGCGCCGGCTTCGCCTGCGCCGCCAGCGCCTCGAACAGCGCCACCGTCGCCTCGACGTTGACGCGCCAGCCGAGCGCATAGTCGTTGGCCGCCGCCCCGCCGGGGATCGCGGCGAGGTGGAAGAAAGCGTCGAACGGCTTCTCGAACATGCGTGCGCGGAAGGCGGCGTCGGATATGTCGCCGCCCAGCGCGATCACGCGCGGATCATCGACCTCCGGCGCCCGCGTGTCGGCCAGCACCAGCTCGCGGAGCGGCGCGCCGTCGCCCGTCAGCCGGCCGCGCGCCAGCAGCTCCGAGACGAGCGCGGAGGCGACGAAACCGGAAGCACCCGTCACCCCGATCCGCACCTGGCCATCCTCCCTCGCCGTTCGCGCGAAGCCGGCCGGGCCGGACTCTCGTGCGAAATTGGTTGGTTGACCAAGTAAGGATTTGGCGAGGCAGAGTCAATCGGTGAATGGAGCGGGGGGGGGGCTCTCAGCGCTCGTAGAGCGAAGCCTGCCGGCCCATCCAGAACACGAGCTTGTCGAGCATGACCTTGGCCGAATCCTCGAGCCCCTCCTCGGGCGCGAACTGGCCGTCCTTGAGCTGCTTCATGAAGAACGGGATATTCACCGCCTCGTAGATGCTGACCATCTGGAAGCAGTTGAGCACCGGCCTCAGCGCCTGGACGGCGCGGGTGCCGGCCGCGACGCCGCCATAGCTGACGAAGGTCGCCGGCTTGTATTTCCACTCGGCGCTCAGATAGTCGATCGCGTTCTTCACCGAGGCCGGGAAGCTGTTGTTGTATTCCGGCGTGACGAACACGAAGCCGTCGCCGCGCCGGATGGTCGCGCTCCAGCGCTTGGTGTGCTCGTGCTTGTAGTCGCCGAAGCGCGGATGCTTCGGCTCGTCGAACAGCGGCAGGTTGACCTCGCGCAGGTCGATGAGTTCGACATCGACGTCGCCGCGCTTGCGCGCGACGGCCTCCATCCACTGGGCCACGGGAAAGCCCTGGCGGCCCTCGCGGGTGGAGCAGGCGATGATCTGGACGAGCGGCATGGGCGAAACTCCGGGATTGGATGGACGGGAAGCGAGGCGGCAAGGGAGGATGCCGCATCGGAGGCCTGCAATTAGGCCGCGGCCGGCGGCTTGGCAATGTCGTCGTCGCGCACGGCGGAGATCGTCCGGCCCCCGCCCGAGGGAACAAACTTGTGCCGTCTTCCGCCTCCCGGCGGCCTGCGCTAGAGGCGGATTGGTCGAGCGACCAACAGCACGGGGAGGTTCCGATGGCAAGCTACGATATCGTGGTCATGGGCGGCGGCCACAACGGCCTGACGGCGGCGGCCTATCTGGCCCGCGCCGGCAAGAAGGTGCTGGTTCTGGAGCGCCAGGCCTTCGTCGGCGGCGGCGTGGTCACCCGCGAGATCAACACGCCCGGCTACCGCCACGACCTCCATTCCTCCTGCCACATCATGATCCAGGGCAACCCGCTGATCACGCAGGACGAGCTCGGCCTGATCGGCAGGCACGGGCTGAACTACCATTATTCGGACGTGCCCTACGCCTCGATCTTCCCGGACAACGAGACGCTGATCACCTACAAGGACCTCGACGCCGCCTGCGCCCAGATCGCCCGCTTCAGCGCGAAGGACGCCGACACCTACCGCATGTTCGCCGAGCGCTCGATGGCGATGATGCCGATGTTCATGTCGGGCCTCTATGCCCCGCCGCTGCCCTTCGGGCCGTTCATGGCGATGCTCGATTCCTCCGACGAGGGCCGCGACATCCTCGACGCGATGAACCGCTCCTCGCTCGACATCATCGACAGCGCCTTCGAGGACGACCGCGTCAAGATCCACTTGCTCAAGCTGGTGACGGAGAACCTGCAGCTCCCCGACGAGCTCGGCACCGGCATGGGTATCTACCTCATGCCCGGCATCATCCACACCTTCGGCGTCTCGCAGCCGGTCGGCGGCTCGGGCGGGCTGACCGACGCGCTGGTGCGCTGCCTCGAGGCCGACGGCGGCGAGATCAGGCTGGAGGCCGAGGTCGCGCAGATCCTCGTCTCCGGCGGCCGCGCCACCGGCGTGCGCATGGTCGACGGCGAGGAGATTCTTGCGAAGGACGCGGTGATCGGCGCCATCCACCCGCACCGGCTGGAGGCTTTCGTGAAGGGGCTGGACGAGGCGATCTACCGCCGCGCCCGCCGCGTCAACACCTCGACCCAGAGCCTGTTCGTCAGCCACTACGACCTGAAGGAGCGGACGAAGTACCTGGCCGGCGAGGAGATCACGCGGGCCACCATGCTCGAATATTTCACCTTCGACCGGCTGTCCGACCTGCTCGACGACTTCGACTATCTGCGCCGCCGCCGCATCACGCCGCGCCGCCTGCTCGGCGGCGGCGACGAGACGCATGGCGACCCGAGCCGCGCGCCGGCCGGCGCCGGCATCTTCCACTCGATCACGATGGCGCCTTACAATATCGAGGGCAAGGGACCGGCCCACTGGGACGAGATCAAGGAGGAATACGCCGCCGAGACGCTGCGCCAGTATGCGCCCTTCATCTCGAACCTGACGCCGGACAACATCATCGCGGCCACCCACTGGTCGCCGCTCGACATGGAGCGCTCCTCGCCCAACAGCTTCGTCAACGGCGACATGCATGGCGCAGCACCCTTCCTCTACCAGACGGTCGGCCACCGCCCGACGCCCGACCTCGGCCAGTACACCGTGCCGGGTGCGGAACGGCTCTACCTCGTCGGCCCGTTCATGCACCCCGGCGGCGGCGTCTACGGCGCCGGCCGCGCCACCGCGATCAGGATGTTCGACGACATGGGCATCGACTTCGACAGGGCGATCGGGCGATGAGCGCGGACAAGCCGAAGCCCGCCGGCGTCAAAATCGTCGACGCCGCGAAGAAGGAGCTGATGAACGTCTCGGCGATCGAGCGCGACGGCAATTTCCTCGTGGTCAAGGGCAAGATCTTCGGCACCATGCCGATGACGGCCAAGCTGTCGCCCGAGGAGGCGCGCAAGGCGCTGAGGATGCTGTCGCCCGGCCTCGTCTGGTTCCTGCTCACCTTCCCGTTCAGGCGGAGCCCCGAACCGCCAGCCAGATGACGTGGCGAGCGCCGGATTTCGCGCGGGCGCGCACCACCTGCTCGGTCACCGAGAAGCCGGTCTGCTTCAGCCGGCGCGTGAAGGAATGGTCGGGGCCGCTCGACCAGACCGAGAGCACGCCGCCCGGCTTCAGCGCGGCGTGCGCCGCGGCCAGCCCGGCATGGCTGTAGAGCGCGTCGTTGCCGGCCCGGCTCAGCCCCTCAGGCCCGTTGTCGACGTCGAGCAGCACCGCGTCCCAGCCGCCGGCCCGCATCGCGTCGCCGACGTCGCCCTCGACGATCGTAACGCGCGTGTCGTCCAGGCTGCCGCCATGCAGCGCCGCCATCGGCCCGCGCGCCCAGGCCACCACCGCCGGCACCAGCTCGGCCACGGTGACCGCGGCGTCCGCCGGCAGCAGCGCGAGCGCGGCGCGCAGCGTGAAACCCATGCCGAGGCCGCCGATCAGGATTTTCGGACGCGGCCGGCCGGCCAGCCGCTCGATCGTGAGCCGCGCCAGCGCCTCCTCCGAGCCGGAGAGGCGGCTGTTCATCAGCTCGTTGGCGCCGAGCATGATCGAATATTCGCTGCCGCGCCGTTTCAGGCGCAGCTCCCCGCCGCCGGGGATGGCGGCCGTGTCGAGCGTTTCCCACGGAATCATTGCGGCAAGCTAGCCGCTCAAAGCCCGCCTGCCCATCAGGTCTCGATGTCGCCGAGCTCCAGCCCTTCGAGCCGCGCGACATAGTCGTGCATGAGCTGGAAGCTCCAGCCGCCGGCGAGCGCGATGGCGAAGGAGTAGAGCAGGAACGGATGCGCGCCGAGCGTGAAGATGGCGCGCTGGTCGCGCGCGACCAGCGCCGCCCGCTCCGCCCCGCTCAGCTCGCGGCCGGCGAGGGCCGCCGCCGCGTCGGCGTCGAAGGCGGCCCTGAATGCCGGCTCGCGCGCATACTCCCACAGCACCTTGTCGAGCGCGTAGCGGCTCATGCGCGGCCTCCGTCGAGGCGGGCCTCGTCCCAGCCGAGGAAGGCGCAGGCCGGCTGCGCCGTGGTGGCGACCAGCTCGGCATGCGAAGGCGCGGCGCCGCCCGCCGCGCCGAAGGCGAGGCAGTAGGCCAGGAAGCCCGGCGTGCCGTTGCCGGCGGCGTAGAGCTGGTCCCAGGTCGAATGTTCGAGGACCGCCGCGACGTCGTTCGCCCTGATCCGCCGCCACATGGCGCGGTCCCAGTCGCTCTCCGGCTCGCTCATCGAGCGCAGCATGCCCGGCCCGCCGACGCTGTTCGACATGTGGCCGGTGACGACCATCGCCACCCGCTTGCCGCCCGGCTCGCTCTCGATCGCCGCGCGGATCGCCGCGCCCACGGCAGCGTAGCGGCGGCCGGGCGGCACCGGCGGCGCCAGCAGGTTGACGAAGACGGGCACCACCGGCAGGTCGCCCTCCGGCCGCAGGAACTGCAGCGGGATGGTGAAGGAGTGGTCGGCCGTGAACTCGTCGGAGAAGGCGAAATCGACCCCCTGCTCGTAGCCGCTCTTGAGGATATGCCGCGCCAGCGCGCCGTCGACCGGCAGGTCGCAGGGCTCCAGACCCCACGACTTCGTCTCGGACGGGAACGGCCCCTGCATGCGCGCCGCCTTGCCGACCATGAACGGCGCCATGTTGTTGAAGAACCATTGGTTCAGATGGTCGCTGCCGGCCATGACGATCACGTCCGGCCGCGCCTCGGCGAGCCGCTTGCGCAGCGTCTCGAAATTGGCGAGCGCCGGCAGCGCGCCGGGGTTGGCCTTGCCCTCCGCCGCCAGCCGCGCCGCGATCGGCAGCGTCGGATCGTGCGGCACGCCGATCAGGCTGACGAGCTTGCCCATCGCGTCACAGATAGATGCGCACGGCCTTGAGCCGGCCCGGCCCGCCGCGCTCGTAGACGGCCACCGCCGGCCGGCCGCTCGGCATGTAGCATTCGACCGCGCAGGTCTTTGCGTCGTCGGTCAGCCGGCAGTAGCGGATGCGGATGCCGCTCGTGCCCATCATCTTGGAGAAGTCGGTGCGCAGCCCGTCGCGGCCGCGAAAGGTCTCGTCGTTGGAGTGGCGGAAATAGCCGTCCGCCTCGAACAGGTCGAGCACGTCCTCCAGCCGGTTGCCGTTGAGCGCCTTGAAGTAGGCGAACAGCACGTCGCCCTCGTCGCGCCACGGATGCAGCCTCTCGACCACGTCGAGGATCGGCGCGCGATCCTCAACGAGATGGTGGTCGGAATAGACCCGCACACGCGAGCCGCTCGCGGCCTGCTCGAACATGAAGGCCACCGGCAGCACCGGCCCGCCATCGGCCGGCGTGTAGCGGTATTCCTCCAGCCGCCGGTCGCCGCTCGCCGTCGTCGCGAACGGCTCGATCTTCGACCAGCGCTCGCCCGGCCACAGCATGCTGCCGGCCTCGAAGGCGGCCGCGCTTCCCTCGCCCAGGAACGGGTCGTTCACGGACGCCTGCGCGCGGATTGCAGCTTTCAGCTCATCGATCTTCGCGGACACCGGCGATCCTCCCTTTGCGGCCGCCAATTCATACCGCCCGGATATTTGGTTGGTCAACCAGCCAAAATCACGCACATGCGATTTCCCGCGCCGGCTGTCGTTCCGCTCTCTACGCCAGCCTGCCGCCCAGCGTCTCGACGAACCAGTCGGCGATGTAGGAACGGCCGAAGGTCATGTTGTCGGCGCCGACATGCTCGACCCCGCCCTCGCGGTCGGTGAAGATCTTCAGCTCGCGGCGCGGCGAGTTGACGAGCTGGTCGTAGCTCTGGTGGGCGTAGTCGACGCTGATCTGCCGGTCCCTGGCGCCGTGGGTGACGAGGAACGGCACGCGGATTTTCTCCATCACGCCGTTGAGGTGCATGCCGGCCGACTTCTCGAGGAAGTCGTCCAGATCCTTGGCGCCGAACACCCACTGGACGTGGTTCCAGTAGTGCGGCACCGGGTTCTCGCCCTCCCGCTTCAGCCGCTTCTGCTGCACTTCGGCCCAGTTGTGGTTGGCGCCCCAGACGGCGCCCGAGGCGATGCGCGGCTCGAACGCCGCGACGCGCGGCACGTAGAAGCCGCCGAGCGAGATGCCGGTGATGCCGATGCGCTTTGCGTCGACGTCCGGCCGCGCGGCCAGCCAGTCGAACACCGGCGTGCCCCACTCCTCCGACTTCCACGTCGCCGGCAGGCCCTGCTTGCGCAGCGTCTCGCCGGTGCCGGGCTGGTCGACGCACAGCGTCGAGATGCCGCGCGCGGCGAGCGCATGCGGCAGCCAGGTCCAGTAGAGCAGTTCCTTGCAGCTATCGAGGCCGTTCAGGTAGATCACCGCCGGCGCCGGTCCCTCGACCCCCTCGGCGCGGGTGTAGAGCACCGGGA
The DNA here is from genome assembly GCA_017305835.1 of Hyphomicrobiales bacterium. Classification (GTDB taxonomy): domain Bacteria; phylum Pseudomonadota; class Alphaproteobacteria; order Rhizobiales; family Rhizobiaceae; genus RCIO01. The sequence goes on from JAFKJY010000059.1 coordinate 17,072, forward strand.
TCACCTTGCCCTTGTAGGGGATCTCCAGCCGCTCGACATTGTCCTTCGCGTAGCGCGTGCCCTTGGCGAAGGCGTCGAGCCCCTTCTGGTAGGTCTCGGCGCGGCCCGGATGGCCGTGGCCCTGCATGCGCTCGGCGGTGATGTAGTAGAGCGCGGCGCGCTGCAGCTTCGGCCCGGCCGACAGCAGCCGGCCCTTCGCCTCGTCCTCGCCGGCGAGCTCGACGAGCTTGTCGGCCACCTTCACCCATTCGCGCATGAAGTCGAGCGTGCCGGCGTCCTCGCCGCCCTGCGCCTTCTCCAGCAGCGGCTGGCACATGTCCATGATCTCGCCCAGCTCGGCCCCGCTCGCCATGGCGATCGAGATGGAGAGGTTCCAGACATAGTTGGGGAAGTAGTTGAACAGCGCCATGGCTGGCCTCCTTGCAGATATGTGCGGCTTGCGGGCGGCGGCCCGCGTCAGATCGGCTGCGCCATCAGGCCCAGCGCCTGGCGCTGGATCTCGGCCATGTCGACATGGCCGATCTTGCCCATCTGGCTGTCGCCGAGCGCGACCGAGTTGACGACGATGAACTGCGCCCGCTCGAAGCGGCGGGCGCGATATGCGCGGAACGCGGCCTCGGGCCCGGTCGCCTTGGCCAGCTCGTCGGCCAGCACCACGCCGTCCTCGATCGCCAGCCCCGCGCCCTGCGCCAGATGCGGCGTGCAGGCATGCACGGCGTCGCCCAGGAGCACGACGCGGCCCTTGTGCCAGTCGCCCTCGACGAACACCGTCTCCAGCGGCCGCCCGACCACGCCCTCGTCATCGGTGATCTGCTTCGCCAGCTCGACGATCTGCGGCGCCGCGCCCTTCGTGCGCTCGCGCATCACCGCCGCCGAGCCTTCCTTGGCGAGGCGGAAGTCCGCCGGTTCCTGGCTGAGCAGGAACATGTACATCAGCCCTTTGCCGAGCGGCACGACGCCGGCGCTGTGCGGGCCGGTATAGATGCGGATGCAGGTGAGGTCGTCCGGCTGCGGGAAGTTGTAGCGCCACACCCACTGGCCGGTGTAGCGCGGCTTCGGCGCGTCGGGCAGGATCTGCGCGCGGGTGCGCGAATAGACGCCGTCGGCGCCCACCACGACGTCGTAGCGGCCCCTGGTGCCGTCGGAGAAGGTGACGTCGACGCCCTTGCCGTCGTCGGAAAGCGTCTCGGCGGTGACGCCGAGCCGCACCGCGGCGCCCAGCTCCTTCACCTTGTTGGCGAGCACGCGCTGCAGGTCGGTGCGGCGGATGCCGGCGTTCGACGGATACTGCTCGCCCGCCAGCCGCGGCGTCGGGAACTCGGCGACCTTCTGCCCGGTCGGGGTGAACATCTCGGTGAAGTCGAAGCCGTAGGCCTCGGCCATGTAGTCTTCCAGAAGGCCGATGGAGCCCATCGCGCGGACGACGTTGAACTGCTGGATGATGCCGACGCCGTAGACCGTCCAGGTCGGGTCCTTCTCGACGATCTCGACCGCAAAGCCCTTGCGGCGCAGCGCGATCGCCGCCGTCAGCCCGCCTATGCCGCCGCCGACGACGAGAATCCTCAGGTCCTTCATCCGCTTCCCCCCTTTCGCGGCACGTTTAGCCGAGCGACCAACATTTCGGAAATGGAAAGCATGGATTGAACCTATTGACCCGCTCGATTGGACCGCGGCACCGGCAGGTCGGCCGCAGCGCGGCGCATCAGCCCCCTCAGCCACTTGATTCCGGGGTCCTGCTTCTTGTGCTCGTGCCACTGCACGTGCTGGTCGAGCAGCGGCGCGGAGAACGGCAGCGGATGCACCGTGACCGGCAGGCCGTGGATGGCCGCCCGCCCGATCAGCCCGTGCACCGTCGCCAGCCGGTCCGAGCCGACGACGAGGTGCGGCAGCACGGCGAAGGAGTAGCAATAGACGTCGATGTCGCGCTCGATGCCGTGCTCGGCGAGGAAGCCGTTCTCGAAGCTGGTCGGCACCGTCGGCGGGTACATGCGCACATGCCGCGCCCTGCGATAGTCGGCCTCCGTCAGCGGCGCGCTTCCGTAGCGGCCTTCCGACCAGGCCACGCAGACGAAGTCGTCCTCGTAGACCAGCTCGCTCGGATGCTCCTTCGAGATGAACATGCCGGGCGCGATCAGCAGGTCGGCGTCGCCGCGCTCGATGGTCAGATACGGAATCTCCGTCTGCGGCAGCAGGTTGAAGCGCACCTGCGCCTCCTCGCGGGCGGCCAGCGCCAGCACGCGCGGCATGAAGGCCGTCATCGAATAGTCGGACAACAGGATGCGGAATTCGCGCGTAGAGTTCCTCGGGTCGAACTCGACGTCGCTGGAGATCGTCGCTTCGACGCGCACGAGGATGTCGCGGATCGAGTGCTGCATGGCCTGCGCGCGCGGCGTCAGCTCCATGCGCCGCCCGACCTGCACCAGCAGCGGATCGTCGAAATAGGCCCGCAGCCGCGTCAGCGCGTTGGACATGGCCGACTGGCTCATGTTCATCTGCTCGGCCGCGCGGCTGATGGACTGGAGGTTGAGCAGGTGGTCCAGCGCCACCAGCAGGTTCAGGTCGAGCTTCTTGAAGCGCATGCGCTCTCTCCTCGCGTGCGGGCCGCCATCGTAATGTATTTGCCCCATCGATCCAAACCATGGATCGGAACAATTTCACAAATGGCCAGCGCCCGCCTAGAAGCGTTGCAGGCAGCCGGCCGTGCCGGCACCCGCACAGGAGGATTCGCCCATGCGCATCGTCGGACCCGACGAGCTGGTCTTCGGCGTCGACGACCCGGCCGCCTGCCGGTCGTTCCTGGCCGATTACGGCCTGATGGAAGCGCCGGCGCCGGACGGCGCCCATTTCTTCGAGGCCCTCGACGGCACCGGCTTCACGCTGCGCCGCCGCGACGACCCGGCTCTGCCGGCGCCGCTGCGAACCGGCAGCATGCTGCGCCTGACGGTGTGGGGCGTCGAGGACCAGGCCTCGCTGGACGCGATCGAGGCGGAGCTGTCGCGCGACCGCAAGGTGGACAAGGCCGCCGACGGCACGCTGCGCTGCCAAGACGACGCCGGGTTCGAGATCGCCTTCCGCATCTCCACCCGCCGCAAGCTCGACCTGCCGGCCGAGATGATCAACAGCCCCGGTGCGAAGCCGGGCCGGCCGGCCAACGTCATCGGCGCCAACCAGGACGCCGAGGCGCGGCCGCGCACGCTGAGCCACATCGTCTATTTCGTCCCCGACATGGACAAGATGGCGAACTTCTACATCGACCGGCTGAAGTTCGTGGTCACCGACAAGTTCAACAATGCCGGCCCGTTCCTGCGGCCGCAGGCGAACTGGGACCACCACTGCCTGTTCATGATCCAGACGCCCGAATACATGCAGGGGCTGGAGCACGTCGCCTTCCACATGCAGGGCCCGACCGACCTGATGCTGGCCGGCTCGCGCATGGTCAAGAAGGGCTACGAGAGCTTCTGGGGCCCCGGCCGCCACAAGTTCGGCTCCAACTGGTTCTGGTACTTCAACTCGCCGCTCGGCACCCATATCGAGTACGACGCCGACATGGACCTGCACGACGACGAATGGGAAGCGCGCTACGCAGACATCCAGCCGGAGACGGCGCAGATGTTCCTGTTCGAGAACGTCGAGAAGTGGACCCCGGGCGGCCCGCCTCCCGGGAAGAAGTGAGATGACGCTGCACCAGCGCCGCTTCGAGACGGTCGTGCCCGACAGGCCGATCGGCCGTCTCGACGACATTGCGGACGGCCATTCGCGCGGCTTCGACCCGCTCGGCGAGGGCCGCGACACGATGTTCGTCGTGCGCCGGGGCGGCTCCGTCTTCGCCTACCGCAACCATTGCCCGCACTACGACCGCGCGCGCATGGCGTGGAAGAAGGACGAGTTCATGAACGGCGACCGCTCGCAGATCATGTGCTCGGCCCACGGCGCGCTGTTCTCGATCGAGGACGGCGCCTGCACGCAGGGCCCCTGCCTCGGCCTCTCGCTCTATCCCGTCGCGGTCGAGCTGCGCGACGGCGAGATCTGGATCACCGAGCCCTACGCCCCCGGCTTCTGGCGCGAGCGGAGCGCCTAGAGCGGTTCTGGTTTTCACGGAATCGGCAGAACCGCTCTATCTTTTTGTTTGGCTGCATTTCCGGACGCAAAACCGCTTCGCACTTTTGCTGGAAATGCTCTAGCCGCCTATCCCTTCGCGACGGCCTGGTCGATGGCGCCGAACAGCGGCCGCCCGTCCGGCAGCTTCGCCTCCATCCGCACCCGCTCGCCGAACGCCATGAACGGCGTCTTCGGCGCGCCGAGGTCGAGCGTCTCGATGCCGCGCCGCTCGGCGATGCAGGACGAGCCGACCTCGCGGAAGTTGGCGTTGGACACCGTGCCCGAGCCGATCACCGTGCCGGCCACGAGGTCGCGCGAATAGGCCGCGTGCGCGACGTGGTCGCCGAACCCCTTGCACATCGCATGGCCGTTGGCCGCGCCGAAGCGCGCGCCGCGGAAATCGACTTCCAGCGGAAGGTCGACCTGCCCGTCGCGCCAGTGCGGCCCTAGCTCGTCCGGCGTCACCGCCACCGGCGCCATCGAGCAGCGCGGCTTGCAGCGCAGCACGCCGAAGCCGGACTTCATCTCGACCGCCGCCATGCCGCGCAGGCTCCAGTCGTTGATCTGCACGACCAGCCTGATGTGCCGCGCGCCGTCCTGCGCCGTCACGCCCATCGGCACGGCACCGGTGATGATGCCGAACTCGCCCTCGAAGTCGATGTTGTCGGCCTCGGAGGGAAACAGCGCGGTCTCGGTCGGCGACAGGAAACGGTCGGAGATGCCCTGATACATCAGCAGGATGTCGAGCCCCTGCTTGGCGTCGAAGCCGACGAGCTGCTTCATCAGCTCGCCATGGCTGTCATAGGCCGAGCCGTCGAGCCACTGCCAGGCGCGCGGCAGCGGCGCCAGCGCCTTCGCGGGATCGAAGGCGACAGACCCCTCCGCCCTGCCCGCGTTGAGCGCCGCATATTCGGCCTCCAGCGCGGGCGCCAGCTCCTCCCACGCCTCCAGCGCCGCTTGTAGCGTCGTCGCGGCCTTCGCCGGAACGGCACGCGCATTGTCGCGCGAGACGAGGTGCAGCCGCCCGTCGGGCGTGCCGTTTGGCAGGGTTGCAAAGCGCATCGCGGTTCCCCTCAGTCCTCGACGATGGCGACGGGCCGGCACCAGCCGGCCGAGCCCCTGTCGACCTTGACCGGGAAGCAGACCACCTCGAAGCCGGTCGCCGGCAGGCTTTCCAGATTGCCGAGCTTCTCCATGTGGCAGTAGACCGTCTCGGCGCCCGCCTTGTGGCCTTCCCAGAACAGCGACCAGTCGCCGGTCTCGCGGATGCGCGCCATCTGCGACATCAGCGGCGCGTCCCAGCTCCAGGCGTCGATGCCGCACACCCGCATGCCGCGCGCCGTCAGCCACAGCGTCGCCTCGCGCCCCATGCCGCAGCCGGCCGATACGTAGTCGTCCTGACCGTAGCGCGAGCCGGCCCGCGTGTTCACCAGCACGATGTCGCCCGGCTTCAGCTCGTGGCCGATCCGCTTCAGCTCGGCCTCCACCTCCGCCGCGGTGACGACGTGGCCGTCCGGCAGGGCGCGGAAGTCGAGCTTGACGCCGCGACCCATGCACCAGTCGAGCGGCACCTGGTCGATCGTCATCGACGGCTTCCCGCCGTCCATCGTCGGGTGGTAGTGCCACGGCGCGTCCATATGCGTGCCGCTGTGGGTGGTCATCTGGCAGCGCTCCACCGCCGCGCCCTTGCCCTCGAGCTGCCTGTCGACGGGGATGCCGAACAGCTTCTCGAAGTCGCGCGCACCGGCATCGTGGCCGACATATTCGATCTTCGGCTCCAGCCCCGGCGGGTCGGACCTGATGCCGGCGGTGAGGGCCACCGACAGGTCGATGATGCGCTTGGCCAAGATGGGTCTCCTTTCAAAAGCTGGAGCATGCCCGGAACGTCGCCGTCCCGGACATGCACCCTCGCGCGCGGCCGGCCCCCTGCTGGCCGCGCGTCCGGTTTCAGGCCGCCTCGACGACCGCGTTGCGCGGCCGCGCCGCCAGCGTCGCGACCGCCGCCGCGGCCGAGATCGCGGCGAACACGCCGACCGCGGCCGACGTGCCGCCGACGGCGGCGGCAAACGCCAGCACCAGCAGCGGGCTGACGAAGTTGCCGATGAAGAAGGCGGTCTGCCAGCCGCCCGTGCCGCGCCCGCGCAGGTCGAAATGCAGGTGCGCCATGATCGCCGTCACCATCAGCGGCAGGAAGATGCCGCAGCCGAGATTGGCGACGACGATGCCGGCGACGAACCAGTAGTAGCCGGAGCCCCACGCCATCAGCGCCAGCCCGGCGGCCATCAGCGCGAAGGCGAGCAGAAGGTTGTGCCAGAACGTGGCCTGCGCCCGCAGCTTGAAGATGATGCTGCCGACCGGCACGGCGATGGCGCCGATCGCGGTGGTGATGCCGATCGTCTGCGGCGAGGTCACGCCGCGCTCGTTGAGCAGGAAGCCGACCTGGATCTGCGGGATGAAGAAGATCAGCGCGCCGACGAAGGCGATGGCGTAGAGCCACGCCACCTGCTTCCACGGGAAGCGCAGGCCGGTCACCGCCTGCTCGACCTCGGTCCTGGCCGGCTCGCGCAGCAGCATCATGGCGAGCGGCGCGGCGACGACCGCCAGCCCGTAGACGTAGTAGGCGTTGCGCCAGTTGGATTCGCCCAGCGCCCCGCCCAGCCCGAAGAACACGATCGCCGCGATCGAGGCTGCCGAGGCCTGCGCCACGAACCATTTGTCGCGCTCGGCGCCGCGCCAGTAGTCGCCGATCAGCGTCGTGCTCGCCGTCATGATCGCGGCTTCGGCGAAGCCGAGCGCGACGCGCGAGCCGATGATGGCTTCCAGGCTGCCGAGATGGGCCGGCAGGACGCCGATGATCGCATAGGCGACCAGCGACCAGACCAGCAGCCGCTTGCGGCCGAAGCTGTCGATCACCTTGCCCATGAAGGGCGCCACCAGCGCCACGACCAGCGCGGGGATGGCCAGCGCCAGGATGCCCTTCTGCTCGGCGGCCGGATCGACCGCGGCGAACTCCGCCACCATGTTCGGCACGATCGGCGCCAGCAGCGTCGTCGCCGCCACCGACACCAGCGACAGCACGACCAGCAGGATGCCCTGCGAGGTTCCGGCGCGGCCGCCGGACCCGATGCTCGCGGTTGCGATGCTCATGATCTCTCTCCCTCTCCCGATGGCGGGCCCGCATGCGCAGGCCGCCACCCGGACGAGCGATAACGTTAGGTCGGTCGTTCAAGAAGCGGATTGTCTGGATGGCAGGAATTGACCGCGTCAATAGGTGACGCGGCCACCCATCAGGCGCGCAGGGCGCTCGCCATCGCCTGCTGGCAGCAGCCGTGCAGCAGCCGGATGAAGCCGTTGGTGCCGAGGAAGGCGGTGTGGGCGAAATAGACCCGCACAGGCTCCATGTCCCTGAGCACGATGCGGCGGATGTCGGGATGGTCGCGCGGCGTGCTCCATTGCGGCACGATCGCATAGCCCAGCCCCGCCTCGACGAGCTGCGCAAGGCTGGTGCTGCCCGACGAGGTGGTCGAGACCCGCGGCGGCGCGCCGAAGCGCGAGGCCAGGAACTCGGCCGCGCGCACGCGGATCGTCTGCCCCGCTTCGTAGGTGATGAACGGCCGCTGCGCGAAGAAGCCGAGCTGCGTGTCGTCGAGGTCGCTCTCGGTCCAGCCGCGCGGATAGATCAGCGCGAGGTGGTAGGCGCCGAGCAGGTGCTGCGTGATCGCCGCCTGGCTGAAGCTGCGCTCGCTGACGGCTGCGTCCAGCGCGCCGTCCACCATCATCCGTTCCAGGATCGTGTCGCGCTCGAAGAAGGAGAGCTCGATGTCCGGCGCCTCCGCGCGAAAACGCTTCAGCACCTCGGGGAAGAAGTGGTGGAACAGCGCCTGCGGCACGCCGACCCGCAGCACCGAGCGGACGTCGTGCAGCAGCACGGCGATGCGCGACAGGATCGTGTCCAGCTCGCCGCCGAGCGAATCGTGCAGCGCCTTGCCCTGCGGCGTCAGCTTGACGTTGCGCGCGCCCTTCTCGGATTCGATCAGGTGCTGGCCGTACATCTGCTCCAGCCGCCGCACGTGGTTGGAGGCCGACTGGTAGGTGATGTTGAGCTCGCGCGAGGCGGCCGAGAAGGAACCCGTCCGCGCCACGAGGTGGAAGGTCTGCAGCAGCGAGATGTCGACCTTGGGGTGGTCGCCCCCTCCGCCGCCCTTCGGACGCCCGCCATTTGCCATGGATTGTCGCGCCGCCCAAATCCTGGTGACGGTTCAGGTCACGCCGAAACCGTCTCGTCGGCGAGCGAAGCAAAAAACGGGCTGCGGCGCAACAAGGAGGGCGGCAGCTCGGCATGGTCGAGGAAGCCGCCATGCGGCGCCAGCCCCGTGCACAGCACGTCGACGACGGAGCAGGCATGCGCCGCGGTCGCGATCGACACGGCGCTGCGCACCCGGCCGCCGGCCCGCCGCGCCGCGATCGTCTTCAGCGTGTGGGTGGCCGGCGCGCCGTCTCCCGGCTCCAGCAGCAGCGAGATGATGACGCGGTCCTCCTCGACCTTCGGCAGCCCGTTCATCAGCAGGCTGCGGAGCTGGTCGAGCCGGCCGGAAAGACCGAGGTCGTCGAGCAGGAACTGCATGTAGTCGAGATGGCCGGGATAGCGCAGCGTCTTGAAGTCGAGCCTGGCGACGCGCCCGGCGAAATGCTTCATCAGCCCGTCGAGGCTGCCGGCCGTGGTGAACGCCTCGAACCGCTCGCCCGCCAGCTCCAGCTCCTCCAGCTCGCGCAGCGGCGGCTGCACGGCGAGCATGCCGTCCTCGATGGAGAGGGAGGGCGCGGTGTATTCCGCGATCAGCCCGTCTATGCTCCACATGCGCCCGTAGCCGAGCCGGTTCGTCCGCCGCACCGGCAGCACGCCGACCCGCACCGAGAGCTGCGCCCCGGCCCCGCAGCCGGCCAGCATCTCGCCTGCCAGCGCGGTGACGTAGCCCGGCGACAGCCCGCAGGCCGGAACGATGCAGGTCGAGGTGCCGTCGAGCCCTACGGCATCGCGGCGCACGGCCGGATCCTCGGCGATGTCGACATAGTGGCAGCCGGCGGCGATCGCCGTCTCCACCACGCCCGACAGCCGCGCGCCGTAGTCGCCGCACACCACCGCATCCGCCCCGCGCAGCGCGCCGGCGAGGCTGTCGCGCAGCACGCCGCGCAGCTCGATCGTCTCCAACCCGCGCGCCTCCGCCGTCCGCAGCGCCTCGTAGTCCGGGAACGCCACTGCGACGCCGAACCTGTCGTCGGCAGCGAACGTCTCGGCGATGGCGCAGGCCATCTCGTCGGCGCCGAGCACCACCACCCGCCGCTGCGTGGTCCCCGCCTCAGGCATGGAAGCGCGACAGGAAGCTGCGCAGCCGTTCGGATTTCGGGTTGTGCAGCACCTCGTCCGGGCTGCCGGTCTCGGCGATGCGCCCCGCCTCCATGAAGATGAGGCGGCTCGCCGTGTCGGCGGCGAACGCCATCTCGTGAGTGACCAGCACCATCGTCATGCCGTTCTCGGCCAGCCGCCGGATGACGTTGAGCACCTCGCCGACCAGTTCGGGATCGAGCGCGCTCGTCACCTCGTCGAGCAGCAGCACGTCCGGCTTCATCGCCAGCGCCCGCGCGATCGCCACGCGCTGCTTCTGCCCGCCGGACAGATGCGCCGGGTATTCGTCGCGCTTGCTCTCCAGCCCCACCTCGGCGAGCAGAGCCATCGCTGTCGCCTCGGCCTCCGCCGCGCTCTGCTTCAGCACGACCACCGGCCCCTTGGTGACGTTCTGCAGCACGGTCAGATGCGGGAACAGGTTGAAGTGCTGGAACACCATGCCGACGCGCCGCCGCAGCTCGCCGGTGCCGATGTCGCCGGCCGCCGACCTGAACCTGCGGCCGACCGGCCGGCCCTTGAAGCTCAGCGTGCCCGAGCTCGGCGCCTCCAGCATGTTCATGCAGCGGATCAGCGTCGACTTTCCCGAGCCGGACGGCCCGATGATGCCGAGCACCTCGCCGGGCATCACGTCGAGGTCGATGTCCTTGAGCACGTGCAGCGCCCCGAACCGCTTGTTGAGCTGCCGGACCGAGATGGCCGGATCGATCGTCGTGTCCATCCTTGGTCTCCGGTCAGTCGCTGCGCCGCATGCGCCGCTCGAGCACGTCGGCGAACTGCGTGAGCGGGAACAGCAGCGCGAAATACATGACGCCGGCCAGCGTGAAGGATTCGAGCGGCCGGTAGGTCTCGCTGTTGACCACGGCCGTCATGTAGGTGAGCTCGGGGATCGAGATCGCGTAGAGCAGCGACGTGTTCTTCACCTGGATGACCGACTGGTTGATGAAGGCCGGCATCATCTTCTTGACCGCCTGCGGCAGCACGATGTGGCGCATGTTCTGCAGGCCCGACATGCCGACCGCGAGCGCGGCTTCCGTCTGCCCCTTGTCGACCGCGTTGATGCCGCCGCGGAAGATCTCGGCGTAGAACGAGCCGACGTAGAACGACAGCATCAGCAGTCCGGCCGTCGTGTTGGAGATCGTGTAGCCGACGAGCAGCGGCAGCGCGTAGTAGGCCCACAGGATCTGCACCAAGAGCGGCGTGCAGCGGAACACTTCCTGGTAGGTGCGGGCTGCGATCCTCAGCGGCGCGAAACGCGACAGCCGGGCGAAGGCGGCGGCGAGCCCGACGATGCCGCCGATCAGGATCGAGCCGACCGTGTAGAGGAACGTCGCCCAGATGCCCCACAGGAACAGATCGAAGGACTGGAAGACGACGTAGAAATCCCAGTGGTACATGCGCGCGTCTCCCCTGCCTGCCCCGGTTGGCGAAGGGGCGCGGCGGACCGGCCGCCGCGCCCCGCGCGAGCCTATGTCGTCAGCCGTTGATGTTGAAGCCTTCCGGCAGGTCCTCCAGGGTCACGCCGAACGGCTCCAGCCCCTTGAGGATCCAGGTCTGGTTGTTGCCGATGCGGCGGTTGTAGTCGGCCCAGGCCGAGACGAAGGCCTTGAACACCTCGTCGGCCGAATAGTTGATGCCGATCACCGAGGGCGAGGACAGGATCGGCTTGGGCACGTAGACCTTGCCGACGTTCCCGGCCTTCTTGGTCAGCACCATCGCGTTGAACACGGTGTTGATGATGGCGTCGGCCTTGCCGGTGGCGACCGCGATCACCGCCTCGTCGCGCGTCTTGAAGCGCAGGATGTTGGCCTTGGGCAGGTAGGCGGTGGCGATCTGGTCCTGCGAGGAGCCGAGGTCGACGGCGATCGTGTAGGCCGCGTCGTTGAGCTGCGCCCAGCTCTTCTCGCCGAGCTCCGGCTTCGGCGAGATGATGACGAAGCTGTTGTAGTAGGTCGGCGCGGAGAAGTGCACCGACAGCGACCGCTTCGGCAGCGCCGTCAGCGCGAAGGCGACGTCGACCTTGCCGGACTGCACGTCGAGGATCGAGTTGGCCCAGCTCGATTCCACGACCTCGAGCTTGACGCCGAGCTCGTTGGCCATGTCCTTGCCCATCTCGACGGCGAAGCCGCGCCACTCGCCGGTGCGCGGATCCTTGGAGAAATAGGGATCCTCGTTGAGGATGCCGGCCATGCGCAGCACGCCGCGCGAGCGGATCTGGTCGACCGTCGCCTGCTGTGCGCTGGCGACCGGGATTGTCAGCGCCAGGGCGGCCAGCGCCACAAGGCCGATCAACAGGCGTTTGAATTTATCCATTGAACCCTCCATTGGTGAACCGGGTGATCGCGCGCATCGCTTGTTGGTGTTGTTCGTGCCGATCGCACGCCGGACGCGATCAGGTCACCGACTTTGCGGCCGCTTGGCAATACAAGAAACCGCAGCCTTCATACAAAATTGCTTGGAACACGGCCGCAAAGGCACGTGGTTCATGTAGAAAATGCCCCTCGGATGCGGCCCTCCTGATCCAAATTTTATTGTAACTTATGGCTGCCTTTTTGGATCGCGCCCGCTCCGGTGCGCCGCTAGCCTCGGTTCCGCAATGTCCAATCGGGAGCGATCCGTGGCGCGTCCGCCAGATTACGATGTCGCCGTCCTCGGCGCCGGGATCGTCGGCGCGTCGGCCGCCTGGCACCTCGCCCGCAGGGGCATGCGCGTCGTCGTGATCGACGCCTCGGGGCCGGCCGCGGCCGCCTCCGGCGCCTCTGACGGCGCGGTCTCCGTCGCCTCCAAGAAGCCGGGCGTCATGGCCCGCCTCGCCAACCGCTCGCTCGCCTACACCCGCCGGCTCGCCGAGGCGGGCGGCCCGCTCCGCGGCGTGTTCGGCGACCGGCCGAGCTACTACCTCGCCACCAGCCCGGCCGAGGAGCAGGCGCTCGGCGACCTCGTCGCCAAGATCGCCGCTCTCGGCGGCCCCGCCCGCGTCACCGCCGACGGCGCAAAGGCCGGGCCGGACGGCGTCGGCCCGTCGGTGACGCGCTGCGTGGCGCTCGCCGGCGAGGGTCACATGCTCGGCTACGCCGCCGTCGCGGCCTATCTCGCGCAGGCCGGCGTCGACCGTCTGTGGCCCGTAACCGTCGAGGCGCTGGAAGCGGACGACGCCGGGGTCACCGTCTCGCTCACCGACCGCAACCTTCGGGTCGCAAAGGTGGTGGCGGCGCTGGGCACCTCCAGCACCGCCCTGTTCCCCGGCCTGCCGGTGACGCCGCGCACCGGCCAGCTCGTCGTCACCGACCGCGCCCCCCCGGGCTCGCTGCCCGGCCCGCTGACGGCCGCCTCCTACCTTGTCGCCAAGTCGGCCAGCCCCGGCGCGCCCGACAAGCCGCCGGTTGTCATCGACCCGCTCTCGACCGGCCAGTTCCTCATCGGCTCGAGCCGCGAGGAGCACGGCGACTGCGCCCGCACCGATTTCGCCACGGTCCGCCGCCTCGCCGCGCGCGCCGCCGAGTTCTGGCCGGCCCTGCGCGCCCGCCACGTGGTGCGCATCTTCGCCGGCGTCCGCGCCGCCGTCAGCGACGGCCTGCCGATCGTCGGTCCGCTGACGCAAAGCCCGCGCGTCGTGCTCGCCACCGGCTTCGAGGGCGACGGCATCTGCCTGTCCGGGCTGATGGGCCGCGAGGTCGCCGCCATGGTCGCCGGCGAAGCCGTGTCGGCCGGCGCGGAGGCCGACATCGCCGCGCTCTCGCCCGCCCGCTTCTCGCGCCGCGAGGCGCGCGCCCGATGAGCGGCGCCATCCTCTGGAACGGCGCCCCGGTCGCCTTCCGCGCCGGCGAGAGCGTGGCGAGCGCGCTCGCGCGGGCCGGCATCCGCGCCCTGGGCGACCTCCCGACCGGACAGGAAGCGGCGGTCTTCTGCGGCATCGGCCAGTGCCAGGGCTGCCTCGTCTCGCTCGACGGCCGCCTCGTCGAGGCCTGCCTGACGCCCTGCCGCGACGGGCTGCGCGTCGCCTCCGCCGGAGCCGGCAATGGCTGAGCCGCGCGTGCTGATCGTCGGCGCCGGGCTGGCGGGGCTGGCCGCGGCGGTCGGGCTCGCCCGCGCCGGCTTCGCCAGCCTCGTCGTCGACCAGGCCCGCGCGCCGGGCGGCGCGATCCACCGCCAGCCGCTGCCCGGCGTCGCCGCCCACGGCCTGCCCGCCCAGCGCCGCCGCTGGCAGAACCTCCGGGCAGAAGTGACCGCCGAGGGCGACCGTATCGAGATCCTGTGCAACCATCGTTTCGCCGGCATCGACGCCGACGGCGTCGCCCTGCTGACCGGCGAGCGCAGCCGCTTCATCCGCCCCGCCGCCGTGATCCTCGCCACCGGCGCGACGGAGCGCGTCGTGCCCGTACCGGGCTGGACGCTCCCCGGCGTCACCACGGTCGGCGCCATCCAGACGCAGTTGAAGACGACAGGCGAGCCGCCCGCCGGCCGCGTCCTGCTCGCCGGCTCCGGTCCCCTGCTCTGTGCCGCCGCCGCCGAACTGGCAGCCGCCGGCAACCCGCCGGTCGCCATCGTCGAGGCCGGCCGGCCTTTCCGCCATGCCGCCGACGCGCTCGCTTTGCCGGCCGGCTATCTCGCCGAAGCGTCGGCCCATCTGGCGCGGCTTCTTCTCGCCCGCGTGCCGATCCGCTGCGGCATGCACCTTTCCCGCATCGACCGGCACGGCGACACGCTCGTCGCCCGCGCCGAAGGCGGCGGCCGGCACCTCGACTTCGCGGTCGACCGCATCGGCCTGCATGACGGCATCCGGCCCAACGGCTACGGCGCGGCCGGCACGACCGTGCCGGTGGCGCTCGCCGGCGACGCGCGCGAGGCGCTCGGCGCCCGCGCCGCGCTGGAAGACGGCCGCCGTGCCGGCGCGGCCCTTGCCGCGCGGCTCGCCGGCCGGCCGGTCCCGCCCGACATGTCGCCGGCGCTGGAGCGCGAGCGCGCCGCCCAGCAGCGCCTGCGCCGCATCCACGCCCATGACCTCGGCGCGCGGCTCGTGGCGATCGGCGACGACACCGTGCTCTGCCGCTGCGAGAACCGCACGGCCGGCGACCTGCGCGCGCTCGGCGGCGACCCGACCGATCGCGAATTGCGCCTGCGCGGCCGCTTCGCCATGGGCCGCTGCCAGGGCCGCTTCTGCGGCGAATGGGTGCGCCGGCTGCAGGGCGACGACCCGGCCGACGCGCCGCTGGGCGCGGTGCGCCTGCCCGTGCGGCCGCTGCCGCTCGCCGACCTGATCGATGCCGGCGAGCCGGACGAAGAGAATTGAGGAGCAGTTTCATGGCCCAGTCCGCCCCCGCCGCCATCGGCCGCGCCGCGCGCTTCGACGTCCGCAACCCCTGGTCCGGCGAAATCGTCGCCACGCTGGCCGAGAGCACGCCCGACGATATCCACGCAACCGTCCTGCGCGCCCGCCGCGCGGCCGAGGCCTTCCGCGCCTCGACCCCGTTCGAGCGCCGCACGCTGCTGGACAACCTCGCCGCACTGGTCGCCCGCGAGGCGGACGGGCTCGCCGCCACCGTCTCGCGCGAGATGGGCAAGACCATCCGCGAGGCGCGCAACGAGATCCGCCGCGCCGGCAACACGCTGCGGCTCTCGGGCGACGCCGCGACCTTCCTCGACGGCGAGGTGCTGCATTGCGCCATCGTCTCCGGCGGCGTCGACCGGCAGGCCGTCGTGACTTACGTCCCGACCGGCGTCGTCGTGGCGATCACGCCGTTCAACTATCCGGTCAACCTTCTGTGCCACAAGCTCGGCCCTGCCATCGCCGCCGGCAACGCGGTGGTGGTGAAGCCCTCGCCCAAGGCCCCGCTCGCCGCCGCGCGGCTGGTCGAACTCTGCGCCGAGGCCGGCTTCCCGGAGGGGCTTGTGCAGGTCGTCCACGGCGGCGCGGAAGCCGCGCTCGCGCTCGCCCGCGCGCCGGTCGACCTCCTCTCCTTCACCGGCGGGCCGGCGGCCGGGCTGGCGCTCAAGCGCGCCGCCGGGCTTGTGCGCACGCTGATGGAGCTCGGCGGCAACGACCCGCTCTTCGTCCTGCCCGACGCCGACCTCGACGCCGCGGCTGCGACCGCGGTCGCCCACCGCACCGAGATCGCCGGCCAGAGCTGCGCGGCGGTGAAGAAGCTCTACGTCCACGAGGCCGTGGCGAAACCGTTCACCGAAATTCTGCTCGCGAAGGTCACGGCACTCCGCCTCGGCGACCCCGCTTCGGCCGGCACCGACATGGGGCCGGTGATCGACGTCGCGGCCGCACGCGAGATCGCGGGCCGCGTCGGCGAAGCCGTCCGCGCCGGCGCCCGCCTGCTCGCCGGCGGCGGCCACGAGGCAGCCTCCTTCGCGCCCACCGTGCTCGCCGACGTGCCGCCGGAGACCCGCCTGCTCGCCACCGAGACCTTCGGCCCGGTGCTGGCCATGCGCCGCTTCGCCGACCTCGACGCGGCGGTGGCCGAGGTCAACGCCTCGCCATACGGCCTCCAGGCCGGCATCTTCACCAACGACCACGCCGCGATCCGCAGGCTGTCGCGCACCCTCCAGGTCGGCGGCGTCATGGTCAACGAGGGACCGGACTTCCGCGCCGAGCACGTCCCCTTCGGTGGCGTGAAGTCGTCCGGCCTCGGCCGCGAGGGCGTGCGCATCGCGCTGCGCGAGATGAGCGAGACGCGCGTCGTCATCGACTGACGCGCCGCACCCGATCCACCAGTCCGGAGACAGCCATGCAAGGCCGCGACCGCTTCGACGGCGTCTTCACCGCCCTCGTCACCCCCTTCACCGACACCGGCGCCATCGACTGGCCCGCCTTCGACCGGCTGGTCGACGGCCAGCTCGAAGCCGGCGTCGCCGGCCTCGTCCCGGTCGGCACCACGGGCGAGGCCGCGACGCTGTCGCCCGACGAGGCGGCCGGGCTCGTCGCCCGCACCGCCCGACGCGCCGCCGGCCGTGCCTATGTGCTCGCCGGCACCGGCTCGAACGCGACGGACAAGACCATCACCGCAACGCGCCGCACGATCGACGCTGGCGCCGACGGCGTGCTGATCGTCACGCCCTATTACAGCCGTCCCACCCAGCGCGGCCTGATCGCCCATTTCGGCGAGGTGGCGGACGCGACCGGCGCCGAGATCATGCTCTATTCGGTGCCGGGCCGCGCGGCCGTCGCCATCGAGCCGGCGACGGCAGCCGCGCTCGCGGCCGCCTGTCCCGGCATCGTCGCGATCAAGGAGGCCGGCGGCGACGCCGCCCGCGTCACCGATCTGCGCGCCGCCTGCGGCCCCGGCTTCGTCGTCCATTGCGGCGACGACGCGCTCGCCTTGCCCTTCTACGCGCTCGGCGCGCGCGGCCTGACCAGCGTCGTCTCCAATTTCGCGCCGGCCGAATGCGTCGCGCTCCACGAGGCGTGGCGCAGCGGCGACGCCGCCCGCGCGCTCGACATCCATGAGCGGCTGGCGCCGCTGGTGAAGGCGATGTTCGTGGAGACCAGCCCTGCCCCGGTCAAGGCCGCGCTGGCCTTGGCCGGCCGCATGGGGCCGACGCTGCGCCTGCCGCTGGTCGAGCCCGCCGAGGCCTCGCGGCAGGCGATCGCCGCCGCCGTGGCCGCGTTTGGTCAGGCCGTCTGCAATTCCTCGATCTTCGGCGCCGCATAGGGGTCGCGCCTCGCCACCGGCGTCACCTGCCTGACCACGTCGACGAGGCATAGCTGGCCCGTGCAGCCCTGCGCCAGCCGCGAGGTGCCGACGTCGCGCGTCACGGTATTGACGTTGCCGTGCACGCAGATCGTCGTCCCGTCCTCCTCCACCGGCGTGAACCATGCGCCGGTGGAGCATTGCACGACGCCCTGCCGCACGTCCTCGCTGACGACCAGCGTGGCGAGGAACGCGCCGCGCCCGTTGAACACGCGCACCGTGTCGCCGGTCGCGAGTTTTCGCGTTGCAGCGTCCTTCGGATGCATGCGCAGCGGCTCGCGCCCGTCGCGCTTGCCCGCCTGGCTGTTGGAACCGAAATCGAGCTGCGAATGCAGCCGCGTCGACGGCTGGTTGGCGACGAGCTGCAGCGGGTGCTCGGCCGCCGCCGCCCCGCCCAGCCACTCGGCCGGCTCCAGCCAGGCGGGATGTCCGGGGCAGTCGTCGTAGCCGAAGGCGGCGATCGTCTCGGAGAAGATCTCGATCTTGCCCGACGGCGTCGGCAGCGGGTTCTTCTCCGGGTCCTGCCGGAACATCTTCATGATGCTCGGCCGCGGGTCGAGCGGCAGGTCGATCTCGCCGCGCGCCCACAGTTCGGCGAGGCTCGGCGCCTCGAGCCCGAGCTTCGCCAGCGCCGCCCGCGTCGGTTCGTAGAGGTGCTCCAGCCACTCAGCCGCCGTGCGGTCCTCGGTGAACTCGCGCCGCCGCCCCAGCCGCTCGGCGAGGTCGGTGAAGATGTCGTAGTCGTCGCGCGCCTGCCCGAACGGCCGCACCACCTGCTTCATGGCGATCAGCTTGGGGTCGTTGCCCGCCGCGCCGAGGTCGTCGCGCTCCAGCGTGATCGTCGCGGGGAAGACGAAGTCGGCATGCTTGGCGGACGCGGTCCAGAACGCGTCGTGGATCATGACCGTGTCCGGCCGGCCGAAGGCGCGGCGCAGCCGGTCGAGGTCCTGGTGGTGGTGGAACGGGTTGCCGCCCGCCCAGTAGATCAGCCGGATGTCGGGATAGGTCAGCCGGTGGCCGTCATAGTCGAACGCGGCGCCCGGCTGGAGCAGCATGTCGGAGATGCGCGCGACCGGGATGTAGGTCTTCGCCCCGTTGCTGCCCTGCGGTAGCGTCGGGATCGGCACGGCCAGCATCTGCTTGCCGACATTGCCGATCGCGCCGATCGCGTAGGCGAAGCCCGTGCCCGTTCCGCCGACCTGGCCGAGCATCGCGGCCAGCGTCATCGCCATCCACACCGGCTGCTCGCCGTGCTCGGCCCGCTGCATCGAATGGCTCATGGTGATCAGCGTGCGCTTGGCCGCCATCCGCCGCGCCAGCTCGACGATCCTGTCCTCGCCGATCTCGCAGATGCGGCTCGCCCAGGCCGCGTCCTTGGCGACCCCGTCGGACTTTCCGAGCACATAGGCCTCGAAGCGGTCGTAGCCGGTCGAGTAGCGGTCGAGGAAGGCGCGGTCGACCGTGCCGTCGGCGATCAGCGTGTGGGCGATGCCGAGCATCAGCGCGACGTCGGTGTTGGGCCGCACCGCCACCCATTCGGGCTCGACGCCGCCCGGCAGGTCGTCGCGCAGCGGGCTGACCAGCACGAAGTCGGCCCCGCGCACCTTGGCGCGCGCCATGCTGCCGGAGGCGACGTGCTGCGAGATGCCGCCGGCGCTGACCTGCGAGTTGCGCAGCGCCATGCCGCCGAAGGCGACGATCAGCTCGCTGTGGTCGGCCATCTCCGACCAGGTGCCGTCCCAGCGGCTGATCCTGTCCATCGGCCCGGCGAAATGCGGGAAGATCACCGCCGAGGCGCCGGCGCTGTAGGTGTTGACCGACTTGGTGTAGCCGCCGATCGCCGTGTTGAGGAAGCGGTGCACCTGGCTCTGCGCGTGGTGGAAGCGGCCCGCGCTCGACCAGCCGTAGGAGCCGCCGAACACGGCTTCCTTCGAGTGCTTGTCGGCGACGCGGGCAATCTCCTTCGCCGCGAGGTCGAGCGCCTCCGGCCAGGAGAGCGGCACGAAGCTGTCGCGGCCGCGCCGGTCGTCCGGGCCGGGGCCGTCCTCCAGCCAGCCGCGCCGCACCATCGGCTGGGTGATGCGGCTGCGGTGCATCGGCGCATCGGGGATGTTGCGCAGGATCGGCGAGGGATCGGGATCGCCCGGATGCGGCTCGACGCGTAGGCCCTGCGGCGTCGGCGTCGCCGAGAACGCGCCCCAGTGGGAGCTGTGCGGGATGGGCCTCGATGCCTGCCTGTGCGCCGTGTCGGTCGTCATCTTCCTCTCCATGCCCGCCGGCCCGGAGACCGGCTGGATCAGCGAGCGTCCGCGCGACGGGCGCTTCGCAGCCTCAGTCGAGCCGCGTCTGGTCGGCGAAATCCTTGCCGCCGTGGCTCCTCGAAATCAACCCGCCCAGCCGCTCGCGCACCGGCAGACCGGCGAGCGCGTTGACGATGCGGTAGAGCGTCGGCAACTGCTCCCAGCGCGATTCCACGAAAGCATGCTCGCCGCCGGCGCGCCACGCCTGCGTGATCTTCATCGTGCTGCCGGTCGATGGCGAAAGAACGGCGTAGGCCGCGTCCGCCTTGCCCCATTCGCCGGTGGCGGGGATGTATTTGTAGTGCAGCGTGCCGGCCCCCCAGGCGCCGAGGTCGGCGCGCGACAGCGTCGCCGGGTCGACCTCGCCCGCCTCGGCCAGCTCCAGCCGGAAGAACTGGTGGCCGAGCCACGACGCCTCGACCATGCGCCGCCCGTCGATCGCGCGGTGCGGCGGGATCTCGCAATAGACCTTGCTGAAGCCCAGCTCCTCGCGGCCGGTGATGATCGGGTCGGCGAGGTTCTCCCACAGCACCGACAGGAACATGCCCTGCGTCTCGCGCGCGCCGCGGTGCACGGCCGGGAAGCGCACGCCGAGCGTGTTGTAGCCGCGGCCGGCGAGCCAGCCGAGGCCCGAAAGATACTGCACCTCGACGGTGACGATCGGCTCGCCGTCGGGCGAAAAGCCCGGCGGCAGGATCTTCGCGAGCGCCGCCGTGTCGGTCCTGAACTGCGTCAGCAGCGACAGCCGCGTCGGCACGCCGGCCCAGTCGAAGCGCCGGTCGTCGGGGCCCCGCCGCGGGCCGGTCGCCGGCCCGAAATGGACCGGCATGCGCAGCATCGTGCCCTGGTCGTCCGCGGAGTGCATGTCTGGTCTTTCCGTCTCAGTATGCGTAGGTGACCCGGCGCCGCAGATTGCGCGGCGTCTCGATCTCGTCGGCCAGCGCGATGGCGAAGTCCTCGAACGAGATCGCGCTCTTGCCGGAGGCGTCGGTCAGCACCGCGTCGCCGCCAACGCGGTATTTGCCGGTGCGCTCGCCAGGATTGAACAGGATCGCCGGGCTGATGTAGGTCCAGTCGAGCGACGAGGCGCGGAACGTCTCCAGCGCAACCTTCTGGCGCACGCCCTGCGGCCGGTATTGTTCGGGATAGCTCGGGTCGTCGAGCCGCATCACGCCGGGCCGGATCTCCAGCGTGCCGGCGCCGCCGACGATCAGCAGCCGCTTGGTGCCGGCCTTTTCGAGACCCTCGACCAGCGCATGCGCGGCCGTCTCGATGACCTCGGCGTTCTTGAGCACGCCCGGCCCGACAGCGCTGACGACGGCATCCTGTCCCTTCGCGGCCGCCGCCACCGAGGCCGCATCGGTCGCATCCCCGACGACGGGCTTCACGTTGGCCGGCAGCCCGTCCGGAAACGGCTTCGCGCGGAACGCCGCCGTGACGTCGTGCCCGCGCGCGGCGAGCTCGGCCAGCACCACCTTGCCGACGCGACCGCCGGCACCGAACAGCAGAACCTTCATGGATGGCCTCCTTCGCTTCGTTGCCGCCCCGGCCTCAGCCGTGCGGGAAGAACTCCTCGACCGTCAGCCGGCGGCTGGTCAGCCCCTGCTCCTGGCAGTAGCGCAGGAAGGTCTCCGCCGCCTTGCGGCCTTCCTCCAGCCCGTAGGGCCACAGGTCCGGCCCCATCACCTTCTTCGCCCGCTCGACAGAGGCGGAAAGCCACGGCAGCGAGGTGAAGTAGAAGGCGATCTCCTCGACGTCGGCCAGCGCCAGCTTCTTGGCCTCGCTGAAGCCGGCGAACACCTTGGCCGGGAACTTCGGGTCGCGCGCGATCTCGTCGTTGCGCAGGATCAGGATGTGCAGGATCGGGAAGATGCCGGTCTTGCGGTAATATTCCTCCTCGACCTCGCGATAGTTCTCGAACAGCCGCGCCATGCGGCCCTGCGCGAAGGCCTTGGGCGTGCGCAGCGCCAGGATCGCGTCGAGCTCGCCGCGCGCCATCATGCTGGAGAGGTCGTCCCCCTCCTTCACGGTCTCGAAGGTGAGTTTCCCGTCGAGCCCGGTCGGCGCCGGCTTGAACGCGCCGCCCGCCTCGTTCGGGCCGACGACCCAGGTCACCTTGGAGACGTCGACGCCGTAGTCGTCCTGCAGCACGCCGCGCTGCCACATGGCGGTGGTGCCGAAATAGTCGCTCATGCCGATGCGGCCGCCCTTGAGGTCGGCCGGCTTCTTCACCTTGCCGTCCTTGCGCACGAAGATGCTGCCGTGCCGGAAGGCGCGCGACAGGAACACCGGCAGGCCCGAATAGGCGTTCTTTCCCTTGTCGATCTGCGCCGCGAGATTGGCCGG
The DNA here is from genome assembly GCA_017305835.1 of Hyphomicrobiales bacterium. Taxonomy (GTDB): domain Bacteria; phylum Pseudomonadota; class Alphaproteobacteria; order Rhizobiales; family Rhizobiaceae; genus RCIO01. The sequence goes on from JAFKJY010000059.1 coordinate 38,914, forward strand.
CGACACCTCGCCCACCGCATACTTGCCGGCGTCGAAGCAGGCCTTCGGGATGTCGCCCGCCGGGATGTGGTGGAACGCCAGCTCGTATCCCTCGATGCGCGCGCGGCCCTCCTCCAGCGGCTTGACGCGGTCGTAGGACGCGCAGGCGATTTCGAGCTTCGATGCCATCATGGTCTCCTGGATGCGTGTTCGTCAGCCCACGGCGACGGCCGGCACGGCGCCCTGCAGCCGCGCCAGCTCGTCCACCGGGATGTGGCAGGCGAGCTTGCGGCCGTCGGCGAGGTTCTGGACGGGCGGCGGCGTGGTCTCGCAGATCGCGCCGACCTTGCGCGGGCAGCGCGAGGCGAAGACGCAGCCCTTGATCCTGGCGGTCGGGCTCGGCGGCGTGCCCTGCAGCCGCACCTCCGGCTTCTCGCCGTTGCCGGAAAGGTCCGGCAGCGCCGCCACCAGCGATTCCGTGTAGGGATGGTGCGGCGCCTTGAACACGGCCTCCGTCGGCCCGGTCTCGACCACCACGCCGAGATACATCACCGCCACGCGGTCGGAGATGTAGCGGACGACGCCGAGGTCGTGGCTGATGAACATGTAGGACAGGCCGTGCCTGGCCTGCAGGTCCGACAGCGCGTTGAGCACGGCCGCCTGCACCGAGATGTCGAGCGCCGAGGTCGGCTCGTCGCAGATGATCAGGTCCGGCTCGGTGCCGAGCACGCGGGCGATCGAGACGCGCTGCTTCTCGCCGCCCGAGAGCTGATGCGGGTAGCGCGAGGCGTAGCGCGCCGGCAGGTTCACCGCCTTCATCAGCTCGGCCACCCGCTCGTCGATGCGCGAGGGCTCGACGCAGTTGTAGAGCTTCAGCGGCCGCGCGATGATCTCGCCTACCGTGCGCTGCGGGTTGAGCGCGCTTTCCGGGTTCTGGAAGATGATCTGGATGCGCTGGCGCGTCTTGACGCCGCGCTGCCGGGCGCGGCCGCCCAGCCGCTCGCCGTGGAACTCGATGGCGCCTCCCGTCGGCGGCACCAGGCCCACCACGCAGCGCGCCAGCGTCGACTTGCCGGAGCCGCTCTCGCCCACCACCGCGAGCGTGCGGCCGGCCTCGATGTCCAGCGTCACGCCGTTGACGGCGCGCACCGGCTGCGGCTTGTGCCAGACGCGCAGGCCGCGCCGGCGCGTGTACCACAGCTTCAGGTCGTCGATGTGCATGACCGTCTCGGCCGGCCCCGCCGCGCGCGCCGGCGCCACGACCCGCGCCTCCGCCTTCTGGATGACGTCCTGCGCCTCGTCCGGGAACAGGCAGCGGCTGATATGCGCCGGGCCGACCTCGATCGCCGGCGGGCGCTCGGCGAGGCAGACGTCGCGGCTGATCAGGCAGCGGTCGGCGAAGATGCAGCCCTGCGGCACCTTGGTCAGGTCGGGCAGGCTGCCCTTGATCGAGGCGAGCCGCTGGCTGCGGTCGGTGCCGGACGGCATCGAGGCGACGAGGCCGACCGTGTAGGGATGCTTCGGCCGGCGGATGACCTCCGCGACGCGCCCCTCCTCCACCAGCTCGCCGGCATAGAGCACGCCGACGCGGTCGCACACCTTGGCCACCACGGCGATGTTGTGGCTGATGAACAGGATCGAGGCGTTGATCTTGTGCCGCAGCTCGCGGATCAGGTCGAGGATCACCGCCTCGGTCGTGACGTCGAGGCCGGTGGTCGGCTCGTCCATGATGACGAGGTCCGGCTCGCAGGCGAGCGCCATGGCGATGACGATGCGCTGCTGCTGGCCGCCGGAGAGCTGGTGGGGATAGCGGTCCACCATCGCCTCGGGGTCCGGCAGGTTCACGTCGGCGAGCAGCCTGACGGCCCGCGCCCGCGCCCCGGCGCGGTCGGCGATGCCGTGGTAGCGCAGCGCCTCGGCGATCTGCTCGCCGACCCTGATGCCGGGGTTCAGTGAGCTCATCGGGTCCTGGTAGACCATCGCCACCTTGTTGCCGCGGATCTGCCTGAGCTCGCTCTTCGGCAGGTCCTGGATCGGCTGGCCCTGCAGCAGGATGCGGCCGCCCTCGATGCGGCCGCCGCGCAGGTAGTTCATCATCGCGAAGGCGACGGTCGTCTTGCCCGAGCCGGATTCGCCGATCAGCCCGTAGGCCTCGCCCGGCGCGATCGAGAAGCTGACGTCGCGCACCGCGCGCAGCGGCGTGTCGCCGGCGTCGTAGCTGACGGAGAGGTGTTCGACGGTCAGGGTGGCTTGCTGGCTCATCGGCTGGCTCCGTCAGGCGCGCGCAATGCGGGTGGGCGTCGCAAGCTGCCTGCGTATATATTCGCCGAACAGCACCGTGCAGATGGAGATCAGCGCGATCGCCAGGCAGGGGAAGAACACCAGCCACGGCGCGAACTGGATGTATTGCTGCGCGTCCTTGACCATCAGGCCCCAGGCGGGCGTGGGAGGATGCACGCCGATGCCGAGATAGCTGAGCGAGGCGGTGAGCAGGATGCCGTAGGAGCAGCGCAGCGCGAAGTCGACGATGATGAAGGCCCAAAGGTTGGGCAGCAACTCGCGGATGAGGATGTAGAGGGTGGATTCACCGCGGGCGCGCGCCGCGTCGATGAACTCCGACAGCGCGATGTCCATCGCCGCGCTGCGCACCAGCCGGGCCGAGCGCGGCCAGAACACGACGCCGATCGCCAGCACGACGTTGACCACGTTGCCGCCCAACATGACCACGATCAGCATGGCCAGGATCAGCGCCGGGAAGGACAGCAGCACGTCCATCAGCCGCATGATGATCTCGTCGCCGCGGCCGCCGAGATAGCCGGCGACGAGCCCCGTGATGGTGCCGAGCGAGACGCCCAGCGCGGCCGCCGCCAGCGCCGGCAGCAGCGTGAAGGACGCGCCCGACAGGATGCGGCTGAACACGTCGCGTCCGAACTCGTCGGTGCCGAAGATGAACGGGAACTGCGGCGGCAGCAGCGAGCTTGAAGGCGAGAACTCGGTCGCCGAATACGGCGCGATGAGCGAGCCGAATGCCACCAGCACGAAGATGACGATCAGGAAGATCGCGGACAGGACGAAGCCGGCATCGCGTTTCATGGGCCTCTCCTACGTCCTGAGCTTCGGGTTGAGGGCGATCGAGATGACGTCGGCGATCAGGTTGCCGATGCCGTAGGCGGCGGCGATCACGATGACGACCGCCTGGATGGTGGGGATGTCGCGGCTCTGCACGGCCATCATCAGGAGCTGGCCGATGCCGGCATAGGAGAACACCGTCTCCACGATCACCAGGCCGCCCAGCGTGTAGCCGAAGTTGAGGCCGATCTCGACGAGGGCCGGCAGCATGGCGTTGCGCAGCGCGTGCTTGACCACGACGATGTAGCCCGGCAGGCCCTTGAGGTCCGCGGTGCGCACGTAGTTGGCCCGCAGCGCCGCCACCATGCTGGCGCGCGTCACCTGGCTGAGATAGGCGAGCATGCCGACGGTTACGACCGTGACCGGCAGCACGATGGCCGGGAAGTTGGCGAGCACGCTCCCGCCCGGCGGGATCAGGCTCGAGCCCGGCAGCCAGCCGAGCCAGATGCTGAAGATCAGGATCAGCATCAGCGCCACCACATATTCCGGCAGCGCGAAGAACAGCACGACCGTGCCGGTGATGATCCGGTCGATGATCGAGCCCTGATACATGGCCGCCAGCACGCCGAGCGCGACCGAGATCGGCACGGCCACGGCGAGCGAGATCAGCGCCAGGATCACCGAGTTCGCCAGGCGCTCGAACACCAGCGGCGCGATCGGCGTGTTGTAGGCGAGCGACATGCCGAAATCGCCGGAGGCGAAGGCCGTCACCCAGTGCCAGTAGCGCAGGAGGACGGGCTCGTTGAGGCCCATCCTCTGGCGCACCAGCTCGACCTGATCCGGCGTGGCCAGGTCGCCCAGGATCGCGTTGGCGACGTCGCCGGGGAGCACGTGAACGATGAGAAACGTGAGGAAGGAGACCGCGAAGAGGATCACGATCATCAGCACCACGCGCCGCAGGATGAGTTCTATCGCCTGCACGTTCTATGCTCCCCGGGTTGCGTCGCGGTCGGCTCTTATGCCTCGAACCACAGTTCGCGCACGTCGATCAGGTCGCTCTGCGGGGGCGTGTAGCCCTTGAGCTTGCTGACGGTGGCGCCGAAGAAGTTCTGGAAGTAGGGGATGATGCGGTCGCTGCTGCTGTGGATCAGCGGCAGCGCCTTGGCCATCAGCTCCTTGCGCTTGGCGTCGTCGACCTCGGCGATGATGTCTTCCAACAGCGCGTCGAGACCCGGAGCGGTCTCCACCGCGCTGTAGTTCGAGCCGCCCTTCGAGTGGAAGGACTTATAGAGGCGCTCGTAGTCGGTGTAGTAGCCGGTCCACTGGGTCGTATACATCGCCTGCTTGCGGGCGACGTTCGCCGAGTATTCGGTGAACGGCACGTCGCGGATGTCGATCTTGATGCCCAGCCGCGCGGCCGGCTCCTGCAGCGCCAGCAGCATCTTCGGTGCGGGCGGCCGCTCGCTGGTGGTCCATGCCGTCAGCGCCAGGTTCTCGACGCCGGCCTCCTTGAGCATCGCCTGCGCCTTGGCGAGGTCCTGGTCGTTCTGCGGCAGGTCCGCCGGATACATCGGGTCGGTCGGCAGCAGCGGGGTGTCGTTGCCGATCACGCCCTGCCCGAGCAGGGCCGACTGCAGCAGCGCCTTGCGGTCGATGATGAAGCGGAAGGCCTGGCGCAGCTTGACGTTGTCGAACGGCGCCATGTTGGCCTGCAGGAACAGGATCTGGTAGCGCGCCGTCGGCTCCGAATAGGCGACGATCCCGTCGATGTTGCGCAGGCTGAAATAGGCCTCCGAGCTGATCTGGTTGACCACGTCGACCGAGCCGCCGCGCAGCGCCGCCTGCTGGGCGACGGACTCGGCGAGCTGCATGTACTGGATGCCGTCCAGATACGGCTTGTCCTTCATCCAGTAGTTCTCGTTGCGCACCACCGTGGTGGTGGCGCCGGGCTGGTGGTCCTTGAACAGGAACGGGCCGGTGCCGACCGGGCCGTCCGCCATCTTGCCGACGCGGTCGGCCGGCACGATGCGCGCCCAGCGCGAGGCGAACGCCGTCGGGAGCTGGCCGAAGCGCTGGGTGAGGATGAAGCGCACCTGGTGCGGGCCTTCCGCCTTCACTTCCTTGATCGGGCCGAAGGTGCCGAGCGACGGGCCGGCGACGGCCTTGTCCATCGTGTGCTCGACGGTCGCCACCACGTCTTCGGAGGTGAACTCCTTGCCGTGGTGGAACTTGACGCCCTCGCGCAGCTTGAAGACCCACTCCTCGCCGCCCTTCTCGGGCGTCCACTCGGTCGCCAGCCGCGGCGTCAAGGTGCCCTTGGCGTCCAGGTCGGTGAGGTTGTCGAAGATCGAGTTGGCGAGCTGCTGGCCGGCCACCGACAGCGTCGCATGCGGATCGATCTTGTCGACCGGGTTCGGATAGGCCATGCGCAGCGTGCCGCCGCGGCGGGCCTGCGCGCGCGCTGCCGGCATGGTGGCGGCGCCGAAGCCGACGATGCTGGCGGCGCCGAGCCCGAGAGAGCCGCCCAGGAACTGCCTGCGCGTGGCGGCGAATTTGCCTGTGTCAAATCTGTTCTTGGTCATTGGAATACCTCCTTCACCCAACCGTCCGATAAATTGCCCCGGACTTCAGTTCTTGGTTCCCTTTATCTTCACGCTTACCTTGCTGGCGGTCGCAGCAAGGCCGTATATCGGGCACTCGTCCTGATATACCTTCACGAGGCTTTCGGCCTCGGCCTGGGTCGCGCCGATGACCTCCACCTCGATGTCGATCGCGGTGTATTTCGCGAGATTGTCGGAGTAGCGCGAGCTGGTGGCGGCAAAGACCGCCTTCTCGATCTTCACGCCGTTCTTGCGCGCCGCCGATTCCACGATGACGGCGCCGCAGCCGATCAGCGCCGACAGGAACAGCTCGCCCGCCGTCAGCGCCTCGGGCTCGACGCCGGAGCGGCCGCCCGAGGAATCGACCAGCATGAGGCGCCCGCGCGCCCCGGCGGTCACCCGGCCGGGCACGCCCAGCGTCTCGGCCATCGCCCGTGATTGCTTGAGTTCGCCTGCCATGTCCGTCTCCTTTTTCTCGGCCGTCAGCCGGTCTGCTCCGGCCGCACCTCGACGACCGTCAGCGGTCCCTGCGGGCGCAGGAAGCGGTCGTGCGAGAAGGCCGAGAGGTCGATCGAGGGCTTGCCGTCGACCAGCCATTCGGTGATCAGCCTGCCGGCGACCGGGCCGAGGCAGAAGCCGTGGCCGCTGAAGCCGGCGGCGATGAAGAAGCCTTCCGGCGACTCCACCTTCTCCGAGGCCCAGCCGATGATCGGCATCATGTCGGGCGTGCATTCGCGGATGCCGGCCCAGCGCCGCACGATCTTGACATCCTTCAGCACCGGGAACATCTCCAGCGCCTTGCCGCGCGGCTTGGCCTGCTCGAAGGGCGGGTTGCGCACTTCCTTGCTGTAGGTGAAGCGGCCGATGTCGTTGGCGGCAGCGCCCGCGCCCATGCGCACCGAGCCGTCGGGGAGCTGGCACACCGCCATCGCCATCGAGGCCGTCTGCACGAACGGGTCGGCGACCTTGATCGGGAACGGCGCGCTCATCATCATGATCGAGCGGCTCGGATAGATCGGGATGTAGACGCCGACCTTCTCGCCGACGAAGGGCGCCCACGGGCCGGCCGCGTTGACGACGACCGGCGCCTCGACGAAGGTGTTGCGGCTCATGATGCCGCAGACCTTGTGGTTGGAGAGCGGGACGGCGACCACCTCCTCGTTCTCCAGCACGATCGCGCCGGCCTCGACGGCCGCCGCGCCGATCGCCTTGCTGGCCTGCAGCGGGATGGCCGAGCCGTCGGTGGCGCAGTATTTGGCGCCCGGCAGGCCGTCGACCAGCGCCGGCGCCAGCTCCTTCAGCGCCTTGCCCTCGACGATCTCGCTCTCCAGGCCGAGCTTCATCTCGGCCTCCCGCATCTTCGCCAACTTGTCCATGTCGGCGTCGCTCTCGCCGAGATAGAGATGGCCGTTGCGGCGGTAGCCGGTCGGCCGGCCGAGCTCGGTGTCGAGCGTCTTCCACATCTCGACGGCCGCCAGCGCAAGCGGGATCTCCGGCAGCAGCCGGCCCTGCTGGCGCACGCCGCCGCCGTTGAGGCCCGAGGCCTCCTCGCCCATGCCGCCGCGCTCCAGCACCACCACCTTGCGGTTGCGCTTGCGCATCTCGCGGGCGATCGAGAGGCCGACGATGCCGCCCCCGATGATTGCCACGTCTGCTTCGATCTTCCTCATCTGCCTTGGCCTCAGGAGCGCGCGCGTTTCACGGCCTCGACCATCCGGTCGAGGATCTCGTCGGCGATTGCCGTCGACGTTGCGAAGTTGAACCGGATGAACTGCCGGGACGCCGGATCGAAGGTTTCCCCCGGGCTGAAGGCGAGCTTCGCATTCTGCAGGAAGAAGTCGGCGGCGGTGACATTAAACCCCAGCTTGGAGCAGTCGAGCCAAGCCATGTACGTCGCTTCCGGAATATGGAAATTTATTTCCGGCAGCTCCTTGCGCAGGCGGCTGGCGACGCGGTCGCGCACCTTGCCGAGATGCGCCAGCACCTCGTCGAGCCAGGGCTGGCCCTGCGTCCACGCCGCCACCGTGGCGTCGATGCCGATGATGTTGGGCGCCCCGACCATGCGGCGCGGGAAGCTCTTGAAGAAGCGGTCGCGAAGCGCCGCCGTACCGAAATACACGACCGCACAGCGCAGGCCCGGAATGTTGAAGCTCTTGGTCGGCGAGGTGATCGTCACCGTGCGCGCGGCGATCTCCGGCGACAGGCTGGCGATCGGGATGTGCTTGCGCCCGTCGAAGACGAGGTCGGAATGGATCTCGTCGGAGATGATGATCAGGTCGCGCTCGATGGCGACGCGGCCGAACTCCAGCAGTTCGTCGCGCTCGAACACGCGGCCGGTCGGGTTCTGCGGGTTGCACAGCACCAGGATGCGCGTCGTCGGGTCGATCAGCCGCTCCAGTGCGGCAATGTCGAGCTGGTAGCGCGTGCCGTCGTCGACCATCGGGAATTCGATCAGCCGGCGGCCGTTGTCGATGATGGCCTCGCGGAACGGCGGGTAGGCCGGCACCTGCAGCACCACCCCGTCGCCCGGCTCGGAGAAGACGCGGATCGGCGCGAACGTGCCCTGCACCAGGTCGGCAAGCGCCAGCACGTTGTCGGGATCGACCTCCCAGTCGAAGCGCTCCTTCATGCGCGCGGCGAATGCGTTGTTAACCGCGATGTCGGCGCGGTTGCCGTTGCGCAGCGGATAGCCGTAATCCATCTGGTCGACGGTCTGCTGCACGGCCGCCTGGATCGGCGCGGCGACGGAAAAGTCCATCTCCGCCACCCAGGCCGGGATCACGTCGCTGCCGTAGCGGTTCCACTTCGAGTTGCGCCGCGCCCGCAGCGCATCGATGGATAGTTCGAATGTCGTCATCATGTCCCTCGGCTTGTCGTCCATCCGCCCCGCAGGCTCAGATGGCGCGTCCGGTCTTCGATCCTTCGTAGATGGCCTGTTCGAGCTGGCGCGGCGCCCAGCAGTCGCCGATGGCGTGCAGCTCGCCGACCTTGCCCTTCAGCCCCTTGTAGACGCCGCGATCGGCCGTGCCCTTGGAGCAGAACACCACGCTGTCGGTCTCGATCTCGCGCTCGCTGCCGTCGGTCAGGCGCACCCGCGCCACGCCGGGGCCGACGCCCACGACCTCCTGCAGGGCCGACATCTTGACGCCCAGCGCCAGCAGCCGGTCGTAGCTCTCCCGCCACGTCAGGTGGTCGACGTCGATGCCGACATAGAAGGCGCTCGTCACGATCTCGACCTCGTGGCCGCGCTGCGCCAGCAGCTCGGCGGTCGAGAGGCCCATGTGGCGCCCGTCGAAGTCGCCGATCACCACCCGCTTGCCCGGCTGCGCGCCCTGCAGCACCTGCCGCGCGGTGAACACGTTGGCGCCGTCGGCGCCCGGCACGTCCGGCTTGGTGTCGCGCGAGCCGGTCGCCACGATGACGACGTCGGGATTGGCCTCGCGGACCTTGTCCGCCGTCATCTCGCTCTCCAGCCGCACCAGCACGCCGGCGCGACGGGCCTGGCCCTCGAGCCAGTCGACGATGCGCGCATAGTCCTGCCGGTAGGGCGCCTTGACCAGCGTCCTGACCTGTCCGCCGAGCCTGTCGGAGCGCTCGTGCAGCACCACGTCGTGGCCGCGCTTGGCCGCGACGCGCGCGGCCTCCAGCCCGGCCGGGCCGCCGCCGATGATCATCACCGACCGGTAGTTCTCGGTCGGCTCCAGCCGCTCCCACTGGTATTCGCGGCCGGTGCGCGGGTTGTAGACGCACGACATGTCGCCGACGCGCTGCTGGCGGCTGAAGCAGCCCTCGTTGCCATGGATGCAGGTGCGGATGTCCTGCAGCCGCCCTTCCATCACCTTGCGGATGATCGACGGCTCGGCGATGTGCGCGCGGGTCATGCCGACCAGGTCGGCATCGCCGGCGGCGACGATCGCCTCGGCCTCGGCCGGGTCGGAGATCTTGCCGACGCAGAACACCGGCACGTCGACCGCGTCCTTGATGGCGCGCGCATAGCCGACCAGCGGCCGCGGCGGCGACGAGATCACCGGGTAGTGGAACGACCGGCTCTTCATGCTGTTGTTGGTGCCGGCGCTGACGTCGATGAAGTCGAGCTTGCCCCACTCCTGCATCAGCTTGGCGTAGCGCACGCCGTCGTCGAGCTGGTAGCCGTCGGGGACCACCTCGGTCGCGCTGAAGCGGATGCCGAGGATGTAGTCCGGGCCGACCGCCCTGCGCGTCTCCTCCAGCACTTCCTTGGCGAAGCGCAGCCGCTTCTCCTCGCTGCCGCCATACTCGTCGGTGCGCTTGTTGGACCGCGGCGACACGAACTGCTGGACGAGGTTGCCGTGCGTGAACGACAGCTCGACGCCGTCGAAGCCGCCCGCCTTGCAGCGGGCCGCCGCGATGCCCCACTGCTTCACCAGCGTCTGGATCTCGTCGACCTCCAACTCGTGCGGGATGTCGCGCGAGCGGTCCATCGGAATCGGCGACGGCGCCAGCGGCGGCTCGCCCTGCGGACCCATGTTGGTGACGCTGCCGGAATGCGACAGCAGGCAGAAGATCTTGGTGCCCTCGGCGTGGATGGCCTCGACCAGCGGCTTGTACTGGTCGATGACCTCGTCGCCGCTGACCAGCCCGCCGCCCTGGCCGCGGATGCCGATCGGCGAGCCGTCGATCGAGGTGGTGCCGAAGATGATCAGGCCGATGCCGCCCTGCGCGCGGGCGCGGTGGTATTCGATCAGCCGCGGGCCGATCTTGCCGCCCTGCGAGAAGCCCGTGCCGTGCGCCGTTGACAGCGCGCGGTTGCGGACCGTGATGTTTCCGATTCTGAGCGGAGAGAGCAGATGCTCGAACCCTTCGCCGGCCATTATCAACCTCCGTATGTGGTCCGTCGCCATGCGATCGGACGCAAAGCAAAATTCCGAGACCTTCGGCCCGCCCCGCGGCAGCCGCTCAGGCCAGGACAGGCACGCGCAGCCTGCGCGTCTCCGCGCCGGTCCGCAGCGGCGCCCCGGTCATGGCCTGCAATTCGTCGAAGCCCACACCGTCGACCAGCTCCTCCAGCAGGAAGCCGCCGTCCGCGACGCGGATGACGGCGAGGTCGGTGACGATGCGCGACACCACCCCGACGCCGGTCAGCGGATAGGTGCAGCGCTCCAGCAGCTTCGGCTCGCCGTCGCGCGTCACGTGCTCGGTCATGATCTGGACGGCCTTGGCGCCGGTCGCCAGATCCATCGCGCCGCCGACTGCGGGAATCGCGTCCGTGCCGGCGATCCAGTTGGCGAGGTCGCCGGTCTGCGACACCTGGAAGGCGCCCATGATGGCGAGGTCGATATGTCCGCCGCGGATCATCGCGAAGCTGTCGGCGTGATGGAAGAAGGCCGCGCCCGGCTGCAGCGTCACCGGCTTCTTGCCGGCGTTCACCAGGTCGTAGTCCTCATGCCCCTTCTCCGGCGCCGCACCGAAGCCGAGTATGCCGTTCTCGCTGTGGTAGACGACGTGCCGCCCGGCCGGCACGAACTGGGCGACCAGCTCGGGAATGCCGATGCCGAGATTGACGTAGGCACCGTCGGCGATGTCCTGCGCGGCCCGCCACGCCATCTGCGCCCGCGTCAGCGCGGCCGGGTGCTTGCCCCTGCTCATGGGTAGACCACCCCCTGCGCCACCAGCTCCTCCTCCTGGATCGGCTGGCCGACCTCGACCAGGTGGTCGACGAAGATGCCGGGAGTGACGATGTGCTCGGGGTCGAGCGCGCCCGCCTCGACAACTTCGGACACCTGCACGATCGTGCGGGCGGCGGCCATGCACATGACCGGGCCGAAATTGCGCGCCGCCTTGTTGAAGATCAGGTTGCCGGCCGTGTCGGCACGCAGCGCCTTGACCAGCGCGAAGTCGCCGCGCAGCGCCTTTTCGAGGATGTAGGTGCGTCCGTCGAACTCGCGGCTTTCCTTGCCTGCGGAAAGCTCGGTGCCGACGCCGGCGCGCGTGTAGAAGGCGGGGATGCCCGAGCCGCCGGCCCTCAGCCGCTCGGCCAGCGTGCCCTGCGGCACCAGCTCGAGCTCGATGCGGCCGGCCGTGTACTGCGCCCGGAAGGCGCGCGGGTCGACCGAGCGCGGAAAGCTGCAGATCATCTTGCGCACGCGGCCGGTCGCAATCAGCGCGGCGAGCCCGACATAGCCGTTTCCGACATTGTTGTTGACGACGGTGAGGTCGCGCGCGCCGTGGTCGATCAGCGCATGCAGCAGCTCGACCGGCGTTCCCGCCCCGCCGAACCCGCTGACGAGGACCGTCGCCCCGTCGGGGATCTCGGACACCGCTTCACGTGCAGTCGACGTCGGTTTCATCAGCACCGAAATCCTGGCCGCCTCCTCCCGGCGCGAGCCGGGGCGGCGCCGACCTGCAACAGCCGGCCGGGCTGTCGTGGGTTGATGAAGGCTAGGAGGTGGCCTATTCATCGTCAACGTGTTTGTGCGCTATGTGATGTTTGTTCAATATACGCACAGATTCGCGTTTGATGGGTGGAGCCACATGAAACGAACCGATGTGCTGGGCGGATTCTCCAAGGGTCTGGCGACGATCGAGGCCTTCACCGACGTCACCGACCGGCTGTCGATCACCGACGTCGCGCGGGTCACCGGCCTCGACCGGGCGACGGCCCGGCGCTGCCTGCTCACCCTCGTCGACGGCGGCTATGCCAGCTTCGACGGCAAGTTCTTCACGCTGACGCCGAAGATCCTGCGGCTCGGCTATTCCTACCTCGCCTCGGCCCGCCTGCCGACGCTGGTGCAGCCCTTCCTCGACCGCCTGATGACGGAGACCGACCAGCCGGCCTCGTCCGGCGTGCTGGACGGCCATCACGTGGTGCATGTCGCCCGCGCCTCGCAGCGCCGCGTCATGACCGCCAACCTCAGCCCCGGCAGCCGCATCCCCGCCTACTGCTCGGCGATGGGGCGGGTGCTGCTGTCGGCCATGCCCGACGAGCGGGCGGAGGCGCTGATCACCGAGATGGACCGCCGCAAGCTGACCGAGATCACCCTGACCGACGTCGGCCAGCTCATGGATCAGGTGCGGCTGACGCGCGAGCGCGGCTACGGCGCGGTGGACCAGGAGTTCGAGATCGGCCTGTGCGCGCTCGCCGTGCCGGTGCGCGACCCGCGCGGCAGGGTCATCGCCGCGCTCAACATCGGCGCGCAGGCCTACATCAAGTCGATGGAGCGCATGATCGAGCTGCACCTCGACCTGATGTACCGCGTCCGCGACTCCCTGCAGGAGATCATCCCCTGAGGCGCCGGCGGCCGGACGCCCCTCCGTTCAGGGCTTGTCCGCCGGCTTCACGGTGATGGCGGCCGCGGGCGGCTCGGGGGTTTCGGTCGACACGGCCGGGGCCGGCGGCGTCGGCCCGTCCGGCGCCTGCGGCGTGCTGTCGCCGAGATTGATGGAGATGCCGAAGATCTTCCACTGGTGGTCGGCCGGTGCGAACAGCAGCTCGAAATTGAGCTGCTTGGGCACCGACGGGAAGAAGCCCGCCATGTGCAGCAGGCCGTTGGTCTCGATCTGCGGCAGCAAAGTGAGCTGCGGCTCCAGCACGGCGACGCCGGAGAGGTCGAGGCCCTGCTTGCGCTGGGCGGCGAAGATCTCGGCCAGCCGCGCGTCGGTGTTGACCTGGAAGCCCGGCGCGCCGAGGTCGCGCACCACGGTGTAGTTGCCGGTCCTGTTGGCCTGGTCGAGCGCCAGCAGCGCCGAGCGCACGAGGATCAGCACGCCGTTGCGGTCGATGTTGGCGGCCACAGGGCCGGCCGGCTTCGTCGCCGCCCGCGGCTCCTTCTTCGCCTGCGCCAGCGCGGGCGGGGCCGACAACACGCCGGCGACGGCCGCGAGCAGGACGGCGGCGAGGCCGAGCCGGCGCAGGGTGCGAACACCGCTCATGGCAGGGTCATGCGGCGCGCCTACCAGGTCAGCATCAGGCCGGCGCGGCCGCCCACCGTGCCCTGGCCGGCGCCGACGCCGATGCCGCCATTGAGCTGGAAATGGTCGGACAGGCGGATGGCGGCCGTCCAGGCGAAGGCGTTCTGGCCCTGGAACGTGCCCCAGTTGATCGAGACGGCGTAGTTGGCGTCGCCCGGCAGCCCCGCCCCCGCCATGGCCAGCGCCATCGCGGTGCCCTCATAGGCCTTGTCCATGCCGCCCAGCACCGAGCTCTCCAGCGCGCCGACGCGGCTGTCGAGGCTGGCGATGTCGGCCGGACCGTAGTTCGAGACGGCGAGGTTGCCGGCCTGATCGGAGGTGACGAAGCTGGTCGGACCGGTCTGCGCCGCGCGGCTCTGCGCCGAGGCGACGCCGGCCAGCGTGTAGGTGTTCGTCGCGGAACCGATGCTGACCTGATCGGCGCGCGTCGTCTTGACGTTCTGGCCGATGGCGACGGAGTTGTTGAAGGTCGCGCCGGCCCTGTCGCCGAGCGCGAGGGAATTCGCGCCCGAGGCGACCGCGCCGGCGCCGAAGGCCGAGGCGTTGGCGCCCGTCGCCAGCGTGCTAAAGCCGCTGGCGGTGGATCGCGCGCCGCTCGCATACGCGCTTGCGCCGAGGGCGGTGGAACTATCGCCCGTCGCTTGCGACGCCTCGCCGGTGGCGGTGGAATTATCGCCCGCCGCCGACGCCAGGACGCCGGTGGCGGTGGCGTTCGCACCCACCGCTTGCGAATTGGAACCTGTGGCGGTGGAGAGCGCCCCCGCAGCGATCGCCAACTCGCCGGTGGCGGTGGAAAAATCGTTCAACGCTTTCGCATAGGAACCCGTGGCGGTGGAGGCCGAGCCGGTCGCCTCCGCGCTCACACCGGCGGCGGTGGAAAAATCGCCCGTCGCATGCGCGTTCTGGCCGGTCGCGGTGGAATAAATGCCGGTCGCCTGCGCGTCCTGGCCGGTGGCGGTGGAATTGAGACCGGTCGCCTGAGCATTCTGGCCGGTCGCGGTGGATGAATCGCCCGTCGCCTGCGCACCCTCGCCGGTGGCGGTGGAATTAGCGCCGGTCGCACGCGCGCTCTTGCCGGTCGCTGTGGAACTGACGCCGGTCGCCTCCGAGGACTCGCCGGTGGCGGTGGTGAAAAAGTCCGTCGCCTTCGCATCGTGACCGGTGGCGGTGGAATAGGGCCCCGACGCCTCCGCGTTCACGCCGACGGCGGTGGAATACATGCCGCTCGCCGTCGAGAGCGCGCCCCAGGCGATGGAGCTCGTACCCGTGGCCGTGCCCGCCACACAATTGGCGCATTGCGCCAGCGCCTGCGACGCGCCTGCCAGCATCGCAACCGTGGCGAGGACCACCGCCAGCGCGCCGAGCGTCAGCGCCCGCGCGCCGCCGCTGCGGCCCGCACCATCTCTCAAATCGAAGCCGTCGACGCACCGCCCCATTTTTCGTCCCACTCCCGCAATTGTCCCGTCGCATGGCAAGCGCCGGACGACGCATCTCCGGATGTCACGGGACAGACTGCACCGAGGGAAAGATGAGTCGCGTCAGCCTTGAGGTTGACGTCCGCTGCAATCGGTCTTCGGTGTTGCACAGTTGCCGCAATCGGCCTTCGGCAGGACTTGGGATAGACTTCGGCAGGACAGTGAAAAGCGCCTTCCGAGCCGTTGACACATCGCCGGCGGAAAAAGACAGTGAGCGCGCCTGACCAACTAGAGGCGTGTCGTGATCGGTTTCGATGCCGAGTTACTCTCGGCCATCATTTCGTGCATCTACGATGCGGCCCTGGACCCGCGCCTCTGGCCCGAGGCCATGCGGCGCGTCTGCGAATTCGCGGGCGGCGCCTCGGCGGTCATGTTCTGGCACGACATCGCGGATTCCGGCAGCGACGCCGTGCACGCCTACAACAGCGACCCGCACTGGACGCGGCTCTACAACGAGACCTACGCGCCGCTGAACCCCATCTTCCCCGCCGCGACCTTCCAGCGGGTCGGGTCCGTGATGGCGGGGACCGATTACGTGCCGGCCGCAGAGATGCGCGAGACGCGCTTCTACAGGGAATGGCTCGCCCCCCAGGGCCTGACGGACGCGCTTGGCGTCGCTCTCGAGCGGGAGGCGACGCGCGCCGTCTTCCTCACGATCCAGTGGCACGGCCGCGAGATCGACGGCGAGGCGCGGGAGCGGCTCGGCCTGCTCGTCCCGCATCTCCTGAAGGCGGTCGCGATCGGACGGCTTTTCCTGAGGCAGCAGTCGAGGGAGGCCGCGCTCACCGATACGCTCGACCACGTCGAGGCCGGCGTGTTTCTCGTCGGCGGCGGCGGCCGCATCGTGCTCGCCAATGCGCGCGGGCAGGAGATGCTGGCGGACGCCACGCTCGTCGCGGAACGCGGCGGCGCGCTGCGGGCTGTCGCCGCGGAGGCCGACCGCGCCCTCCTCGACAGCTTGCGGGCGCTGCAGGACCGCGACGCGCGCGGCGCCGCGCGCCGCGTGGCGATCCAGCTCTCGGACGATCCGGAACGGAACTGGACCGCAAGCGTGCTGCCGCTGACCGATGGCAACCGCCGCAAGGCCGGCAGCGCCTACGAGGCGGTCGCCGCCGTCTTCGTGCGCGGCTCGTCGCTCGCGGACAAGACCCCGCTCGAGACCCTGATGCAGCTCTACCGCCTGACGGCGGGCGAGATCCGCGTCGTCGCCGCGGTGCTGCGAACCGACCGCCTCGACGACATCGCGGCCGCGCTCGGAATTTCGCGGGCGACGGTCAAGACCCATCTCAACCGGGTCTACCGCAAGTGCGGGGTCACGGGTCAGGGCGGGCTGATCCGCCTGGTCTCGGAGCTCGCCGGCGGCTGACCGGTATGCGGTCGCCGGAACGCTGCGCGAAACCGGCCGCCCGCGGGAAGCTTCTCAATTCAGGGTCCACGAGAAGCCGGCGCCAACCCCCATGTCGCCGGTCTGCGGGACGCCGCTGACGGAGGCGTTGAAGCGGAACGAGTTGCTCGCCGCATAGCCGACGCCGAAGGAGAGCCCGGTCATGCCCTTGAAGTAGCCCAAGCCGCCGGCGACGGAGAGCTTGCCCGGCGTGTCGTCGAAGCGCATGCTGGCGGCCGCCAGCGCCAGCGCCGTGCCGCTGCGCGCCTCGGCGAGGTTGCGGGCCATGTTCGCGCCAATGTTGGCGGCGCTGTTCTCCAGCGTCGTGACGCGGCTGTCGAGCCCGGCGATGTCGGTCGGCCCGTAATTCGAGACGGCGAGGTTGCCGGCCGCGTCGGAAGTGGTGAAATAGGTCGGCCCGGTCTGCGCGGCGCGGCTCTGCGCCGAGGCGATGCCGGCCAGCGTGTAGGTGTTGCTCGCCGTGCCGACCATCACCTGATCGGCGCGCGTGGTGGCGACGCCTTGGCCGAGGGCCATCGAATTGGCGAAGCCGGCCGTCGCACCCCGCCCGAGCGCGGTGGCGTTGTCGGCCGTCGCCTGCGCGCCGACGCCGGTGGCAGTGGAACCGGTGCCGGTCGCATGCGCGCCGACGCCGGTGGCGGTGGAAAAGTCGCCGGTCGCCCACGCTGCGCCGCCGGTGGCGGTGGATGAAACGCCGGTCGCCTGCGCTGCGATGCCCGTGGCAGTAGACGTGGTGCCGGTCGCATGCGCACTCTCGCCGGTGGCGGTGGATTGCGCGCCGGTCGCATGCGAACTCGCGCCGGTGGCGGTGGATTGTACGCCGGTCGCGAGTGCATTGACGCCGGAGGCGGTGGCGAAATTGTCGGTCGCCTGCGCCCCCTCACCGGTGGCGGTGGAGAAATCGCCGGTCGCCTGCGCACTCTCGCCGGTGGCGGTGGACTGCGCGCCGGTCGCCTGCGCGCCCTGACCGGTGGCGGTGGAGAAACCGCCGGTCGCTTGCGCACCTTCGCCGGTGGCGGTGGATTGCACGCCGGTCGCATGCGCGCCGACGCCGGTGGCGGTAGAAAAATCGCCCGTCGCCCACGCTGCGCCGCCGGTGGCGGTGGAATAGATGCCCAGCGCCTGCGCCTCATGGCCGGTGGCGGTGGAATTGAGGTTGGTCGCCCACGCCTGGACGCCGGTGGCTGTGGATGAATCGCCGGTCGCATGCGCACCCTCGCCGGTGGCGGTGGATTCAAAGCCGGTCGCCTGCGCGTTGACGCCGATAGCCGTGGAATTCGTGTCGCTCGCCACCGAGCCCGTGCCCCAGGCACTGGCGTTCGAGCCCGACGCATCGCCCGGCACGCAATCGGCGCATGCCGCCAACGCCTGCGGCGTGCCTGCGGCCAGCATCGCAGCCGTGGCGAGGCCCACCGCCAGCGCGCCGAGCGTCAGCGCCCGCGCGCCGCCGCGGCGGCCAGCGCCATGCCTCACATCAAAACCGTCGACGCCCCGCCCCATATTTCGCCCTGCTCCCGCAATTGTCCCGTCACATGACAAGCGCCGGACGACGCATCTCCGGATGTCACAGGGCAGATTGCACCGCGGGGAAGATGAGTCGCGTCAGCCCCGAGGTTGACGCCCGCGACAATCGGTCCTCGGTGTTGCACGATTGCCGCAATCGACCTTCGGCAGGACAGCAAAAAGCGCCTTCCGGACCGTTGACACGGCGCCGGCGGAAAATGACGGTGACCGCACCTGAGCGGCAACTGAGGGCGTGTCGTGATCGGTTTCGATACCGAGCTGCTCTCGGCCGTCATTTCGTGCATCTACGCCTCGACGACATCGCCGCCGCGCTCGGGATTTCGCGGGCGACGGTCAAGACCCAACTCAACCGGGTCTACCGCAAGTGCGGGGTCACGGGTCAGGGCGGGCTGATCCGCCTGGTCTCGGAGCTCGCCGGCGGCTGACCGGCACAACGCATCCGCGGCAGGGTGTGCGGCATGAGCCGGCCGCGCTGTGCACCAGCGGCAGCACATGCGCCGTCGCCGGCTCGATCTGGCGCGAAACCGGCCGCCGCCTTTCCTCTTCCTGTCCGTTCCACCATGAAATGGACAGGAAATTTCGCGACGTTTGCGCCATTCTTGCCGGGCCTGCGGAGGAGAACCCCGGCGGGCGCCGGAGCATTTCCAGCAAGAGTGCGCAGCGGTTTTGCGTCCGGAAATGCGGCAGAAGCGGTGGGAAGATCATGGCCGAAGGTCCGCGTCTCAGCCTTCACGTCCCCGAGCCCGAGGTGCGGCCGGGCGGCACGCCCGACTTCTCGAAGGTGCCGATCCCCAGGGCCGGCTCCGTCGCCCGTCCGCCGGTCGACGTCGACCCGCGCGACATCCGCGACCTCGCCTATTCGATCATCCGCGTGCTCGACCGTGAGGGCAACGCCGTCGGCCCGTGGGCCGGCAGCCTGACCGACGATGAGCTGCTGGAGGGCCTGCGCCACATGATGACGCTGCGCGCCTTCGACGCGCGCATGCAGATCGCCCAGCGCCAGGGCAAGACCTCCTTCTACATGCAGCACATGGGCGAGGAGGCCGTCTCCTGCGCGTTCCGCCGGGCGCTGGAGCCCGGCGACATGAACTTCCCGACCTACCGGCAGGCCGGCCTGCTGATCGCCGGCGGCTATCCGATGGTCGAGATGATGAACCAGATCTTCTCCAACGCCGCCGACCCGCTGAAGGGCCGCCAGCTTCCCATCATGTACTCCTCCAAGGAGCACGGCTTCTTCTCGATCTCCGGCAATCTCGGCACCCAGTTCGTGCAGGCGGTCGGCTGGGCGATGGCCTCGGCCATCAGCAACGACACGAAGATCGCCGCCGGCTGGATCGGCGACGGCTCGACCGCCGAGAGCGATTTCCACGCAGCCCTCGTTTTCGCCTCGACCTACCGCGCGCCGGTGATCCTCAACATCGTCAACAACCAGTGGGCGATCTCGACCTTCCAGGGCATCGCGCGGGGCGGATCCGGCACGTTCGCCGCGCGTGGTCTCGGCTTCGGCATCCCCGCCCTGCGCGTCGACGGCAACGACTACCTCGCCGTCCACGCGGTGGCCAAATGGGCGGCCGAGCGGGCGCGGAAGAACCTCGGCTCGACGCTGATCGAATACGTCACCTACCGCGTCGGCGCCCATTCCACCTCCGACGACCCGTCCGCCTACCGGCCCAAGGAGGAGTCGGAAGCCTGGCCGCTCGGCGACCCGGTGATCCGCCTGAAGAACCACCTGATCGGCAAGGGCGTGTGGAGCGAGGAACGGCACAGGCAGGCCGAGGCCGAGGTGATGGACGGCGTCATCGCCGCGCAGAAGGAGGCCGAGAGCCACGGCACGCTGCATTCGGGCGGCAAGCCCTCCGTGCGCGACATGTTCGAGGGCGTCTACGCCGAGATGCCGCCGCACCTGCGCCGCCAGCGCCAGCAGGCGGGGGTGTAGACGATGCCCCGCATGACGATGATCGAGGCGATCCGCTCGGCGATGGACGTCTCCATGGGCCGCGACGGCAGCGTGGTCGTGTTCGGCGAGGACGTCGGCTATTTCGGCGGCGTCTTCCGCGCCACCGCCGGCCTGCAGCAGAAATACGGCCGCAACCGCTGCTTCGACACGCCGATCTCCGAGCTCGGCATCGTCGGCACGGCGATCGGCATGGCCGCCTACGGCCTGCGCCCCTGCGTCGAGGTGCAGTTCGCCGACTACGTCTACCCGGCCTACGACCAGATCGTCTCGGAGGCCGCGCGGCTGCGCTACCGCTCGGCCGGCCAGTTCACCTGCCCGATCGTCATCCGCATGCCGACCGGCGGCGGCATCTTCGGCGGCCAGACCCACAGCCAGAGCCCCGAGGCGCTGTTCACCCATGTCAGCGGCCTCAAGGTCGTCGTGCCGTCCAATCCGCGCGACGCCAAGGGCCTGCTGATCGCGGCGATCGAGGACCCCGACCCGGTGATCTTCCTGGAGCCGAAGCGGCTCTACAACGGCCCCTTCGACGGCCATCACGAGAAGCCGGTCACGCCCTGGTCGAAGCACCCGCTCGGCGAGGTCGAGGACGGCCAGTTTTCCGTTCCGCTAGGCCGGGCGGCCATCCGGCGCGAGGGCGCGGACGTCACCGTGCTCGCCTACAGCACGATGGTCCATGTCGCGGAAGCCGCTGCCGCCGATACCGGCATCGACGCCGAGATCATCGATCTTCGGACCCTGCTGCCGCTCGACCTCGAGACGATCGTCGCGTCGGTGGAAAAGACCGGCCGCTGCGTCGTCGTCCACGAGGCGACGCTGACGTCCGGCTTCGGCGCCGAGCTCGCCGCGCTGGTGCAGGAACATTGCTTCTTCCACCTCGAAGCCCCGGTCGCCCGCGTCGAGACCTGATCCGCGGACCGATGTCGGGGCGGGTGCGTAAGGTGGCCGTGTCGTCGTCGAAGATCCGTCCGGAGGATGCATGTCACGTGTGATCGCCACCATGTCCGTGTCGCTCGACGGGTTCGGTGCGCGCGAGCATCAGACCCTCGAGCAGCCGATGGGCGACATCCCGCCCGGCTCGCTGCACCGGTGGATGTTCGAGACGCCGGACGAGAACCGCGCTGAGATCGACGCCATCGTCGACGCCGGGGCCTTCGTCATGGGCCGCAACATGTTCGGGCCGATCCGTGGTGAGTGGTCGGGCGACTGGGACGGCTGGTGGGGCCCCGAGCCGCCGTATCACGCGCCGGTCTTCGTGCTCACCCATCACCCGCGCGAGCCGCTCGAGATGGCCGGGGGCACCACCTTCCACTTCGTGACCGACGGCATCGAGGCGGCACTGGAACGCGCGAAGGCTGCCGCGGGCGACCGCGACGTGCACATCGCCGGTGGCGTGTCGACCACGAACCAGTACCTCGCCGCCGGTCTCGTGGACGAGCTGATGCTCCAGATCTCTCCCTTCCTCCTCGGGCACGGGCTGCGGCTGTTCGACGGCATCGGGCCCGTGCCGCTCGAGCTGCTCTCGTCGCGCGGTGCCTCGCTCGTCACCCACGCGCATTACCGCGTCGTGCGCGACGTCGCGGGCTGAGGCCCCGCCGGGGAGCCGGCCGGAGCGGGGCTGCGGGAGCGGGGTCTGCGGGAGCGGGGAGGTCGCGAGTACCGTGGCAGGCATGGGCCACCGGATCTTCACGATGAGCTTCGGGTCGGTGTATCCGCTCTATGTCGCGAAGCTGGAGCGGAAGGGCCGCACTCGCGCCGAGCTCGACGAGGTGATCGGCTGGCTCACCGGGTTCGACGAGTCCGCGATCCGCGAGCGCGTCGCCGACGGCACCACGTTCGAGCAGTTCTTCGCCGGCGCGACGCTCAACCCTGACGCGGCGCTCATCACGGGTGTGATCTGCGGCGTCCGGGTCGAGGAGATCGACGATCCGCTGATGCAGAAGATCCGCTACCTCGACAAGCTCGTCGACGAGCTGGCCCGCGGGAAGGCGATGGACAAGGTGCTGCGCAGCGCGTGACGACGGCGCTCGGTGTCGTCGGCGCGGGGTAGCGTGAACGGGTGCCCGCCGATCCGACCTCTCTGAGCGCACGGGCCCAGCTCGCCGCCCTCGGGGCGCGTGCTGCCGACGACGGCGGCTTCGCGACCCTCCGCGACCTGCCCGCGATCGATTGCGGTCGTCCGGCCGCCATCCTCATCCTCTTCGGTGTGCTGGATCGGCTCGAGAGCGACCACGACGCCCGGGCGGCGGCGGTGTCGCGCGATCTCGACGTGCTGCTCCTGGCGCGGGCGGCGACGCTTCGCTCCCACCCCGGCCAGGTCGCCTTCCCCGGCGGCCGCATCGATCCCGGCGACGACGGGCCCGTGGGCGCGGCGCTGCGGGAGGCGTGGGAGGAGACCGGACTGGACCCCGCCGGCGTCGAGGTGCTCGGCACGCTCGCGGACGTGCCCCTCGAGTACTCGCGACACCTCGTGACGCCGGTGCTCGGCTGGTGGCGGCATCCGTCGCCCGTGCGCGTCGTCGACGAGGCGGAGTCCGCGGACGTCTTCCGTGCCCCCGTGGCCGACCTGCTGGATCCGGCGCACCGCG
>JAFKJY010000060.1 GCA_017305835.1 Hyphomicrobiales bacterium
ACGCCGGCGATGGCGGTGCGCATGGAAACCGTCGAGACGCTGGCCGAGGAGCTGTTCCTGCTGCAGACGCTGGGCGACGACCGCGCCGTGCGCGAGGTCTACGTCGCCGGGCGGGCGGTGAAAAGCGGGCTGGGCGGCGCGATGGCGGGAGCCTTGTGAGGGTGGCGCCCCACGTCGCCCCCCTCTGTCCTGCCGGACATCTCCCCCACAAGGGGGGAGATTGGCTGTCAGCCCGGCTTTCGCCAATCGCCGACGTTGCAGGAGGAGTGACGAGAAAGCGGCCGGCTGATCTCCCCCCTTGTGGGGGAGATGTCCGGCAGGACAGAGGGGGGTGCGAAGGGGTGAAAACCTCGCCGACAGGATACCCATGATCTCCGATCCCCGCGCCCTGTTCACCTCCCTCTTCGACGCCGCGGTGGCGGCGGCCGATCCGCGCCGCACCATCCGCGCTTTCCTGCCCGCGCGGCCCAAGGGGCGAACGGTCGTGATCGGCGCCGGCAAGGGTTCGGCGCAGATGGCGGCCGCGCTCAAGGAAGCCTGGGACGGGCCGCTCGCAGGCGTCGTCGTCACCCGCTACGGCTATGCCGCGCCCTGCCGAGGCATCGAGGTGCTGGAGGCCGCGCATCCCGTTCCGGACGCGGCGGGGCTGGCAGCAACGAAGCGGCTTTCTTCGGCCGTCGCGGGGCTGACGCAGGACGATCTGGTCATTGCGCTGATCTCGGGCGGCGGCTCGGCGCTGCTGCCGGCGCCGCCGGCCGGCATGAGCCTCGAAGACGAGATCGCGGTCAACAAGGCGCTGCTCGCCTCGGGCGCGCCGATCGCGGCGATGAACACGATCCGCAAGCATTTGTCGGACATCAAGGGCGGGCGGCTGGCGGCGGCCGCGCATCCGGCGAAGGTGGTGACGCTGGTCGTCTCCGACATCCCCGGCGACAACCCGGCCTTCGTCGCCTCGGGGCCGACCGTGCCGGATCCGGCCGGCCGCGCCGACGCGCTGCGGCTCGTCGAGACCTACGGCATCGCGCTGCCGCAGGTGGCTATGCGCCATCTCGGCTCGCCCGCGGCCGACGCGCCG
Source organism: Hyphomicrobiales bacterium (assembly GCA_017305835.1). GTDB lineage: Bacteria > Pseudomonadota > Alphaproteobacteria > Rhizobiales > Rhizobiaceae > RCIO01. The sequence continues at coordinate 1,076 of JAFKJY010000060.1, forward strand.
AAGCCGGACGATCCGCGCTTTGCCCGCGACGAGGTGCATGTGATCGCCTCGGCCGCGCTGTCGCTGGAGGCGGCCGCCGCCGAGGCGAAGCGGCGCGGCGTCGAGGCCGTCATCCTGTCGGACGCGATCGAGGGCGAGGCGAAGGAGGTCGGCGGCGTGCACGCCGCGATCGCCCGCGAGATCGCGACGCGGAACCGGCCGTTCCGCAAGCCGGTGCTGTTGCTCTCCGGCGGCGAGACGACGGTCACGGTGCGCGGGTCGGGCGGGCGCGGCGGCCGCAACGGCGAGTTCCTGCTCGCGCTGGCGCTCGGCATGGACGGGGTGGCGGGCATCCACGCCTTCGCGGCAGACACGGACGGGATCGACGGCACCGAGGACAATGCCGGCGCCTTCGCCGACTCCACCAGCGCGGCGCGCATGCGCAGGGCAGGGCTGGATCCCCGCGCGGTGCTTGCCGCCCACGATTCCTGGGGCGCGTTCGACGCCGTCGGCGACCTGTTCGCGCCGGGGCCGACGGGGACGAACGTCAACGACCTGCGAGCGGTGCTGGTCGCCTGAGCGCCGCGCCTCACGCCGCCATCAGCTTCTTCACCTTGCGCATGTCGTCGAGGAAGCGTTCGCGCTCGGCCTGCTTGGCGTCCGCGTCGGGGATGCGCAGGAGGTAGGAGGGGTGGACGGTGACGAAGACGCGCAGGCCGTCCTCGCGCGCCACGATCTCGCCGCGCATCCGCGTCACGGGAATCGCCTTGCCGAGCAGGCCCTGCGCGGCCGTCGCGCCGAGCGCCACCGCGATGTCGGGCCTGACGAGATCGAGCTCGCGGTCGAGCCACCAGCGGCAGGCGCTGATCTCGCCGGCGTTGGGCTTGGCGTGGATGCGGCGCTTGCCGCGCGGCTCGAACTTGAAGTGCTTCACCGCATTGGTGACGTAGGTCAGCGAGCGGTCGACGCCGGCTTCCTCCAGCACGGCGTCGAACAGGCGGCCGGCGGGGCCGACGAAGGGCTTTCCCGCGAGGTCCTCCTGGTCGCCCGGCTGCTCGCCGACGAACAGGATGCGCGCGGTCTCGGGGCCTTCGCCGAACACGGTCTGGGTGGCGTGCCGCCAGAGCGGGCAGCGGCGACAGTCGTCGGCGGCGGAGCGCAGCTCGGCGATCGTTTTGGCGCCGGCGCCGTCGCCCGCCTCGGCTTCGAGGCGGCTCCAGTGCCGTTCGCGCACCGCCTTGTGGTGAGGGGCTGGGCTGGTCGGCATGTTCGCGATCATCTCCTCGGCCGCCCTGCCGGCGCCCTTGATCAGATCAGGAATGAGCGAGGCCTCCGGCAGGTTCCGCCAGTATTTCTTCGGCATCTCGGCCTGCATCGCCTTCACCTTCAGGCGCGCCGGATTGAAGATGCTGGCGAAGTAGGTGCGCCACAGCTCGTTCGCGGCCTCTTCGGCCGGCGCGTCTGCGCGGCGGGCGCCCGGTCCGAAGGCGAGCCGCTCGCCGTCCCAGTGGGCCGAGGCCTGCGGCGTCAGGATCGACCAGCGCATGCCGGTGAAGCGGCGCACGAAGAAGGGCGCGTTGCGCTCGACGATGAAGTGGTCCGGCTCGAACCAGGCGACGTAGCGCTCCTCCGGCCCGTCGCCGACCTTCGCGAAGCGGACGAAGGCACGCATCTTGTGGACGTCGCGGCCGACCGCCTTCTCCATCTCGCCGAGGCGCTTCACGTCGGGATCGGAGCCGATGCGCAGCAGCAGGGTCTGCCGGCGCAGGCGAAACAGCAGGCGGTAGAGGAGCGCGAAGCGGGACGGGTCGCGGTGGCAGATCGCGGCCTCGGCCCGCTCGACGAATTCGCGCGGGACGTTGAGGACGGCGTCCGGGGAGGGCTCGGGCAGCGGCGTCTCGGCCGAAAAGAGATCGCTGCCGGCGCCGGCCTGCCAGACGACGTCCCCGGGTGCTGCGCCGGCAAGCACCAGGCGCCGCGCGGCCTCGCGCCAGCCGGCGAAGTCGGTCTCGCCGGCAAGGCGGACGACGTGGCGGGCGGGCCGGTCGCGACGCTCCGGCTGCATCAGAACAGGCTCAACTGCTCGGCCTTCGGCTTCAGCCTTGCGCGCAGGCCGTCGCTGTCCGTCAGGGCGCCCGGCGACCAGCCGTCGGCGGTCACGAAGGGCCGGACCTTCGCGACCGAGGCGCAGAGCCGGGCGAGGTCGTCGATGCGCAGCCGCCGGATGCGGCGGATCTCCACGATGCGGTCGACGACCCTTGTGCCCAGCCCCGGCACGCGCAGCAGCAGCTCGCGTGGCGCGCGGTTGACGTCGACCGGGAAGCCGCCGCGGTTGGCCAGCGCCCAGGCGAGCTTGGGATCGACCGCGAGGTCGAGCATGCCGCCGGGCGCGGCCGCCACGATCTCGTCGCGCGCGAAGCCGTAGAAGCGCATCAACCAGTCGGCCTGGTAGAGCCGGTGCTCGCGCATCAGCGGCGGCTTCATCGCCGGCAGGGCGCGCGAGGCGTCGGGGATCGGGCTGAAGGCGGAGTAATAGACGCGCTTCAGCCGGTAGCTGCCATAGAGACGCGCGCTCGTCGTCAGGATGTCGGCGTCGGTCGCGGCGTCGGCGCCGACGATCATCTGCGTCGACTGGCCGGCGGGCGCGAAGCGCGCCGCGCGCTTCGTCCTCAGCGTCGGCTCGGCCTTCTCCTCGATGGTGGCGCGCAGCCGGGCCATGGCCTTGAGGATGGCGCGCGGCTTCTTCTACGGCGCCAGCTTCTCGACCCCCTCGTCGGTCGGCAGCTCGACATTGATCGACAGGCGGTCGGCGTAGCGGCCGGCCTGTTCGACCAGCTCGGGCGCGCATTCGGGGATGGTCTTCAGGTGGATGTAGCCGTTGAAGCGCTCCTCCTCGCGCAGCCGGCGCGCCACCTCGACGATCTCGGCCATCGTCTCGTCGGGCGAGCGGACGACGCCGGAGGAGAGGAACAGGCCCTCTATGTAGTTGCGCCGGTAGAACTCGACGGTGAGGCGCACGACCTCGTCGACGCGGAAGCGCGCGCGCCGCACGTTGGAGGAGGAGCGGTTGATGCAGTAGGCACAGTCGTAGATGCAGAAATTGGTGAGCAGGATCTTCAGCAGCGAGATGCAGCGGCCGTCGGGCGCATAGGAGTGGCAGATTCCCATGCCCTCGGTCGAGCCGATGCCGCGGTCCTTCAGCGAGTCGCGGCCCTTGGCGCCGGAGGAGGCGCAGGATGCGTCGTACTTGGCGGCGTCGGCGAGGATCGCCAGCTTTTCGCGAGTCGAGAGGGCGGCCATTTGTTCATGATATGTTCTTGCTCGCCGCATGGCCATAGCAGCGTGGGTGACGTTGAGGAAGGCAGGTTCCGCTGGATCAGCCGGTGATGTCGATGACGCCGCAGTCGCCGGCATCGGAGCCGAAGGCGAGCCGCTGGCCGGTCGGGTCCCAGGCCAGCGTGCCGACCGCGCCCTTGCCGGGACGGCGCAGCAGCACCTCCTTCTGGTCGGCGCAGCGCGCCGCCAGCACCATGCCGTCGGCATAGCCGATCGCCACCACCTCGTCGCCGGGGTGGAAGGCGACGGCCGTCGCCATCGAATCGCCGCGCGTGCCTAGCTCCAGCGGCGCCTTGCCCATCGGCCCGTCCTTCGACTGGAACGGCCAGACGATCGCCGCCGGCGCGCCGGAGCTGGCCAGCCAGCGGCCCTTCGGCCCCCACGACAGGCTCTTCACCTTGGCCGGATAGCCGCTCATGCGCATGTGCTTGCCGTCGGCCAGCTTCCAGCCGTGCAGGGCGTTCTCCTGCATGGCGGTGACGAGGAACTGGCCGTCGGGCGAAAACGTCACCATCATGTGCGCGCCGGCCCATTCGAGCTCGGTCGGCTTGCCGGCGGCGGCCGGGAAATGCAGCGTCGCGCCGTTGTAGCGGGCGACCGCGATGCGCAGGCCCTTGGGCGCGAAGGCGACGCCTTCCGCCGTACGCTGATGCTGGAACTCGCGGACGGTGCCGTCTGCCAGGCGGACATAAGCATTGCGCCCGCTCGCCCAGGCGACGGTGGCCTGCGGCCCGGCGGTCACCGCGTGGACCCATTTGCGCGGCACCTCGCTGAGCAGGGAGACCTCGCCGGCGGGCGAGATCGCCTGCACCTTGCCGTCCTCGCCCGCCGTCAGCAGCACGCGGCCGTCGAGCGAGGGGACGGCGGCGAGCAGCCCGTCATGGGCCTCGACGGACTTGTGGCCGTGGTCGAGGCGATGGACCGTGCCGTCGGCGAGCGCGAAATGCGGCACGTCGGCGATCCAGCAGGCAGCGATGCAGTGGCCGGAGAGGTCGAGCGGGGCGACGGTGGGCATCTAGCTGTGCCCAACGAAAATAGCGAGGTCGCGTTCTTTCGCACCCCCCTCTGTCCTGCCGGACATCTCCCCCACAAGGGGGGAGATTGGACGGCCGCCTTGCTTTCGCCAATCGATGAAGGTTGGCGAAAAGAGATATGACAGCCGATCTGCCCCCCTGTGGGGGAGATGCCAAATGGTCCCCTTGGCAGGACAGAGGGGGGCAACGTGGAGCGTCGACATTTCCTGCATCAGGCCTTACACGCCTCGAAGGTGCGGCGCAGGCGCTCCTCGTCGAGGTCGCGGCCGATGAAGACGAGCCGGCTCTCGCGCTTCTCGCCGTCTTTCCACGGGCGCTGGTGGTCGCCCTCCAGGATCATGTGGACGCCCTGCACCACGTAGCGCTCGTCGTCGCCCTTTAACGCGATGATGCCCTTGAGGCGCAGGATGTTGGGGCCGTCCATCTGCGTCGTCTTCTCGATCCACGGGAAGAACTTGCGGGGATCCATCTCGTCGGCGCGCAGCGAGATCGAGCGGACGCTGACGTCGTGGATGGGCGAGGCCTCGCCGTGATGGTGGTCGTGGCCATGATGATCGTGATCGTGCTCGTCCGCGTCGAGGAAATGCGGATCGCTCTCCAGCGCGCGCTTCAGGTCGAAGGCGCCGCGGTCGAGAACTTCGCCGAGCGGCACGCCGGAACGCTCGGCCTTGTGGATGCGGGCGGCCGGGTTGATGGCGCGCACGGTCGCCTCGACGGCGGCGAGCTCGTCCGCGCTGACGAGGTCGGTCTTGTTGAGCACGATCACGTCGGCGAAGGCGATCTGGTCCTCGGCCTCGTGCGAATCCTTGAGCCGCAGCGGCAGGTGCTTGGCGTCGACCAGCGCCACCACCGCGTCGAGCCGCGTCTTGGAGCGCACGTCCTCGTCCATGAAGAAGGTCTGGGCGACCGGCGCCGGGTCGGCGAGCCCCGTCGTCTCGACCAGGATCGCGTCGAAGCGGCCGGGGCGGCGCATCAGCCCTTCCACGGTGCGGACGAGGTCGCCGCGCACCGTGCAGCAGATGCAGCCATTGTTCATCTCGTAGATCTCCTCGTCGGATTCCACGATCAGGTCGTTGTCGATGCCGATCTCGCCGAACTCGTTGACGATGACGGCGTAGCGCTTGCCGTGGTCCTCCGAGAGGATGCGGTTGAGCAGGGTCGTCTTGCCGGAACCGAGATAGCCGGTGAGCACGGTGACGGGGATCTGCGCGGATTTCTGCGCCTGGGCCTCGGGCATGGTGTCCTCTTGGCAAATGGTGGGATGTCGCCGCTGATATAGGAGCGCGGCGCGCGAATTGCACGGGGGAAAAACGCCTCAGGCGGCCCGGGGCGCGACGGTGCGGTCGATCTCGGCGCCCATCTGGTCGCGCGCCGTCTCCAGATCGTAGGTCGCCTGCATGCCCATCCAGAATTCGGCGCTGGTGCCGAAATAGCGGGCCAGCCGCAGGGCGGTGTCCGGCGTGACCGACCGTGTGGCGCGGACGATCTCGCTCACCCTGATCTGCGGCACGCCGATCGCCTTGGCCAGCGCATATTGCGACATGCCGAGCGGCTTCAGGAAGTCTTCCAGAAGCACCTCGCCAGGATGTGCGGGGGCAAAATCGGCCATGGCTTGCTTCCTCAATGATAGTCTACGATTTCAACGTCATGCGCGTCGCCGTCGCGCCAGCGAAAGCAGATGCGCCACTGGTCGTTGATCCGGATGCTGTGCTGCCCCTTGCGGTCGCCGGAAAGCGCCTCGAGCCGGTTGCCGGGCGGAGCACGCAGGTCGTCGAGGCTTTGCGCATTGTGGAGTTGGGTCAGCTTCCGGTTGGCGACCTTGATGATGTCGTTCGGAACGCCCTTGAGAAAGCGCCGTTGCCATGCCGCTTCGGCAGCGTCGTTCCGGAACGACCTTATCATGTTCAATGATACCGTGACACGATAGTATCGTCAAGCATTACTATCGCGTCAGCCTTCCCAGCTCGAACCTCTCCACGTCGCGCAGCAGCTCGACGAAGCCGCGGGCGGCGTGGTCGAGGATGGCCTCGCCGGCTTCCGCCGTGGCGGCGGCGGCGTTGCCGACGACGCCGTCCGGCGACAGGTCGCGCATGTCCCAGCCGAAGGCGTGCGGGCCGTAGGCGCGCAGATGGGTGAATTCGCCGGCAAAGGATCGCTGCGCGGAGGGAAAATCGTGCGCCTCGCCCATGTCGACGAGGTCGGGCCGCAGCGCAAGCATGACCGAGGTCTCGACGAAGCCGCCATGGATGCCGTAGGCCTTCTCGTCGGCGCCGACGAGGTCGGCCGGGTAACCGAAGCGGGTCCAGCTCGTCGCCACCGCCAGCATGGCGCGACGCATGCGCAGTTCGGTCGCGACGACCGTCATCAGCGGCGAGTTGCCGCCATGGGCGTTGAGCATGACGAAGCGGCGGACGCCGCGCGCGGCCGTCGCCTCGCCGATGCCGATCCAGCGGCGCACGGCCTCGTCGAAGGACAGCGAGCGTGTGCCGGGCGCAAACAGGTGCTCGGGCGAGTAGCCGACCGGCTCGGCCGGCAGGAACTCTACGCTCATTCCGGCCGGCAGCAGCGCGCGGGCGCGGGCGGCGACGCCTTCCGCGATGATCGTGTCGGTCTCGAAGGGCAGATGCGGCCCGTGCTGCTCGGTGGCGCCGAGCGGCAGGACGACGATCGGCGGATGCCCGGAGGATTGTGCTGGCGCTGTCATAGAACTGATAGAAAACTCTGGCATGGAGAGGATATGTTGCCGGCAAAGAGCCGTGCCCGCCGTCCACGGGGGTCGTGGAAAACGGGTCCGGCGTCACCATTGTGGTGCCGGCGGCGGCGTGATTGCAATGGCCACGGGGCGGGAGAAGCTCGATGTCGAAGGCTGCCAAGGGTGAAATGCTCGGCCGGCTCCAGTCGGCCGCGCGCCAGTCGCGGACGGCGCTGGCGGCGCGGCTGCTGCAGACCGGGCTCTATGCCGGGCAGGACCAGATCATGATGGCGCTCTCCGACGAGGACGGGCAGACGCCCGGCGGGCTCGCCTCGCGGCTGGGCGTGCGGCCGCCGACCATCACCAAGACGATCAACCGGCTGCAGGCGCAGGGCTTCCTCGAGCGCCACGCCAGCGACGCGGATTCGCGCCAGGCGCACATCTTCCTCACCGAAAGCGGCCGCGAGGCGATCCGGGTGATCGAGAAGTCGCTGCGCAAGACCGAGAAGCAGGCGCTGCGCGGGCTCGACAAGAAGGAGCAGAAGACGCTGCTCAAGATGCTGTCGCGCATCGAGGCCAACCTCACCAGCGTCGACTCGGCCCCCGAGCCGGAGGTCGAGCTGGAAGAGGTCGAGGAGCAGGCCTAGACGGGTCCGCGCCTGCCGCCCACGCCGGGCGGGAGGCGTGCATTTGCGCTTGCGGGGCGGCGCCAAACGGCCGAAACAGGCGGTTCGACGCAGCCAGGCCAAGCAAACAATTGACCGCATCCGCATCGGCCGACGACAAGGCCACGCCAGCCTCCGCCATCCTGCTGATGTTTGCGGCCGGCATCTGCTTCACCGTCCTCGACACCAGCGCGAAATATCTCGTGCTTTCCGGCATGAGCCCGGAATTCGTGTCGTGGGTGCGCTTCCTCGTCCATCTCGTGCTGGTGGCCCTGCTGTTCAGGATCTGGGCCAATCCCAAGGTGCTGCGCCACCACAGCCTGTTCCTGCAGGTGCTGCGCGGCGTCTTCCTCTACGGCTCGACCATCTTCAACTTCATCGCGCTGAAATACCTCCAGCTCGCCGAGACGACGTCGATCGCCTTCCTCGGCCCGATGGTGATCACGGCGCTGGCCGGGCCGATGCTGGGCGAATGGGCGGGCTGGCGGCGCTGGCTGGCGATCGCGGCCGGCTTCGGCGGCATGCTGGTGATCACCCGGCCGGGCCTCGGCGTGTTCGGGCTGGGCCACGTCTTCGCGCTCGGCTCGATGCTGTCCTACTCGCTCTACGCGATCATGACGCGGCGGATGGGCGCCACCGAGACCTCGGAAAGCATGATCTTCTACTCGGCGCTCGCCCCGGTGCTGCTGATGGCGCCGGTCGCGCCGGCCACGGCGACGATGCCGCCTTCGGCGCTGATGTGGGTGCTCCTGCTGTCGCTCGGCGTCTACGGCGCGCTCGGCCACTACATGATCATCCACGCCTTCAAGCGGGCGACCGCGATCGCGCTGGCGCCCTATCCCTACCTGCAGATCGTCTGGATGGTCGCGTCGGGCTACCTCGTCTTCGGCGACCTGCCGGACGCCTGGACGGTGGCGGGCGCGGCGATCATCGTGGCGAGCGGCCTCTACATCGTCCACCGCGAGCACAGGCTGCGCCTGGCGAGCCGCACTGCGCCGGAGGAGGCCAGCCAACTGGCCAAAAAGCTTTGACTGCCCGGCCGCCTTTGGCTAAGGCCGCTTAAACTGTTTAATTCCGTGCGGGAGGCTTAGCTGGCGCAGAAGATCAAGCTCTCGACGATCGCCGAGGGGCTCGGCGTGTCGACCGCGACCGTCTCGCTCGCGCTGCGCGACAGCCCGCTGGTGGCGGACGCCACGCGCGAGCGCATCAAGGAGCATGCCCGCGCCATCGGCTACATCTACAACCGCCGCGCGGCGAGCCTCAGGACCTCGCGCTCTGGCATCGTCGGGGTGACGGTGCACGACATCATGAACCCGTTCTACGCCGAGATCCTGCGCTCCATCGAGCTGGAGCTGGACCGCTCGCGCCAGACCTTCCTGCTGTGCAACCACTACGACCAGGTGGAGAAGCAGCGCAGCTTCATCGACACGCTGCTGCAGCTCGGCGCCGACGGCGTCATCATGTCGCCGGCCATCGGCACACCGCCGGAAGACATCCAGATGGCCGAGGACAACGGCCTGCCGGCGGTGCTCGTCGCCCGCTCCGTCGAGGGCGTGGACGTCCCCGTCTTCCGCGGCGACGACGCCTACGGCATCGGGCTCGCCACCAACCACCTGATCTCGCTCGGCCACACCCGCATCGCCATGATCGGCGGCACCGACCAGACCTCGACCGGCCGCGACCGCTACCAGGGCTACGTCGCGGCGATGAAGAAGGCGGGGCTGGAGGTGCTGCCGTCGATGCGGCTGCCGGGGCCGCGCACCAAGCAGGGCGGCTTCGAGGCGGCCGGCGCCTTCTTGGCGCTGAAGGAGAAGCCGACGGCGGCGGTGTGCTGGAACGACCTCGTCGCCATCGGCCTGATGAACGGCATCGCGCGCGCCGGGCTGGTGCCCGGCACCGACGTGTCGGTCACCGGCTACGACGACCTCGAGGAGGCGGCGATCGCGACGCCGGCGCTGACGACGGTCTGGAACGGCCAGCGGGAGGTGGGCCGGCGCGCCGCGCGCGTGCTGCTCGACCGCCTCAACGGCGCGACCGTCGACACTCATCAGCAGCTCATCCAGCCCGAGCTGCACGTGCGCCAGTCGACCGGCCGGCCGCGGGAACGGAACTGAGGGGCCGCAGGCCCTGCATGCCGACAAGGAGAAAATCGTGACAGGTCAGGCCGACCAGATGCTCGTGGCGATCACGGGCCGCTTCAACGAGCGCGTGATCGAGCTGGTGAAGGAGAATTTCCGCACCGTCATGTTCGACCGCGCCGACCCAGCGCTGGTCACGCCCGAGGTGGCGGCGCAGGTGCGGGGGCTGGCGGCGCTCTGTCCGGTCGGCGGCGCATTCATCGACGCGCTGCCCAATCTGGAGATCGTCGCCGGCGGCGGCGTCGGCTACGACACGATCGACGTCGCCCGCTGCGTGGCCCGCGGCATCGTGATCACCAACACGCCGGACGTGCTGACCGACGAGGTGGCGGACGCGGCCGTCGGCCTGCTCATCAACACGGTGCGCGAGCTGCCGCAGGCGGAGGCCTTCCTGCGGGCCGGGCGCTGGGCGCAGGGCCGCTTCCCGCTGACCAGGGCGACGCTGCGCGAGCGCCATGTCGGCATATACGGCATGGGCCGCATCGGGCTCGCCGTCGCGAAACGGCTCGAAGGCTTCGGGCTCAGGATCTCCTACCACAACCGGCGGCCGGTCGAGGGCGTCTCCTACGGCTACCAGCCGAGCCTGATGGCGCTCGCCGAGGCGGTCGACACGCTGGTCTGCGTGGCACCCGGCGGCGCGGCGACCCAGCATGCGATCAACGCGGACGTGCTGAAGGCGCTCGGCCCCGACGGCGTCTTCATCAATGTCGGCCGCGGCAGCACGGTCGACGAAGCGGCGCTGATCGAGGCGCTGCGCGACGGCACCATCCTCGCCGCCGGGCTCGACGTGTTCGAGAACGAGCCGCACGTGCCGCAGGCGCTGCTCGACCTGCCCAATGCCCGCCTGCTGCCGCACATCGCCTCGGCCACGGTGCACACGCGCCGCGCCATGGGCGAGCTGACCTTCGGCAACCTGGAGAGCTGGTTCCGCGAGGGCCGGGCGCTGACGCCGGTTCCCGAGACCAGCGGCATCGTGCGCAAGTAGGCCCGCCCGCAGCCGTCGTCCCAGCCCCGCCTCGGCGGGGCGTACCGATTCCACCGCCGCTTTACGGCCGGTTAACCCTGTCGCGCGATGCTCGGCCAGGGATTGGGCCTTGATCCGGCCGGGGGCGGCAATGGCATTCATCAAGTCGGGTGCGGCGATGACCGCTCTGCTGGCGGCAGGCGTCGCCTATGCGGTCTCGGGCGTGCCGCGCGAGGCGCCTGCCACGCCGGACACCGCCAACAGCTTCCACATCCTGCTCGAAGGGGCCGACACCGGCTGCGAGGTGACGATGGGCGAGAGCCCCGCCGCCGCCAAGGCCCGGCTGGTGTTCGGCCAGCGCTGCGCGGCCGCCGTGCCGGAGCTGGCCGGCGCGCTGTTCTGGAGCCCGCGCGACGACGGCTCGATCGCCTTCACCGATGCCGGGGGCAAGGTCGCGATGCTGTTTTCGGCCGGCGACGGCGTCGACTACGAAGCCTTCGGCGCCGGGACTCGGCTCATATCGCTCGTCTCCGCGGGCGAGTAGGTCCGCCTCACTCGGCCGCCTGCCGCGCCGGCGCACGGGCGGCGGCGTGCGCCCTGACCGCGTCGCCGAAGGCATGGAACAGGCGCGCCGACGCATCGTCCGACTTCGTCCAGTATTCGGGATGCCACTGCACGCCGACGGCGAAGGCGCGCGCGTTGCGCACCGAGACCGCCTCCACCGTGCCGTCGGGCGCGACGGCCTCGACCTGCAGCACCGGCGCGGGCCGGTCCACCGCCTGGCGGTGGACGGAGTTGACCATGATCTCGCCCGTCCCGACGATGCCGGCCAGGCAGGTGCCGGGCCTGATCGTTACCGGCTGGCGGATGGCGAACTTCGCGTCGAGGTCGCCCTCCGGGCCGCGATGGTCGCTGCGGCCTTCGATCTCCTGGATCTCGGCCGCCAGCGAGCCGCCCAGCGCCACGTTCATCTCCTGGATGCCGCGGCAGATGGCCAGCAGCGGCACGCCGCGCTCGACCGCCTTGCGGATCAGCGGCAGGCTGGTGGCGTCGCGCTCGGGGTCGTAGGGGCCGTTCTGCTCGGTCGCCTCGCCGCCGTAGCGGGAGGGATGCACGTTGGAGCGCGAGCCGGTGGCGATGACGCCGTCGACGCGGTCGAGCAGGCCGTCGAGGTCGAGCCTGTCGCCGCCCAGGCTGGGCACCAGCACGGGGAACACGCCTGCGGCCGACAGCGCGGCCTCGACATACTGGTGCGGCGTGGCGTGCCACATATAGGGGTCGAGGTATCGGTAGTCGGTGGTGACGGCGACGAGCGGCTGGGACATTGCGGATTCCATCCGCCGGCAGGCGGCGCCGGCGAGCTACATTTATCCATCCGCGCGGCCGTTTCCAACCGGCGGGCGCCGGCGAGGGGCGAAAGCTCCGACTTTCGTCGTAGAGGCTTCCCCAGCGTCAGCCCGCGGAAGCGCCCTATAGGGGGCTTAAGCGCCGGAAGATCATAGACAAAACAGGCTCCGGCGCTATTGTCGCGCCACGCCCGCGCAAGAGGCCCCGGCCAGCGCCGCGGCGTGCGCAATCCACGCATATCAGGAGGAAAAGTTGGATCGTCGTTCATTCATCAGGGGCGCCGGGCTGGCCGGCGTCGGCGCCGCCGCGGCCACCACGCTCGCCGCTCCCGCCATCGCCCAGTCGAACCCCAAGATCACCTGGCGGCTGACCTCGTCGTTCCCGAAGGCGCTCGACACGATCTACGGCGGCGCCGAGGTGTTCGCCAAGATGGTCTCAGAAGCCACCGACGGCAATTTCCAGATCCAGTGCTTCGCGGCCGGCGAGATCGTGCCGGGCCTGCAGGCGGCCGACGCCACGGCGGCCGGCACCGTCGAGGCGGCACACACGGTCGCCTACTACTACTGGGGCAAGGACCCGGCCTGGGCGCTGGGCGCGGCCGTCCCGTTCGCGCTCAACGCGCGCGGCATGAACGCCTGGATGTACCATGGCGGCGGCATCGACCTGTTCAACGAGTTCCTCGGCCAGCAGGGCCTGGTCGGCTTCCCGGGCGGCAACACCGGCACCCAGATGGGCGGCTGGTTCCGCAAGCAGATCAACACGCTGGAGGACATGAAGGGCCTCAAGATGCGCATCGGCGGCTTCGCCGGCGCGGTGGTCGAGAAGCTGGGCGTGGTGCCGCAGCAGCTCGCCGGCGGCGACATCTATCCGGCGCTGGAGAAGGGCACGATCGACGCGGCCGAGTGGGTCGGCCCCTATGACGACGAGAAGCTCGGCTTCGTGAAGGTCGCGCCCTACTACTACTATCCCGGCTGGTGGGAAGGCGGCCCGACCGTCCACCTGATGTTCAACAAGGGCAAGTTCGACGAGCTGCCGGCGACCTACAAGTCGATCCTGCGCACCGCGGCGCAGGCCGAGGACGCCGACATGCTGCAGAAGTACGACTACCTGAACCCGGCAGCGATCCGTCGGCTGGTCGCGGCCGGCGCCAAGCTCAGCCCGTTCAGCCAGCCGATCCTGGAAGCCTGCTTCAACGCGTCGAACGAGATCTACGCCGATCTCACCGCCAAGAACCCGGCCTTCAAGAAGATCTGGGACTCGATCGTCGACTTCCGCGGCCAGTACTACCTGAACGCCCAGGTGGCCGAGTACAATTACGACACGTTCATGATGATCCAGCAGCGCGCCGGCAAGCTCTGAGCCGACGAACTGCCTGCTTCGCGAAAGGCCCCGGCGCGCCAGCGCCGGGGCCTTTTCGCATCCGGAGGACGCCGTCCGTGTCGGCTGGACTCGGCACGAGGCGGGTGTATTGTCGTGACGTTGCGGAAAGATCGGAATGAGGGATCCGGCCATCGCATCGTTTCATATAGGGAGGAAATACGGAATGGATCGTCGTTCGTTCATCAAGAATGCCGGGCTCGGCGGCATCGGGGCAGCCGCCGCGACAACGCTCGCCGCACCGGCAATCGCGCAGTCCTCGCCGAAGATATCCTGGCGCTGCACGTCCTCGTTCCCGAAAGCGCTCGACACGATCTTCGGTGCCGCCGAGACGATGGCCAAATATGTCCGTGAATCGACGGACGGCAATTTCGACATCCAGGTCTTCGCCGCGGGCGAGCTGGTCGGCGGCCTGCAGGCCATGGACGCGGCCGCGGCCGGCACGGTCGAGATGGCCCACACCGCCTGCTACTACTACTGGGGCAAGGACCCCACCTGGGCGCTGGCGACGGCCGTCCCGTTCAGCCTCAACGTGCGGCAGATGAACGCGTGGATGTATTTCGGCGGCGGCAACGACCTGCTCAACGAGTTCTTCAACGCCAACGGCCTGCAGGGGCTGGCCTGCGGCAACACCGGCGCGCAGATGGGCGGCTGGTTCCGCAAGGAAATCAACTCGGTCGCCGACCTGCAGGGCCTCAAGATGCGCATCGGCGGCTTCGCCGGCAAGATCGTCGAGAAGCTGGGCGTGGTGCCGCAGCAGATCGCCGGCGGCGACATCTACCCGGCGCTGGAGAAGGGCACGATCGACGCGGCCGAGTGGGTCGGACCCTATGACGACGAGAAGCTCGGCTTCCAGAAGGTGGCCAAGTACTACTATTACCCCGGCTGGTGGGAAGGTGGCCCGACGCTGCACACGCTGGTCAACCTGGCCAAGTGGAAGGAGCTGCCGAAGAACTACCAGGCGGCGCTGGCCTCGGCCTGCGAGGCCGCCAACGGCAGCATGATGGCGAGCTACGACTACAAGAACCCGGCGGCGCTGCGCCGGCTGGTGGCCAACGGCGCCGTGCTGCGGCCGTTCAACCAGCAGGTGCTCGAAGCCTCGTTCAACGCCTCGATGGACACCTACAAGGAGCTCATCGGCTCCAACGCGGCGTTCAAGAAGATCTACGAGAGCCAGACGGCGTTCAAGAAGGACGCCTATCTGTGGGCGCAGATCTCCGAGTACACGTTCGACACCTTCATGATGCTGCAGCAGCGCGCCGGCAAGCTCTAGGCCGTAGCTAGGCACAAACGAAAGAGGCCCGGAGCCGTCGGCTCCGGGCCTTTTGTCATGCAGCGCCGGAACCGCGGTCTTCGGCCATGATTTCGACCAGCACGCCGCCGGGAGCGCGGCAATAGAAGGTGGTCGTGCGGGCGCCGCCGCGGGTGATCGTCTGGACCTCGCCGGGCGCGCGGCCGGCGGCGGCAAGCGCGGCGTGCCTGGACAGCACGACGCTCGCGTCGGCGACGATGAAGCCGACGTGGAAGCCGTCCGGATAGTCCGGCGAGCCGCCCTTGAGCGGCTTCATCAGGTTGAGCGCGAAACCGTCGCTTCCGACGAGCACCGCGAAGGCGTCCTTGCCGCGCAACGCGACGAGGGTGAAGCCGAAATGTCCAGTGAAGAACGCGGCAAGGCCCGCGACGTCGTCGGTGCAGAGATTGAGGTGGTTGAGTTGCAAGTTGGTCTCCTGTCTCGTTGAGGGACGGACTGGAGGCGCGGCGAGGCAGACGGCGGAAAACGCATGCGCCGCCGGCCGCGCTGGCATGAGCCATCGCAGTCCGGCCGCGGGTCCTCCGACGATGCGGGGGTACAGGCTTCCTCATATTTTACCGCAATTCCGGACGGAAAACCGCTTCGCACTTTTCCTGGAATTGCTTGGGGAGGAAGAGGCCGGACTACCGAACCGGCCTTGTCTTTTTCGGCGGGCCACCCCTAGCGGGTGGCCCGCGGTCGCGCAAGCCTTGCGCCAGCCGGCTCAGAACTTCGGCGGCTGGCTGAGGTCGTTCGGGGCCGGCTGCTGCGGCGCGCTGCCGCCGCCGGCGGGCGGGGTGCCGAAGCTCGGCGGCTGGCCGAGATTGGGCGCGCCCTGGCCGCCGTCGCTTCCCGGCGGCGCGCTGAAGGGCGAAAGGCCAAGCCCCGAATCGCCGCCGAAGGGCGGCACCACGATCTCGATCGAGTTCGGGTCCACGACCTTGCCCTTGTAGTGCATCACCATGCCGGGGAAGACGATCGCCAGCCCGACCATGATGACCTGGATGCAGACGAAGGGCACGGCGCCCCAGTAGATCTGGCCGGTCGTGACCGGCGCGATCTGCTTGCCCGTGATCTTGTCGATATAGGGCACGCGGGCCGCCACCGAGCGCAGGTAGAACAGCGCGAAGCCGAAGGGCGGGTGCATGAAGCTGGTCTGCATGTTGATGCCGAGCAGCACGCCGAACCAGATCAGGTCGATCCCCAGGCTCTCGGCCGCCGGCGCCAGCAGCGGCACGATGATGAAGGCGAGCTCGAAGAAGTCGAGGAAGAAGGCGAGGAAGAAGACCAGCAGGTTGACGACGATCAGGAAGCCGACCTCGCCGCCCGGCAGCGAGGTGAGCAGGTGCTCGACCCACAGATGGCCGTTGACGCCGTAGAAGGTGAGCGAGAAGACGCGGGCGCCGAGCAGGATGAACATCACGAAGGACGACAGCCGCGTGGTCGACGTCAGCGCCTGGCGAACCAGGTCGAGGCTCAGCCTCCGCTTCGCCATCGCCATGACGAGGGCTCCGACGGCACCCATGGCGCCGCCCTCGGTCGGCGTGGCGATGCCGAGGAAGATGGTGCCGAGCACGAGGAAGACCAGCGCCAGCGGCGGGATCAGCACGATGATCACCTGCTGGGCCAGCCGCGACATCATGCCGATGCCGAGGCTCTTGTCGAGGATCGCGACGACGTAGATGACGATCACGCCGACAGTGGCGCCGAGGATGTCGGCGTTGGAGCCGTGGGTCGGCGCCAGCCACAGATGCGCGCCGTAGGCGACGATCGCGGCGCCGACCAGCGCGACGATCAGCGAGGTGACGCCGGAGCCGAGCGTGCGGGCCTCGAGCGGCAGGGCCGGCACGCTCTTGGGCCGGATGATGCTCATGATCAGGATGTAGCCCATGTAGATGCCGGTCAGCACGAGGCCGGGGATCAGCGCGCCCTTGTACATGTCGCCGACCGAGCGGCCGAGCTGGTCGGCCAGCACGATCAGCACGAGCGAGGGCGGGATGATCTGCGCCAGCGTGCCGGAGGCCGCGATGACACCGGAGGCGAGCCGCCGGTCGTAGCCGTAGCGCAGCATGATCGGCAGCGAGATCAGGCCCATGGCGATGACCGAGGCCGCGACCACGCCGGTGGTGGCGGCAAGCAGCGCGCCGACAAGGATGACCGCATAGGCGAGGCCGCCGCGGATCGGGCCGAAGAGCTGGCCGACCGTGTCGAGCAGGTCCTCGGCCATGCCGGACCGCTCCAGTATCAGGCCCATGAACGTGAAGAACGGGATCGCCAGCAGCGTCTCGTTCGACATCGTCCCCCAGAAGCGTTCGGGCAGCGCGTAGAGCAGCGGCCAGGACAGGCTGATCTCGCCGCCCGAATAGGGCGCCAGCTCGACGCCGATGAAGAAGAACAGCAGGCCGTTGGCTGCGAGCGAGAAGGCTACGGGATAGCCGAACAGCAGGAATATGATCAGCGAGGCGAACATGATCGGCGCCATGTTCTGCGCGATGAAGACGAGCATCAGCGGATCTCCCCGGCGAGCGCCTCGCCTTCCTGCTCGGCCGCCTGGTGAGCGGACACGAACGGGTTGGGGTCCTCCATCCGCCCGGTCATCACCGCGATCTTTTTGATGATCTCGGAGATGCCCTGCAGCGCGAGCAGGAGGAAGCCGACGAGGAGGATCGCCTTGGCGGGCCAGAGGATCAGGCCGCCGGCATTGGTCGACACCTCGCCGGAACGGAACGACAGGCTGACATAGGGGATGAAGTAGAAGAACATCAGCAGCGCGAACGGCATCAGGAAGAAGACGTGGCCGATCAGGTCGATCCAGTGCTGCACCCGGCGCGACCACATGCCGTAGACGATGTCGATGCGGATGTGCTCGTTCTGCTTCAGCGTGTAGGCGGCCGCGAGCATGAAGGCGGCGCCGAACAGGTACCACTGAAGCTCCAGCCAGGCGTTCGACGACATGTTGAACATCTTGCGGATGGTCGCGTTGACGGCACTCACCAGGATCGCGGCGAGGATCGCCCAGGCCACCCATTTGCCGATGAATTCGTTGATGCGGTCGATGACGCGCGAAAGGCCGAGCAGCCCCGCCATATTCGCCTCCCAGTTGACCTTGCCGGTCTGTTGATTGCGTTCCCGGACTTGTTCTGCCCCGACATTGGCTCCCGCGCAACCCAGACTCGCGTCGCAGGCCGCAGGGAGCGGTTGACGGCGGTGGCGACGCTGCGGAAGCGGGGGCGGGCCGAGGCGCAACGAAAAAGGGCGCCCGGTGGGCGCCCTTTCCGATTCGATTGCCGGCTTGCGGCTCCGCTCAGTTCCTGTTGCCGAGGAACTGAAGCAGGAACATGAACATGTTGATGAAGTCGAGGTAGAGCCGCAGCGCGCCCATGATGGCCTTGCGGCCGGCGACCACGTCGTCGTCCTGCTCGTAGTACATCTCCTTGATCTGCTGGGTGTCGAAAGCCGTCAGGCCGGCGAACACCAGCACGCCGATCGCGGAGATGGCGAACTGCAGGGCGGACGAGGCGAGGAAGATGTTCACGACGCTCGCGATGATCAGGCCGATCAGGCCCATGAACAGGAACGAGCCCATGCCCGACAGGTCGCGCTTGGTCGTGTAGCCCCACAGCGACAGCGCGCCGAAGGAGGCGGCGGTCACGAAGAAGGTCTGCACGATCGAGGCCGAGGTGTAGACGAGGAAGATGGACGACAGCGAGATGCCGACGAGGGCCGCATAGGCCCAGAAGGTCGTCTGCGCGGCCGAGACGCTCATCTTGTGCACGCGGAAGGACAGGAAGAACACCAGCGCCAGCGGGGCGAGCATGACCACCCAGCGCAGCGGCGAGCCGTAGATCGCCAGGCCGACATTGGTGAGCATCTTGCCGTTGCCGAGGGTGGCGACGGCTGCCGACGGGTCGCCCGTGGTCGCCAGCATCATCGTGCCGAGCGCGGCGAAGCCGGTGATGGCGAGGCCGAGCGCCATCAGGTTGTAGACCCTGATCATGTAGGCGCGCAGACCTTGGTCGATCGACGCGTCGGCGCGGGCGGCGGGAGCGCCGACGCGCGTCTGATAGTTGCGAAGGTCAGCCATAGTTTCCTCTTTGCTTCTGTCCCGTCATGGGTCGGGCAGCGGTTGCCCAGGCGCCGCCGGCGGGACTCCAGCATGCCTGTGCGCGAATATGATGCGCGTTTCGGGCCAGAACAAGACCCTGCGCGTGCGGGAGCCGCATTAAATCGCGGAAATATTGCCGCATGACATGCCCTGTGAGGCGCAAGCCGTTCATCGGCCAAGTGATTGTTTGTTAACCACAGATCCAGTCCGGTCCGGCTTCCTCACAGCTCGCGCAGCACCGGAGCGGCCTTCTGGCCGAGGATCCGCCAGGTGCCGGCCAGGCCGAAGCCGACGGTCAGCACGAGGGCGAGCGCGATCGTTGTGACGGCGACCTCGGGCAGGAAGGCCGACGGAAGGTTCATCACGCGCGAGACGACGAACCAGGCCGCGACGCCGCCCGCGAACAGCGCAAAGACGGCGGTGGCGAGCCCGATCAGCAGGTATTCGAGCGAGAAGGCGGCGATCAGGGTGCGGCGCGTGGCGCCGAGCGTCTTCAGCACGACCGCGTCGTGGACGCGGCCGCGGTTGCCGGCGGCGAGCGCGCCCGAAAGCACCAGCACGGAGGCGACGAGGGCAACGGCGGCGGCCGCGCGGATCGCGGTGGCGAGCTGGCCGACGAGCCGGTTGACGATGTCGAGCGCGTCCTTGACGCGCACGCTGGTGACGGCCGGGTAGGCGCGGGTGACGGCGTTCAGCAGCGCCGCCTCGTCGGCGGCGCTGGCGCCGCGGTCGGTCAGCGTCGCCAGCCAGCCATGCGGCGCACCGGCAAAGGTGTTGGGCGAGAACACCATGACGAAGTTGATGCCCATCGATTCCCAGTTGATCCGGCGGAACGAGGCGATGCGGGCGGTGACGTTGCGGCCGAGCACGTTGACGGTCACCGTGTCGCCGAGCTTGAGGCCGAGCGCCTTGCCCTCCTCGTCGGCGAAGGAGACCAGCGGCTCGCCGGCATAGTCGGCCGGCCACCATTTGCCTTCCGAGACCGTGGAGTTCTCGGGCGGCGCCTCGGAATAGGTGATGCCGCGGTCGCCGCGCAGCACCCATGCGCCCTCGGCCGGCACCTTGACGTCGCGCACGTCGACGCCGTTGAGCGCCATGATGCGGCCGCGCAGCATCGGCACGCGTATCAGCGTGCCGTGCGGCGAGGCGTCGCTCACCAGCCGCGAGAAGCCGTCTATGTCGGCGCTCTGGACGTCGAGGAAGAAGAAATTGGGTGTGCTCTCCGGCAGGTTGTCGCTGATCTGGCGGCGCAGGTTGCCGTCGATCAGCGCCAGCGTGGCGAGCAAAGTGAGGCCCAGCCCGAGCGAGAGCACGACCGACGGCGTCAGCGCGCCGGGGCGGTGGATGTTGCCGAGCGCCAGCCGCAGCGCGGTGGAGCGCACGCGCGGGCTGCGGCGGGCCGCCGCCTGCAGCGCGAGGCCGACCGCGCGCAGCACCAGGAAGGCGAACACCATGGCGCCGACGAAGATCGCGGCGATGCGGCGGTCGGTCGACCACCAGACCGCGAAGACCGCGAGCAGGGCGGCGAGCACCAGCGCTGCGGCGAGATAGGGCAGGCGCGGCAGGCCGCCGGCTTCGGCGCCGACCGTGCGGAACAGCGCGGTCGCCGGCATGTCGCGGGCGCGGCCGAGCGGCAGCAGCGCGAAGGCGAGCGTGACCATGATGCCGAACAGGGCGCCGACGGCGAGCGCGCCGGGATAAAGGCCGCCCGCGGCCGGAATCGGCAGCACGGAGGAAAGCAGGCCGGCGGCGAGGAAGGGCATCGCCGCGCCGATCAGCGTGCCGGCGGCAATGCCGATCAGCGCGATTAGCAGGATCTGCACGAGATAGACGGTGAAGACGAAGCCGCCCGAGGCGCCGAGGCTCTTGAAGCTGGCGATGACGCCGCGCTTGCCGTCGAGATAGGCGCGCACGGCGTTGGCCACGCCGACGCCGCCGACGACCAGCGCGGTCAGCCCGACCAGCGTCAGGAACTGCGAGAAGCGCTCGATGTTGGCCGACAGCGACGGCGCGGCGTTGGTGCGGGTGCGCACCGACCAGCCGGCCTGCGGGAACTCGTTGCCGGCGCGCTGGCGGATGTCGTCTACGGCCTGCGCGCTCGTGCCCTCGGGCAGCCGCACCTTGTAGGCGTATTCGACGAGGCTGCCGGGCTGGATCAGGCCCGAGGCCTGGAGCGCGTCCATCGACAGCAGCAGCCGCGGCGCGAAGCCGAAGCCGTCGGAGACGGCGTCGGGCTCCGTCACCAGCATCGCGCGCAACTGAACCGTCGCCGTGCCGAGCACGATGCGGTCGCCGGTCTCGAGCCCGAGCCGCTCGAACAGGATGTCGGGCGCGGCCGCGCCCCAGGTGCCGTCGCGCCGGCCGAAGAGTTCGTCGCGGGTCAGCGCCGGGGCGGTCTCCAGCGCGCCGTAGAGCGGCCAGGCCGCGTCGACGGCCTTGACCTCGACCAGCGCCTGGTCGGAGCCGTCGGGCAGCCGGGCCATCGAGCGCATGCCGGCGCTGCGCGAGACCGTGCCGAGGCCGTCGAGGAAGGCCTGCTCGGCCGCGCCCGCCTCGCGGTGGATCAACTGGAAGCGGATGTCGCCGCCGAGCAGCGTCTGGCCCTGGCCGGCGACGGCCGAGGTGATCGCCTGCGCGACCGAGTTGACGCCGCCGATGGCGCCGACGCCGAGCGCGATGCAGGCGATGAAGACGAGGAAGCCGGAAAGCCCGCCGCGCATCTCGCGCAGCGCGAAGCGGATAGCGAGGGAGAGGTTCATGCGCAGCATCTAGACGGCGATCGCCTCGCGCTCCTCGGCTTCCGTCTCGATCAGTCCCGAGCGCATCGCCACTTGCCGGCCGCAGCGGGCGGCGAGCGCGGCGTCGTGGGTGACGAGCACCAGCGTCATGCCGCGCTCGGCGGCCTTGGAGAACAGCAGGTCCGCCACCTGCCGGCCGGTCGCCTGGTCGAGATTGCCGGTCGGCTCGTCGGCGATCAGGATCGCCGGCTCCGGGGCGAGTGCGCGGGCGATCGCGACGCGCTGCTGCTCGCCGCCGGAAAGCTGCGACGGGTAGTGGGTGACGCGCTCGGCGAGACCTACCGCCGCCAGCTCGCGCGCGGCGGCGGCGAAGGCGTCGCGCCTGCCCGCGAGCTCCAGCGGCACGGCGACGTTCTCCAGCGCCGTCATGTTGGGGATCAGGTGGAAGGACTGGAAGACGATGCCGACATTCCTGCCGCGGAAGGCGGCGACCTCGTCCTCGCTGCGGCCGTCGATGCGCGTGCCGGCGATTGTCACCGAGCCGGCGTCGACGCGTTCCAGCCCGGCCAGCACCATCAGCAGCGTCGACTTGCCGGAGCCGGACGGGCCGACGATGCCGACCGTCTCGCCGCGCCCGACCTCGAGGCTGACGCCGCGCAGCACATGCACCCTGGAGGCGCCCTGGCCCAACGTGAGCGAGACGTCGCGCAGTTCGATCACGGCTTCTGTCACGGGAAATCGGTCCTATATGCTGGCGGGCAGGTTGAGATCATATGGGTTGGATCGGATGGCGTTCAAACAGCTCGCGGCCGCTTTCGCCGGCATGCTTGTTCTGGCGGCGGGAACCGTGGGCTCCGCGTTCGCGCAGGGCTACCAGATCGTCGGCCTGGGCGACAGCCTGATGGCCGGATACAGGCTGGCGCCGGGCGAATCCTTCCCCGAAAGGCTGGAAGCGGCGCTGAAGGCGGCCGGTCACGATGTCGTGATCGCCAATGCCGGCGTGTCGGGCGACACCTCCACCGGCGGGCTGGCGCGGCTCGACTGGTCGGTGCCGGACGGCACGAAGCTGGTGCTGCTCGAGCTCGGCGCCAACGACATGCTGCGCGGGATCTCGCCCGAGATCACCGAGAAGAACCTCGACGAGACGATCACGCGGCTGAAGGCGCGCGGCATCGCGGTGCTGCTGATCGGCATGAAGGCAGCTCCGAACCTGGGGCCGGACTACGAAGCGGCGTTCAACGGCATCTACGAGCGGCTGGCGCAAAAGCACGGCCTGCCGTTCTACCCGTTCTTCCTCGACGGCGTGGCCGCGACGCCGGCGCTGCAGCTCGACGACGGCATGCATCCGAACGCGCAAGGGATCGATCGCATGGTCCAGGGCGTTCTGCCCGTGGTGGAGAAGCTGCTGCCGGCCACGACCGGGGGCGGCTGATCCACAGCCAGGACAATTCGCTTGCCCATGCCGGCGTTCGATGATTCGCTAGCCGTCACGCAGTCGATTCGAGGAGATGGCCATGCCCCGACTCTTCACCGCCCTCGAGATACCGCGTGACGCCGCCCTTTCGCTGTCGCTGCTGCGCGGCGGGCTGCCCGGGGCGCGCTGGGTCGACGTGGAGAACTACCATCTCACGCTGCGCTTCTTCGGCGACGTCGAGGGCCATGTGGCCGACGAGATCGCCAACGCGCTCGACCGGGTGCGGCGCCATTCCTTCAGCCTGACGCTCTCGGGCGTCGGCCAGTTCGGCGGCAGGAAGCCGCATTCGATCTGGGCGGGCGTCGCCGCGTCGCCGGACCTTTCCGCCCTGCACGCCGAGATCGAGCGCATCTGCCAGCGGCTCGGCCTGCCGGCCGATCCGCGCAAGTTCGCCCCGCACGTCACGCTGGCGCGGCTGAAGAACGTCAGCCCGGAAGCGGTCGCGACCTACCTGTCGGCGCGCGGCAACTTCGCGACGGTGCCGTTCCGCGTCGGCCGCTTCGTGCTGATGTCGTCGCGCGATTCGATCGGCGGCGGTCCCTACGTGATCGAGGAAGCCTGGCCGCTTTCGGGCGCCGAGCCGGGCCGCGGCCAGGCCGCCGCCGGCGTGGCGCACGAAATGCCGCGCTACATCCGGTGACCGCGATGGCGCGCGAACCGCTTCCCGCCGATGCCGTCGCCGCCGCCCTGATGGACCTCGACGGCTGGAGCCTCGACGCCGACGGCGGCTCGATCAGCCGCCGCTTCGAGTTCCGCAATTTCAGCGAGGCCTTCGGCTTCATGACGCGGGCGGCACTCGCCGCCGAGAAGCTCGACCACCATCCCGACTGGTCGAACGTCTACAGGACGGTCGACGTGACGCTCTCCACCCACGACGCCGGCGGCCTGACCGAGCTCGACTTCGAGCTGGCGCGCCGGATGAACCGTTACGCCGAGGACTGAGCCGGCGCTTGCACCGGCCGCCCGGGGTCCCCACATCATCCGCGAACGGATAATGGGGTCGGACAGATGGACCAGACCAGCATCGGTGAAATCCTCGCGCCCGTGGGCGGTGAAGAGGGTGAAGAGAATGCGCGGCGCGAGCGGCGCGTGCGCGACCGCTTCTGGGCGACCGCCAAGCGGGCGGCGCGGCAGATCCCGTTCATGGACGAGGTGGTGGCCGCCTATTACTGCGCGCTCGACCGGCAGACGCCGCGGAGCGTAAGGGCGACGCTGCTCGCCGCGCTCGCCTATTTCGTGATGCCGTTCGACATCGTGCCGGACCTGCTGGCCGTGGTCGGCTTCGGCGACGACATCGCCGTCTTGACGGCGGCGCTTGCCGCGATCCGCCCGCACATCAAGGAAAGCCACCGCATCGCGGCCCGGCAGGCGCTGGCCGAGGAATAGGCCGGCGCGCCGCCGCCTTCACTGCATGACGAAATAGGTCTCGATGGCCGCCGCCGCCCGCCTCAGATGCGGCAGGGCGGCCTCGCGTAGCTCGTCCGGCGAGAAGCGGGCAGACTGCGCCGGCACGTTGATCGCCGCCACGACGCGGCCGCCGGCGCCGCGGATCGGCACGGCGATGGAACGCAGGCCGAGCTCCAGCTCCTCGTCGACCAGCGCATAGCCGTCCCGGCCGGCCTCGACCGCGAGCGCGTCCAGCTGAGATATGTCGGTGACCGTCTTCGGCGTCAGCCGCCGCAGGTCGGAGCGTGCGAGCAGCGCGGCGCGCTCGGCAGGCGCCAGTTCGGCCATCAGCACGCGGCCCATCGAGGTGCAGTAGGCCGGCAGGCGCGTGCCGACGTTCAGCGCCACCGACAGGATGCGCTCGCCGGGCACGCGGGCGACGTAGACCACGTCGGTGTCGGCCAGGATCGCCGCAGAGCAGGCCTCGTCCAGCGCGGCCGACACGTCGCGCATGTAGGGCAGGGCGAAATCCCACAGCGAGACGCCGTTGAGCCAGATGCGGGCGAGCGACAGCAGCTTCGGCGACAGCGTGAACTTGCGGCCGTCCTGCCGGGCATGGCCGGTCGCCGTCAGCGTCAGCAGCAGCCGGCGGGCGCCGGCGCGCGTCAGGCCGGCAGCGTCGGCCACCTCGCTCAGCGTCAGGCCCCAGGGCCGCGCGGCGAGGATGTCGAGCACCGCCAGGCCCTTCTCCAGCGATCCGACATGGTCGCGCTGCTGCGGAGCGGAAGCGGGCTGCCCGATTGACTTGATCCGGTCGTTCATTTACCGACTATATCGCATAAGAAACATTTGTTCGCAATGCGAACATTGTGGAGGAAGGTGATGGCGCAGTTCATGCCGCTGTCGCAGGCGGTGGCGGAGAACCTCAGAAACGGCGACGTCGCGGCCTTCGAGGGCTTCACGCATCTCATCCCGACGGCCGCCGCGCACGAGGCCATCCGCCAGGGCTTCAGGGACCTGACGCTGGTGCGGATGACGCCGGACGTGGTCTACGACCAGATGATCGGCATGGGCATGGCGAAGAAGGTGATCTTCTCCTATGCCGGCAATCCGGGCGTCGGCCTGCTCAGGCGCATGCGCGACGCGATCGAGAACGGCTGGCCGAACCGGATCGAGGTCGAGGAGCACTCCCACGCGGCGATGGCCAACGCCTACGAGGCGGGCGCGGCGGGGCTGCCCTGCGCGATCTTCCGCGGCTATCGCGGCGCCGGGCTGGCGGAGGTCAACCCCAACATCAGATCGATCGTCTGCCCGTTCACCGGAGAGAAGCTGGCGGCCGTGCCGTCGGTGCGGCCGGACGTCTCCTTCGTCCATGCCCAGAAGGCCGACCGCAAGGGCAACGTGCTGGTCGAGGGCATCATCGGCATCCAGAAGGAGGCGGTGCTGGCCGCCAGGCGCGCCGTGGTGACGGTCGAGGAGGTCGTCGACGACTTCAAGGGCCTGCACCCGAACCTGACCATCCTGCCGTCCTGGACGATCACCGCGATCTCGGTCGTGCCGGGCGGCGCGCATCCGTCCTATACGCACGGCTACTACGCCCGCGACAACGCCTCCTACATCGAGTGGGACGAGATCGCGGCCGACCGCGACAGGTTCCGCGCCTGGATGCAGGCGAACGTGCTCGACGCCTCGCCCGAGGATTTCGCCGCCCGCGTCGCCAGCCTGAGGGCCGCATGATGGCCGGGACGGAGAACCAGCAGGGCTTCACGCCCAACGAGATCATGACGATCGCGGCGAGCCGCGCGCTCAGGGGCTCGGACGTCTGCTTCGTCGGCATCGGCGCGCCGTCGGCCGCCTGCAACGTGGCGCGGCTGACGCATGCGCCGGACATCACGCTGATCTACGAGAGCGGCACGATCGGCACGGCGCCGGACGTGCTGCCGCTGTCGATCGGCGACGGCGAGCTGTGCGAGACGGCCGTCACCACCGTCTCGGTGCCGGAGATGTTCCGCTACTGGCTGCAGGGCGGGCGCATCACCATCGGCTTCTTGGGGGCGGCGCAGCTCGACAGGTTCGGCAACATCAACACCACCGTCATCGGCGACTACGACCACCCGAAGACGCGGCTGCCCGGCGGCGGCGGCGCGCCGGAGATCGCGACCAGCGCGCAGGAGATCTACATCACCATGGCGCAGTCGAAGCGCGGCATGGTCGAGAAGATCGACTTCTTCACCTCCTTCGGCCACGGCACCGGCGGCGACGACCGGGCGAAGCTCGGCATCGACACCAAGGGGCCGACGCTGCTCATCACCGACCTGGCGATCTGGAAGCCGGACCCGGTGACCAAGGAGTTCACGGTCGTGTCGCTGCATCCGGGCGTCACCCGCGAGAAGGTGCAGGAGACCTGCGGCTGGACGGTGAAGTTCGCCGACCGGCTGGAAGAGACGCCGGCGCCGGCGGCGCTGGAGCTGAAGACATTGCGCGACCTCAAGGCGCGCACGGACGCCGCCCACAGCGGCAAGGCGGCGCCTGCCGCGAACAGAGGATCCAAGGATGGCTGAAGCTTTCATCTGCGACTATGTCCGCACGCCGATCGGGCGTTTCGGCGGCTCGCTCTCGGGCGTGCGCACCGACGATCTCGGCGCGGTCCCGCTCAGGGCGCTGATGGCGCGCAACGGCAAGGTCGACTGGGCGGCCGTCGACGACCTCGTCTATGGCTGCGCCAACCAGGCCGGCGAGGACAACCGCAATGTCGGGCGCATGGCGCTGCTGCTCGCCGGTCTGCCGGTCGACGTGCCGGCCTCGACCGTCAACCGCCTGTGCGGCTCGGGCATGGACGCGATCACGTCCGTCTCGCGCGCCATCAAGGCCGGTGAGATCCAGCTCGCCATCGCCGGCGGCGTCGAATCGATGAGCCGCGCGCCCTTCGTCATCCCCAAGGCCGACAGCGCGTTTTCGCGCAATGCCGAGATCTACGACACCACGATCGGCTGGCGCTTCGTAAACCCGCTGCTGAAGAAGCAGTACGGCGTCGATTCGATGCCCGAGACCGGCGAGAACGTGGCCGAGCAGTTCAAGGTCAGCCGCGCCGACCAGGACGCGTTCGCCGCGCGCAGCCAGGCCAAGGCGGTCGCCGCGCAGCAGAACGGGCGGCTCGCCAAAGAGATCACGCCGGTAACCATCCCGCAGCGCAAGGGCGACCCGGTCGTCGTCGACACCGACGAGCATCCCCGCGCGGGCACGACCGTCGAGGTGCTGGCCAAGCTCGGCACGCCCTTCCGCAAGGAAGGCGGCACGGTGACGGCCGGCAACGCCTCGGGCGTCAATGACGGCGCGGCGGCGCTGATCGTCGCCTCCGAAGCGGCAGTGAAGAAATACGGCCTCAACCCCATCGCCCGCGTGCTGGGCGGGGCGGTGGCGGGCGTCGAGCCGCGCATCATGGGCATCGGCCCGGCGCCGGCGACGCGGAAGCTGTGCGCCCGGCTCGGCGTGAAGCCCACCGACTTCGACGTGGTCGAGCTGAACGAAGCCTTTGCCTCCCAAGGCATCGCCGTGCTCCGCGAACTTGGCATCGCCGAGGACGCGGAGCACGTCAACCCGAACGGCGGGGCGATCGCGCTGGGGCATCCGCTCGGCATGTCGGGCGCGCGCATCACCGGCACGGCCGCGCTGGAGCTGAAGGAGCGCGGCGGCAAGCTGGCGCTGGCCACCATGTGCATCGGCGTCGGCCAGGGCATCGCCATCGCGCTCGAGCGCGTCTGAACGAGAAGACGGCCCGGGGCGACCTCGCCTCAGGCCGTTCCAATGCCTGCTACCGCCCCTCGCGGTACCAGGTCGCGCCGAGCGCCAGGAGCAGCAGGCCGAGGCCGAGGAAGCCGCCGAACAGCGGGGTGCGAGTGACTGCCTTGAGGATGCTGTCGTCGGTGGTGCGCAGGCCCATCCAGTCGCGGCCGGAGGCGGCGCCGCCGCCGCTCACCGGCACGATGCCGGGCAGGTCGAGGCCGGTCAGGCCGGCCGAGACGCGGCGCACGCTGCCGCCGGTCTCCTTGGCCAGCGGGGCGAGCGTGTCGGTGGTCGAGACAACGTCCTGGAACTCGGGTGCGTTGACCGGGCCGACATGGGCGAGCGTGACCAGTTCGCCATTGCCGACCTGGTAGAGGCCGATCGCGTCGACCTCCGCCGAGCCGGTGAACAGGCCGGGCTCCTTCTGCGAGAGCTGGACGTCGAAGGTCCTGCCGGTCGGCCCGATGACGCGCGCCGGGCCGGGGTCGTCGCCCATCGTCTGGCGGGTGACGGAGAGCGTCATGCCCTTGCCGTCGGCGGTCAGGCGTTCCTCCTCCAGCTCCGGCTCCTTCATCAGCCAGTGTGCGAGGCGGCGGTAGAGCTGAACGTGCGGGCCGCCGCCCTCGAAGCCGCGCGCCCACAGCCAGCCCTGGTCGGAGAGCAGCATGCCGACGCGGCCCTCGCCCTTGCGATCTAGCAGCAGCAGCGGCCGGTTCTCGGCGCCCTGCATCACCACCTCGCCCTCGGGCCGGTCGATGTCGACCTGGCGGAACCAGCGGCTCCAGCGCGGCGGCTCCTGGCCGGAGCCTTCGAGGCCGCGGGTGACGGGGTGGCGCTTGCCGGTGTCGGTCAGGCGCGGGAAGAAGCCTTCCTCCAGCACGTTGCCGGTGGGCAGCGCCGGCAGGGCGGCCATCAGCGGCGTGCGCGCGATCGAGTGCTCGCCGGCATATTCCGGCCCGGCCGCGACCAGCAGCGCGCCGCCCTTCTCCACATATTCGGCGATGTAGTCGTAATAGAGGATCGGCAGCACGTCGCGGTGCTGGTAGCGGTCGAAGATGATCAGGTCGAAGTCGTTGATCTTCTCGACGAACAGCTCGCGCGTCGGGAAGGCGATCAGCGACAGCTCGTTGATCGGCGTGCCGTCCTGCTTCTCGGGCGGGCGCAGGATGGTGAAGTGGACGAGGTCGACCGAGGCGTCGGACTTGAGCAGGTTGCGCCATGTCCGCTCGCCGGCATGCGGCTCTCCGGAGACGAGCAGCACGCGCAAATTCTCGCGGATGCCGTCGACCAGCGCGATGGCACGGTTGTTGGCGTCGGTCAGCTCGCCGGGAACCGGCGCAATCGACAGCGCGATGATGTTGCGGCCGGCGTTGGGCACGGTGATCGACAGCGGCATGACGTCGCCGATCTGAGCCTTCTCGACGCTGCGCAGCTCGCCGTTGACGGAGACGCGCACCTCGACCTCGCCGGTCTCCTGCGGCTCGGCGATGACGCGGTAGGTCATCTCGAGGTCGCGGCCGACGATGCCGAAGCGCGGCGCCTGCTCGAAGCGGATGCGGCGGTCGTGCTCGTCCTCGCTGCCGGTGATCAGCGCGTGCAGCGGGCCGGCCAGCCCCGCCGCGCTCTCGGGGATGTCGTGCACCTGCCCGTCGGTGACCATCACCGCGCCGGCGACGCGCGAGGGCGGCACGTCGCGCAGCGCGCCCTCCAGCGCACCGAACAGGCGCGTCTCGGTCCGGTCGTCGGCGGCGTCGGCGCGGCCGGCCTCGACGGTGCGCACCTCGAACTGGCCGAAGCGGGCGAGGCGGGCCTGCAGTTCCGCCACGGCGCGGTCTGTCATGTCGGTGCGGTCGCCGATCTCCTGGCTCTGGCTGCGGTCGACCACCAGCGCCACCACGCTCTTCAGCGGCTCGCGCTCCTCGTCGAGCAGCACCGGGTTGGCGAGTGCCAGCCCGAGCGCGATGCCCGCCGCAAGCCGCAGCCATGCGCCGCGCTGGCGCGCGAACAGGCCGTAGAGCGCGAGCGCTGCCACCGGCACCAGCAGGACGGCGAGCCACAGCCACGGCACCAGCGGTTCGAAGGACAGCGCGAGGTTCATGGCGCCGCCTCAGCAGGGGTGTCGGCTGGCTTGAAGGGGATGCGTTCTACATTGCCCCCCTCTGTCCTGCCGGACATCTCCCCCACATGGGGGGAGATCGGCTGGCCGCGTTGCTTTCGCCAATCGTCAGCGTTGAAGAATGAGCGCCATGAAAGATGAAGGCCAATCTCCCCCCTCGTGGGGGAGATGTCCGGCAGGACAGAGGGGGGCGCGACGAAGCGCGGGCCTCCGAGGGAAAATCTTGTGGCCGCCCTCACTGCCCCAGCCTTTCCAGCAGCACCGGCACGTGGACCTGGTCGGCCTTGTAGTTGCCGGTGAGCATGTACATCATGATGTTGACGCCGCCGCGCAGCGCCCACAGGCGCTGGACCGGGTCGGCGGGCACCGTCGGCAACAGCGGCTGGCCGCTGGCGTCGATCGCCCAGGCGCCGGCGAAATCATTGGCGGTGATCATGATCGGGCTGACGCCGTCGCTCGCCCGCACCGGCCGCCCGGAAGCGCCTTCGTCGGCGTCCAGCGTCGATTCCACCCAGAGTGGGCTGCCGTCGTAGCGGCCGGGGAAATCCGTCATCAGGAAGAACGCCTTGGTCAGCACGTGGTCGGGCGGCACCGGCTCCAGCGGCGGCACGTTGAGCGAGGACAGGATGTCGCGCAGGCGCTGGGTGGCGGGGCTCGACGCGCCGCTCCGGCCGAAGCCGGCGGAGAACTGGTCGCGCGTGTCGAACAGCACCGTGCCGCCCTGCTGCATGTAGGCGTCGATGCGGGCGATGGCGTCCTGGCTCGGCATCGGCGCTGCGGCGTCCACCGGCCAGTAGATCAGCGGGTAGAAGGCGAGCTCGTCGCTGGCGATGTCGACGCCGGCCGGCTCGCCGGGCTCCAGCGCGGTCTTCTCGGCGAGGAAGCGGGAAAGGCCGGTCAGCCCGGCGCGGCTCACCGCGTCGATCGAGGAATCGCCGGTGACGACATAGGCGATGCGCGTCTCCTCGATCGCCTCGATCGCCTGCTCGTCGCCCGGCTTTGCATCCTGCGCGAGCGCGGAGGCGAGCGGGGTCGCGACCAGCAGCGCGAGCAGCAGGAGGCCGGCGGCCGAGGCGGCGGCCTGCGTACGCCGTCCCCGGCCTCGGCCGAGGCGGCCGCCCATCCACAGCACCGCCAGCATGTCGAGCACCATCAGGGCGAGCGCGGCGGCAAAGAGCGGGCCGCGCAGGTCGCGCGATTCGTCGACCGCATAGCTCGCCGTGGTCACCGGCAGGCTCGTGTCGGGCCGCGCGATCGGCACCAGCTCGGCGCCGGCCGGCAGAAGGTTGTGCGCCACCACGCCCTCCTCGCCGCCATAGAGGCCGGGCGGGTTGTCGATGGTGACGGCCGGCTCGCCGGCCGAGAGGTCGAGCGGGCGGGCGTCCGGCGGCGGCGGCACGAGCTGGCCGTCGGCCGAGATCATCCGGTATGGACGCAGCGCCGCGCCCGCCTTGTCGGCGCCGGCGTCGAGCCGACCCTGGTTGCGCGAGAGCTGGACGATGCGGCGCAGCATCTCGACGAAGCTGCCGGAGATCGGCAGGTTCGACCATGTCGCCTCGGACGTGACGTGGAACAGCACCAGCGTGCCCTCGCCGCGGCGCGCGCCGGTGACGAGCGGCGTGCCGTCGGCGAGCGTCGCCCAGGTGTGGTCGACGATCTCCGGCGTCGGCTCGGCCAGCACCTGCCGGGAGACCGTCACCTCGCTCGGCGGCGTCAGCCCGGCGAAGGGGCCGGTGGGCGGGAAGTCGGCGACGGGCTGCGGCTCGGTCCACGACAGCGCACCGCCCAGCGAGCGCTCGCCGGTCCTGAGCGGCACCGGCAGCAGCTCGTCATCGCCCTCGGCGGCGGCCAGGTGGGAGCCGGCGAAGCGCACCAGCGTGCCGCCGCCCTCCAGCCACTTGGTCAGCGCCTCGCGGGCGGCGACGGGCAGCGTGCCGACGTCGGACATCACGATCATCGCCGGCTTGCGCTCGACGAGCTGCGGCACCGCCTCGTTCAGGTCGGCGCTGGCCGGCTCGACCAGCTCGGCGAAGGGCTCCAGCGCGCGGCGGATGTAGTAGAGCGGCGACAGCAGCGGCTGCGCGCCGTCGGCCTCCGACTGCGAGATCAGGCCGACGCGGCGGCGGCGGGAGTTCTCGTCGAGCACGCGCACGGCGGCCGCCTGCTTCTCGCCGTCGACGACGATCGAGGCGAAGTCGTTGCGTAGCTCGAAGGGCAGGCGCAGCTCGGCCTGGGCCGTGGTCTCGCCGGGGCCGAAGGCGGCGGTACCGTCGGCGATGCGACGGCCGCGCTCGTCGAGCGCGCCGAGCGTCACCTGGCGCGGCGCGGCGTCGCCGGGACCGCGCACCACGTCGACGGTGAAGGCGTCGGCGGTGTTGCCGGTGGCGGCCAGCCCCACCATGTCGAGCCGGTCCGGCGCGATCCAGACGAGGCGGCCGGCATTGTTGCCCAGCAGGGTGGCGAAGCCCTCCTCGTCGCCGGGACGCGCCAGCCCGTCGGTCAGCACGGCGATGCTGGCGCCGGGCAGCGCCTCCAGC
This sequence comes from Hyphomicrobiales bacterium, assembly GCA_017305835.1. Taxonomy (GTDB): domain Bacteria; phylum Pseudomonadota; class Alphaproteobacteria; order Rhizobiales; family Rhizobiaceae; genus RCIO01. The sequence continues at coordinate 34,038 of JAFKJY010000060.1, forward strand.
GCCGCGGCAACGCGGCCGAAGGCGCTCGGCCTGTCGGTCGGCACCGGGCGCGGGCGGGCGGCGTTGAGCCGGTCGCGCGCGGCATGGGCGTCGAACGGGCCGACGTCCTGGTTGGCCGGCTCGGCGGTGAAGGCGAGCACGACGGGCACGCTGTCGGCCTCGGCGTCGGCGATCAGCCGGTCGGCGGTGGCGACGCGGCGCTCCCAGTCGGGCGCGGCGGCCCAGCCATTGTCGACCACGAGCGCCAGCGCGCTGCCGCCGGCCGGCAGCCGTTCGCGCGGGTTGAAGACCGGCTCGGCGAGCGCGAGGATGACGAGCGCGGCCATGACCAGCCGCAGCAGGGTCAGCCACCACGGGCTGCGGTGCGGCGTCTCCTCGCGCTTCAATACCCGCGCGAGGATGCGCAGCGGCGGGAACACCTCCGTCTGCGGCCGCGGCGGGGTCAGCCGCAGCAGCCACCAGATCACCGGCAGGGCGACGAGTCCGGCCAAGACCAGCGGCGCGCCGAAGGAGAGCGGCAGGAAGCTCATGCCGTCGCTCCGTAGCTGCCCGGCTCGCCCATAGCGAGATGGACCTTCACCAGCGCCTCGGAAGCCGGGCGGTCGGTGTGGTTGACCGTGTAGCTCCAGCCGAGCCGCCGGCACCAGGCGGCGAGCTCGGCGCGGCGGGCCTGGTAGTGGTGGCGGTAGTCGGCGGCGAAGGTCTCGGCGCGGCCGGCGACCAGCCGCTCGCCCGTCTCGGGGTCGCGAAACTCGGTGCGGCCGGCATAGGGGAAGCTCTCCTCCGCCGGGTCGGCCACCTCGATCAGATGGGCGCGCACGCCGCGGCGGGCGAGCGGGTCGAGCCAGGCGCGGATCTCGTCCGGCGGGTCGAGGAAGTCGCTGGCGATCACCACGTCGCTGAAGCGGCGCACGCCGGCGAGGTCGGGGCGGGTGGCCGGCGCGGTGGCGTGCGCTAGCCGGCCGGCGATGCGCTCGGCGCCGTTGCGGGCGGTGAAGGGGTCGGTCAGGCCGGGCCAGGCGATGCGCTCGCCGCCGCGCGACAGGAGCTCGGCCAGCGCCAGCGCCAGCACCAGCGCGCGCGATTCCTTGGAGACGGACGCGGCGCGCGACTGGTAGAGCATCGAGGGCGACGGGTCGGCCCACAGCCAGACCGTGTGGGCAGCCTCCCATTCGCGCTCGCGGATATAGGTGTGGTCGTCGCGGGCCGAGCGGCGCCAGTCGATGCGGGCCACGGTCTCGCCCTCGACATAGGGGCGGAACTGCCAGAAATTCTCGCCGATGCCGCGGCGCCGGCGGCCGTGCCAGCCGGCGATCACGGTGTTGACGACGCGGCGGGCCTCGACCAGCAGGTCGGGCACGAGCGAGGCCCGCAGGCGGGCGCGGGCCAGCGCGTCGCGCGGGGCGACGGGGGCAATCGCTTCGCCGACAGGCGCCATGTCCTATCCCAGCGTCCCGACGAGGCGGGAAATCACGTCGCGCACGCTCATGCCCTCGGCGCGCGCGGCGAAGGTCAGCGCCATGCGGTGCTGGAGCACCGGCTCGGCCAGCGCGCGCACGTCGTCGACCAACGGCGCGAGGCGGCCGTCGTAAAGGGCGCGGGCGCGGGCGCACAGCGTCAGCGCTTGGCTCGCGCGCGGGCCGGGGCCCCAGGCGACGTGCCTGTCGGTCTCGGCATTGCCCTGGCCGGGGCGCGCGGCGCGCACCAGCGACAGGATCGCCTCGACCACGCTCTCGGGCACCGGCATGCGGCGGATGAGGTTCTGGATCTCCTTCAGCCGCGCCGCGGACAGCACGTTCTGCGCCTTCGCCTCCTCGACGCCGGTCGTCTCGATCAGGATGCGCCGCTCGGCCTCGAGGTCGGGATAGACGACGTCGACCTGCATCAGGAAGCGGTCGAGCTGGGCCTCCGGCAGCGGGTAGGTGCCTTCCTGCTCCAGCGGGTTCTGGGTGGCGAGCACGTGGAAGGGCGAGGGCAGGTCGTGGCGGGCGCCGGCCACGGTGACGTGGTATTCCTGCATGGACTGCAGCAGCGCCGACTGGGTGCGTGGGCTGGCGCGGTTGATCTCGTCGGCCATCAGGAGCTGGGCGAAGATCGGGCCGGAGATGAAGCGGAAGGAGCGGCGGCCCTTGTCGTCCTGCTCCAGCACCTCCGAGCCGAGGATGTCGGAGGGCATCAGGTCGGGGGTGAACTGGATGCGGCCGGTGTCGAGGCCGAGTACGATGCCGAGGGTCTCGACCAGCTTGGTCTTGGCCAGGCCGGGCACGCCGACGAGCAGCGCGTGGCCGCCCGACAGCAGCGCCACCAGCGTGCGCTCCACCACCGTCTGCTGGCCGAAGATGACGCGGCCGATGCCGTCGCGCACGCGCGCGATGTCGGCCAGCGCGGCTTCCGCCTGCGCGACCATCTCATTGGGGCCGAGGGGCTTCTGACTGACCATCACGCTCATGCGGTGCCGCTCCCTGTTTGCCGCCTCGCGGCCATTCGCGCGGCGCCTGCCGATGCCGATTTCGCGGCAAGTCGCGCCGGCTCGCGACTCGGGCGACATTGCGGCCTCCGCCGGGAGAATTTAAATCAGCCGCGATGGCTGACAAGCAAGACGACAGTGACTATTTCGTGACGATGGCCGATCGAAATGACGCAGCCAGGGGCACGCTGGCCGGAGCCGGCGACGCGGCGGGCCTGCAGGCGCTGATATCGCGGGCGGCGCGGGCCGGGCGCAAGGCCGCGCCCGTCGAGCGCTGGAACCCGCCCTTCTGCGGCGATCTCGACATGGAGATCAGGGCCGACGGCACCTGGTTCTACCTCGGCACGCCCATCGGCCGCATGCCGCTGGTGCAGCTCTTCTCCAGCGTGCTGCGCAAGGACGAGGACGGCCGCACCTATCTGGTCACGCCGGTCGAAAAGGTTGCGATCCGCGTCGAGGACGCGCCCTTCGTCGCGGTCGAGGTGAACGCCGCCGGGAGGGGCGCCGACCAGGTCCTCACCTTCCGCACCAATGTCGGCGACGTGGTCGAGGCGGGGCCGGAGCATCCGCTGTGCTTCGTCGACGAGGCGACGACCGGCGGGCTGAAGCCCTACCTCCACGTGCGCGGGCGGCTGGAGGCCCTGGTGGCGCGGCCGGTGATGTACGAACTGGCCGAGCTCGGCGAGGTGGTCGCCGTCGACGGCGTGCCGACCTTTGCCGTGCGGTCGAACGGCGCCGTGTTCCCGATCATGCCGGCCGATCGGCTGGAGAGGCTGAGCGCATGAGACCGGGAGTCGCAGGGGAGCGGGTGTTCACGGCCGACGACTTCCGCCGCCGCGCGCTGCGCGAGACGGGGCCCTTCGCCGTCGACGAGTTCGGCGACCACCGGCTGAACCCCGGCCTGCGCGACATGATCGTGCGCGACGGCTTGCGCGACGCCGCCGTGCTGGTGCCGGTGGTCGACCACGGGCCGGAGGCGACGGTGCTGCTCACCCAGCGCAACGCCAATCTGCGCAGCCATTCCGGCCAGGTCGCCTTCCCCGGCGGCCGCATCGACGCGGGCGACGCCTCGGCGGAAGCCGCGGCGCTGCGCGAGACGATGGAGGAGATCGGCCTGCCGGGCGAGCGCGTCGAGGTGATCGGCCGGCTGCCGGATTACGTCACCGGCAGCGGCTACCGCATCGCGCCGGTGCTGTCGGTGGTGAAGCCCGGCTTCCACCTGCATCTCAACCCTGCCGAGGTCGACGCCGCCTTCGAGGTGCCGCTCTCCTTCCTGATGGACCCGGCCAACCACCACCGGCAGAGCCGCACGCTGAACGAGGTGCGGCGCTATTTCTACGAGATGCCGTTCGGCGAGCGCTACATCTGGGGCGTCACCGCCGGCATCATCCGCACGCTCTACGAGCGGCTCTACGCATGAGCGCCACGGGCGAGGTGTCGATCGCCGCGCGGGCGCCCTGGCTCGGCGACGCGGACCTGCAGAAGCTGCTCGCGGCGCTGTCGCAGGGCGGCGAGGAGGCGCGCGTGGCGGGCGGCGCGGTGCGCAACGCGCTGCTGGGCGAGCCCGTCGCCGACGTCGACATCGCCACCACCAACGAGCCGGACGCGACGATCGCGCGGGCGCGGGATGCCGGCTTCAGGACCGTGCCGACCGGCAAGGAGCACGGCACGATCACGGTGATCGCGGGCGGGCGCCCGTTAGAGGTGACGACGCTGCGCGCCGACGTCGAGACCTTCGGGCGCAAGGCCCGCGTGGTGTTCGGCCGCGACTGGAAGGCGGATGCCGAGCGGCGCGACTTCACCATCAACGCGCTCTACGCGCGTGCCGACGGCACCGTCGTCGACCTCGTCGGCGGTCTGGCCGACCTCGAAAGCCGGACGCTGCGCTTCATCGGCGAGCCGGAGGCGCGCATTCGCGAGGATTTCCTGCGCATCCTGCGCTTCTTCCGTTTCTTCGCCTGGTACGGCTCGGGCCGGCCGGACAGCGAGGGGCTGAAGGCCTGCGCGCGGCTCAAGGACGGGCTGGCGCAGCTCTCGGCCGAGCGCGTCTGGAGCGAGCTTAAGAAGCTGCTGGCCGCGCCCGACCCGGGACGCGCGATCCTGTGGATGCGCACGACGGGCGTTTTGACCCAAATCCTGCCTGAGACGGAGAAATGGGGCATCGACGCGATCCCCGGCCTCGTCGCCGCCGGGCGCGACCTCGGCTGGCAGGTAGACCCGCTGCTGCGGCTCGTCGCCATGCTGCCGCCGGACGCGATGCGGCTCGCGGCGATGGCGGAACGGCTGCGTTTCTCGAAGGTGGAGACCAGGCGGCTGGACGAGTGGGCGAAGGCGCCTCCGCCGGCGCCCGACACCAGCGCGCTCGCCTTCGCCAAGCTGCTCTACCGGCACGGCCCCGAGCCGCTGCGCGACCGGCTGCGGCTGGCGCTGGCCGCGGCACGCAGCGCGGCCGCCACGGACGACAAGGCGCTGGTGGCGGCCGGCGGCTATGCGCGGCTCCTGAAACAGCTCGAAGCGTGGGAAAGGCCGGTCTTCCCGCTGCGCGGGCCCGACCTGGAGGCCGCCGGCTTCGCCCCCGGCAAGCCGCTCGGCGAGGCGCTGCGCGCGCTCGAGGCCGAATGGGTGGAAAGCGGCTTCTCGCTCGACCGCGACGCGCTCGCCGAGCGCGCCGCGAAGCTCAGGGATGCGGCGGACTAGGCCGCGTCGCGGACCTTCTCAATGCGCGAGCGGATCGCGTCGATCATCGATTCGCGGATGACCGTCTCGCCATGTGTCTCGCGCATGTGCTCGACCGCGCGGCGCATCACCTCTGCCTCTTCCTCGTGACGCGTATGCCAGTCGCAACCGGGCACGAGCGAACCGCAATGAAACTCCTTCATCGTTTCCTCCTTTGCACTGGGCATCGAACCGCAACAATAACACGGAATGCGGCGACAGGTTGCCGGCGGCGGGGAAAAAGCCGGGCTATTCGGCGAAGGTTTTCGGGAAAATCTCCCTGCCGAACTTCCGCGCGGTCTCGGCGATCTCGTCCTTCATCCATGCCTTGAAGCCGCGGATGCGGCGGTCTTCCGGCCGGTTTGCCGAAGTGACCAGCCAGTAGCTCAGGCCGGTGCGGGCGCGCTGCGGGAAGGGCGCGACCAGCGTACCGACCGACAGCGCGTATTCGGCGAGCGTCTGCCACGCGAGCATCACGCCCTGCCCGGCGATCGCCGCGTCGAGCGCGAGCGCCGCGTCGGTGAAGCTGTTGCCGGGCTTCAGCCGGTCCGCGCTCAGGCCGAACGGCTGAAGCCACGCATCCCAGGAGAGGTTGGAGTTGGCGTCGCGCACGACCGGCACGCCGTAGAGGTCCTCGGGCCGGCCGAGCCGCGCCGCCATGTCGGGCGCGCAGACGGGGAAGATCTCCTGCTCCAGCAGGAACTCCTTGCGCACCCCCGGCCAGTCGCCGTCGCCGACACGGATGGCGATGTCGATGTCGCTGGTGTCGAGGTCGACGAGGGCCACCGAGGCGTCGAGGCGGAGCTGGATGCCGGGGTTGAGCCGGCTCCAGGCGCCGAGCCGCGGCACCAGCCATTTGGAGGCGAGCACCGGCGCGACCGAGATGGTCAGGATGTCGTCGGCATGGCGGCGCGAGGTGGCGACCGCCTCGTCGAGCGCGCGGAAGCCGGCGGTCAGCCGCTCCAGGAAGCGCGCGCCGAACTCGGTCGGCTTCAAGCCGCGCGGCGTGCGCTCGAAGACCGGCCGGCCGAGCCGCGCCTCGGCGCGGATGATCTGCTGGCTCACCGCGCCGGGCGAGACGCCGATCTCGTCGGCCGCCGCCTGCAGCGAACCGAGCCGCCCCGCGCTCTCCAGCGCGCGAAGGCCGTTCAGGTGGACGTGGTTCAGGTTCCGCATATAGGAAATCTATAGCAGATGGCAGGCAAACTCCATTGAGGATCCGGTCCGGATCGCCAATCCTGACATCAATCCCGATGGAGGATGAAGCTATGCTCCACAATATCTGGAACTCGATCCGTCTGGGCCGCCGCAGCGCCCGCCGCACCCCGCGCGCCGAAAGCCTGCCCTTCGACCCGCTGTCGCACCCCGCAATCCGGCGCATGTCGCCGCGCGAACTCGCCGACCTGCCGCTGGCTGGGGACAGGTTTGCGGCAAAGACCGACTGTGCCTGACCTTGCCGTGCAACTCTGCCGGTCAGGCAGCCCTGAGGCGCTGCAGCCGGTCCCGCATACCTCGGGGATCGTCGAACATGAGGTCGATCAGCTTGCGGGCCATAGCTTCCGGTTCGGTGCGACGCTGCTCCCAGTTCTGCAAGGTGGAGACCGGCACGTCCAGCAGCCGCGCAAAATCGGTCTGGCTGAGCATAAGCATCGCCCGCACCGTCTTCAGTTTGCCGACGGTATCGACAGGACGCGAATTGGTCTCGTCCCATTCGGGGTTGTCGGCAACGTCGAAATCATCGGCCATAGCGGGCCACCTCTCGTTCGTTCGCCTTGCGCACCGATATGATGCGCAAGGTGTCGTCCCGGACGGTGTAGACGCAGACGTGGAGCCGATCTTCCAGATAGCCGTAGGCGATGAGGCGTTCCTCGCCGTAGTCGAAACGGCTGTCCATGCGCACGGCCACCTGGCTCCGGATGATCTCCGCGCCGAGCGCAAGCGAAAGTCCCCGCTCGAGCCGCGTCTGCTCGTCCTTCTTCGGATCGAAGGAAATCTTCATCCGTCCGCACTATACGCTATCAGCGTATAGTGCGCAATGCCTTACGGCCACTTCACCTCGGGCGGCATGCTCGACAGGATGGCGTCGACGTTGCCGCCGGTCTTGAGGCCGAAGACGGTGCCGCGGTCGTAGAGCAGGTTGAACTCGACATAGCGGCCACGGCGGATCAGTTGCTCGTCGCGGTCGGCCTCGGTCCAGTTTTCGTTGAAGTTTTTCCGCACGAGGTGCTGGTAGACGACGAGGAAGGCGCGGCCGACGTCCTGCACGAAGGCGAAGTCGGCGTCCCAGCCGCCCTTCTCTCCGGGGCTTCGCATCCAGTCGAAGAAGATGCCGCCGATGCCGCGCGGCTCCTTGCGGTGCGGCAGGTAGAAATACTCGTCGCACCAGGCCTTGTAGCGGTCGTAGTCGGCGACGGCGGCATGCCTGTCGCAGGCGAATTTCATCGCCTTGTGGAAGGCGACCGTGTCGGGGTCCTCCTGCGTGCGGCGGCGGTCGAGCACCGGGGTGAGATCAGCGCCGCCGCCGAACCACTGGCTGGCGGTCACCACCATGCGCGTGTTCATGTGCACGGCTGGCACGTTGGGGTTCTGCGGATGGCAGATCAGCGAGATGCCGCTCGCCCAGAAGCGCGGGTCCTCCTGCGCGCCCGGCATCTGCGCGCGCATCTCGGGCGAGAACTCGCCGTGGACGGTCGAGGTGTGGACGCCGACCTTCTCGAAGACGCGGCCCGACATCATCGACATGACGCCGCCGCCGCGGTCCTCCCCATTGGGGCCCTCGTCGCGCTGCCAGGGTGTGCGCTCGAAGCGGCCCGGCGCCCAGGACGAGAGCGGCCCGGTCAGCTCGTCCTCGAGCTGCTCGAAGCCGGCGCAGATGCGGTCGCGAAGCTCTTCGAACCAGGCCTTGGCCGTTGCCTTCTTGTCCTCGATCGCCTCGGGCAGGCCGGGGGTCAGTTCGGGGCGCTCCATCGCGGTCGGTCTCCAGTTCGGCAGGCGCGTCCCGCCCGTGGCGGGACAAAGGGACTCGAATTTCCCGCCGCCGTTCCCTAATCTCTTGTTGTCGGGGGTCAAGGAGTTCTTTGTGCGCGTCCCTTCGAGGCCATCGCTGGACGGCATCAGGACCCGGCTGGAGAAAAGCCGGCAGGCCGGCTCCCGCATGCAGCGCGACGGCTTCCTGCGCGAGACCTTCGTGCTGCCGCGCCCCGATGCGCGCGCCAAGGCGCGCGAATGGTTCGACCGCTGGCCGCGGCAGGCCTACTGGACGGCCATAGAGAGCTGGTGCGAGCGCCCCGGCGACCAGATCGAATTCACCATGCGCCGCCTGCCGACGGCGGACTAGATCGCCGTGCGTCCTATCGGACGCGCAAAGGACGATCTGGCACTTTGATTGAGCATCGGAACAATCCGAAAACCGGATTCCACTTTTCGGGTCCGATGCTCTGCGTCAGCCGATCTGCCGCATCGCCTCGCCGGCGGCCATCGCGGCCGCGACGGCGAGGTTGAGGCTGCGGCCGCCGCCGGGCATGGGGATGGTGACGCGCAGGTCGGCCGCGGCATGCACCTCGTCGGGCGCGCCGGCGCTCTCGCGGCCGAACAGCAGGACGTCGTTCGCACGGTAGCCGGGCGCGGTGTAGGGCAGGGCGCCCTTCGTCGTGAACAGCAGGAGACGGCGGCCCTCGGTGCGGCGCCAGCCCTCGAACGCCGCCCACGAGACGTGGCGCGTCAGCGCCGCCATCTCCAGATAATCCATGCCGGCGCGTTTCAGCGCGCGGTCGCTCATGTCGAAGCCCGTCGGCTCGACGATGTCGACGCCGACGCCGAGGCAGGCGGCCATCCTCAGGATGGTGCCGGTGTTGCCCGGGATGTCGGGCTGGTAGAGCGCGATGCGGAAGCCGGCCATCGGCGTCACGTCCCGGCCGCGAACAGGCCCTTGGCCTCGGCCGCCGCCATGAAGGCGGCGCGGTCGGGCAGGGCGATGCCGAAGGCCGTTTCCAGCACCTCGCAGAGCTCGGCGGGCGTGGCGATATGCCTGCGCGTGCTGCCGCCGCCGGCGACGTGCTCGGTCAAGCGGTTGCCGGACAGGCCGAGGCGGCGGCCGGGCACGGCGCGTGCCACCATCAGCCCCGTGACGAAACGCGAGTCCGGATGGGTGGAGAGGTAGTGGTTCATCGCCGCGCGGTCGGTTTCGTGCTGCGGCGAAAGGTCGAAGCGATAGAGTGTGCGCCACGCCCCGCCGGCGAGCGCCTGCACGCGCAGGTCCGGCTCGCCGCCCACCAGGCGGAAGGTCTCGTGCGGGGTCGGCTGCTCGACGCCGGGCTCGAGGCGCAGCGGCGCGGTCTGGGTGAGGATGCCGAAGCCGACATCGGCCAGCCATTGCCGGCCGCCGGCGCGGACGTGAAGCAGCATGTGGGTGAGCGGCGTCAGCGCTTCGGACGGCTGTTCCCACAGCACGCGGGCGGCGAGCGGCGTCACCTCGAAGCCGAGAGCCGCGAGCGCGTGCATGAAGAGCAGGTTGTGCTCGAAGCAGTAGCCGCCGCGCCGTCCCGCCACCAGCTTCGCCTGCAAGGATGCGACGTCGAGCCGGACCGGGCGGCCGAGGAACGGATCGAGGTTCTCGAAGGCGATGGCCTGCGGGTGCAGCCGGTGCAGGTCGGCGAGCACCTGCGGCGTGGCGGCGCGCGGCCCGTCATAGCCGATGCGGGCGAGATAGGCGTCGAGATCGACGGCGTCGGCGGTCCGTCCGGCGGCCGCGGCGCTGGCATGGGACATGGCAACCTCCGGGAGCCTCTCCATATCCGCAATGGCGGCGGTCGATCCAGTGCCGTGATCCATTGTTGCCGCAGGGCAACATGGCCGCGAATTGGGCGCTCCGCCGCAATCGCCGGATGGCCTTCCGCATCCATTGCGTATAGAAGGCGGGCATCCGAAATCCCGACCGGGAGGGCACGATGACTGAGCGCTTTCGCCTCGCCGGCGTTCGAATGAACGGCTGGCGCCACGCCTGACGGCGGTTTCGGAACCGAGCTTTCCTTCCTTTTCGACAGCATCGTTTCGACTTCCGCCGGAGCCTTTCCGCTTCCGAGGGATTTCCGATGTTGTCCACATGCCACGACCGGCGGCCGTCCTGCCGCCTCCATCACGATCCGCTGGCCATGGGCTGGCAGCTCGCCGAGGCGGGCGAGCGCCGGCGGCGCGGCTGGCCGGGCAGGCTGACGCGATGGTTGCGCGGCGATCCCGACGGCAGGCTGTCAGCAGCCCGCGACCCGACCGTCGGCGCGTGAGCCGCGCCACGCTATATAGTTCAACGACGACACCCAGAAAGCCCATCCATGTTCCGCTGGTTCGAACGCAGACTTGACCCGTTTCCGGCCGAGGAGCCGGCCGAGCCGCCCAGCACGCTGCTCGGGTTCTGCCTGCATTACACGAAGGGCTCGTGGCCCTATCTGGTGCCGTCGGCGATCCTGATGTCGCTGATCGCGATCTCCGAGGTGTGGATGTTCTCCTTCCTCGGCAACATCGTGAACTGGCTGGCCGAGAAGGACCGCGCCACCTTCCTGCAGTCGGAGGGCTGGAAGCTCGCCGGCATGGCCGCGCTGGTGCTGGTCGGCCTGCCGCTGATGGTGTGGTTCCACTCGCTCATCAACCAGCAGACGCTGATGGGCAACTATCCCATGCGCATCCGCTGGCAGGTGCACCGCTACCTGCTCAAGCAGTCGATGACATTCTACCAGGACGAGTTCGCCGGCCGCATCGCCACCAAGCTGATGCAGACGGCGCTCGCCGTGCGCGAATGCGTCATCAAGCTGATCGACGTCATCAACTACGTCGTCGTCTATTTCGGCGGCATGCTGCTGATCGTCGGCTCGAACGACTGGCGGCTGTCGCTGCCGCTGCTCGGCTGGCTCGCCGGCTACCTGTCGCTGCTGCGCTACTTCATCCCGCGGCTCGGCCACGTCGCCGAGGACCAGGCCGACGCGCGCTCGCTGATGACCGGCCGCATCGTCGACAGCTACACCAACATCCAGACCGTGAAGCTGTTTTCCCATGCGCGCCGCGAGGCGGCCTATGCGCGCGAGGGGATGGGCGGCTTCCTCGATACGGTCTACCGGCAGATGCGGATGATCACGCAGCTTTCCGGGCTGCTCTACCTGCTCAACTCGCTCTGCCTGTTCGCCATCGCCGTGCTGGGCATCTGGCTGTGGCTGGGCGAGGCGATCAGCATCGGCGCGATCGCGGTGGCGCTCGGCCTGGTGCTCAGGCTGTGGGGCATGTCGCAGTGGATCATGTGGGAGATGTCGGGCCTGTTCGAGAACATCGGCACGGTGCAGGACGGCATCAGCTCGATCTCGCTGCCGCGGCTGGTCGAGGACAGACCGGGTGCGAAGGACCTCGTCGTGTCGGCGGGCGACATCCGCTTCGAGGGCGTGCGCTTCCATTACGGCAAGAAGAAGGGTGTGCTGGAGGAGCTGACGCTGCACATCCGGCCCGGCGAGAAGGTCGGCATCGTCGGCCGCTCCGGCGCCGGCAAGTCGACGCTCGTCAACCTCCTGCTGCGCTTCTACGACATCGAGGCGGGTCGCATCCTGATCGACGGGCAGGACATCGCCGCGGTCGCGCAGGAGAGCCTGCGCGCCAATATCGGCATGGTCACGCAGGACACCTCGTTGCTGCATCGCTCGGTGCGCGACAACATCCTCTACGGGCGGCCCGACGCCTCGGAGGAGGCGATGCGCGAGGCGGCGCGGCGGGCCGAGGCCGAGGAGTTCGTCGCCACGCTGACCGACCCGGCCGGCCGCAAGGGCTACGACGCCCATGTCGGCGAGCGCGGGGTGAAGCTGTCGGGCGGCCAGCGCCAGCGCATCGCGATCGCCCGCGTCATGCTCAAGGACGCGCCGATCCTGATCCTCGACGAGGCGACCTCGGCGCTCGATTCGGAGGTCGAGGCGGCGATCCAGGAGAACCTCTACCGGCTGATGGAGGGCAAGACCGTGATCGCCATCGCGCACCGGCTGTCGACCATCGCGGCGATGGACCGGCTCGTCGTCATGGACCACGGCCGCATCGTCGAGGAAGGCACCCACCAGGAGCTGATCGTGCAGGGCGGCCTCTACGCCCAGCTCTGGCAGCGCCAGTCCGGCGGCTTCATCGACGCCGGCGCGGAGACGGAGAGGACGGCGGCGGAATGAGAGGCATGTGATATTTGTGATATGAGATCGAGCCTTGCTGTGATATTTGTAATATCAGGTGCATGAAGACGATCATCTACACCGCTGCGGCGGCCAGGCAGCTCGACGCTCTTCCATCCGCCGTGCGCCAGCAGGTCACGGCGGCGCTGGACGAATACGCGATCCACGGGCGGGGCGATGTGAAGCAGCTTGCCGGCCGGCAGGGCTATCGATTGCGCGTCGGCCGCTACCGGGTGATTTTCGGGCAGGACACCATGACGATCCTTGCCATCTATATCGGCAAGCGCGAGACCACGACATACCGCCGAAACTGAAAGGACCGACCTTGAACGCGCCCCAGTTCATCAAGACGCCTTCCGGCGAGGAGCTCGTCGTTCTTTCCCGTGCGGACTACGACGCGCTGACGGCTCTTGCCGCCGAGGCTGAGGAGGATGCGGCCGACATCGCCGCCTATGATGCGGCGATTACCGCCCTGTCGGCCGGAACCGACGCGGCGTTGCCCGCCCCGGTCAGCGATGCGATCCACAAGGGCGCCAATCGCCTGCGTGCGATCCGTCAGTTCGCCGGGTTCACCCAGGCCGAGGTGGCGGAACGGGCAGACATCAGCCAGAGCTATCTCTCGGCGCTGGAAGCCGGCGCCCGCGCGCTCAACGACGACGTGGCGCATCGCCTCGCCCGTGCGCTCGACGTGCCGCTGGCGTGGGTCGCGCCGAGGTGACCGTTCCAATGCGTCGCGGAGACCGCGCGACGCGCATTCGCAATTCGTTCCCAAGCTTTGGAGCCGACAGCCTGTGAGTCTGCAAGGTTCGGCACTATATCGGCCAACATGATGCTAGATACGGAAGATCAAGCCGGCGCCGGGGAGCGGATGTGGCGGCGGGTGGAGGGGGTGATCGACCCCTTCGCCGACACCGACCGCGAGGTGCTGCCGCGCGGGGCGCTGCGCTTCATCCTGTTCTTCGCCAACCAGGCCAAGTTCGCCTTCATCCTGCTGCTGGTCATCGGCGGCGTGTCGGGCGCGGTCGACGCCGCGCTCTACTGGTCGGTCGGCAAGCTGATCGACATCCTCGACGCCTCCTCGCCGGCGACGCTGGTCGCCGACCACTGGCCGGAGCTGGTGGCGTTCCTCGTGCTGGTGCTGGTGATCCGCGCCGCGGTGATGATCGTCAACGCGCTGGTCGAGCAGCAGGTGATCGTGCCGCATTTCTACCAGCTCGTGCGCTGGCAGGCGTTCCGGCGCGTCATCGAGCAGCCCTACGAATTCTACCAGAACGACTTCGCCGGCCGCATCGCCACCAAGATCCTGCAGGGCGGCGAGGCCACGGGCGACTTCATCATCTCGTCGCTGCAAACGATGTGGAGCTTCCTCACCTTCGTCGTGCTGGCCGGCACCATCCTGTCGACGCTCGACCCGCTGATGGCTGTGGTGATGATCGTGTGGCTGGCCGCCTATCTGTGGACCGCCTGGCGGCTGCTGCCGCCGCTGCGCGCGGCCGGCCGGCGCACGGCCGACGAGCGCTCTGTGCTCAACGGCCGCCTCGTCGACGCCTTCACCAACATCATGGCGGTCAAGCTGTTCGACAGCGGCCGGCGCGAGCACGCCTATGTACGCGAGGGCATGCAGCGCTTCCTGACCGCGCTGAAGGCGATGACGCGCGCCATCACCAAGGTGCGCGGGGCGGTTGCGGTCATCAACGGCTTCATGATCGCGGCGGTGGCGATCCTGGCCGTGCGCAGCTGGATGAACGGCGACGCCACCACCGGCGCCATCGCCGCCGCGCTCGGCCTGTGCTTCCGGCTGAACCAGATGTCCGGCTACGTGATGTTCAACATCAACGGCCTGATCCGCAACTTCGCCACCGTGCAGGACGCCACCGGCACGATCTCGGTCGAGCCGGCGATCCGCGACGCGGCAGACGCCGAGGTGATGGCGCGGGCCCGCGGCGACCTGCGCTTCGAGGACGTGACCTTCAACTACGGGCGCGCGCGCGGCGTGGTCTCGCATCTCGACCTGCACATCAAGCCCGGAGAGCGGGTGGCGCTGGTCGGGCCGTCGGGCGCCGGCAAGACGACGCTCGTCAACCTGGCGCTGCGCCTGTTCGACGTCGAGAGCGGCCGCATCCTGCTCGACGGCAAGGACATACGCGGCCTCACCCAGGCCTCGCTCAGGGCGCAGTTCGGCGTCGTCAGCCAGGAGCCGCTGTTGATGCACCGCTCGATCCGCGACAACATCGCCTACGGCAAGCCGGGCGCGACCGAGGAGGAGATCGTCGCTGCGGCAAAGAAGGCCTCGGCGCACGAGTTCATCCTCAACGCCAGCGATCCCAAGGGCCGCACCGGCTACGACGCCTTCGTCGGCGAGCGCGGCGTCAAGCTGTCCGGTGGCCAGCGCCAGCGCATCGCGATTGCCCGCATGATGCTGAAGAACGCGCCGATCCTGATCCTCGACGAGGCCACCTCGGCGCTCGATTCGGAAGTGGAGGCGGCGATTCAGGACAGCCTGTTCGCGATGATGGAGGGCAAGACGGTGGTCGCCGTCGCCCACCGGCTTTCGACGATCGCGGCGCTCGACAGGCTGATCGTGCTCGACGAGGGCCGCATCGTGGAAGAAGGCACGCATGACGAGCTGGTGGCGCGCGGCGGGCTCTACGCGCAGCTCTGGAAGCGGCAGTCGGGCGGCTTCCTGCCCGAGCGGCTGGCGGCGGAATAGGCTGGTGAGCCTGCGCCTGCCCGGCAACCTGTCCTCGTCGCGCCCGGCCTCGGCGTCGGAGGGCGCGTTCGACGCGTTCGGCCACGAGATCATGGCGGAGAAGGCGGCGGTCCTCGGCCGTGCCGGCGACAAGGCCGGCGAGTGCCTGCGCCGGCTGCGCGAATGCGAGGCGGGGACGCCCGAGCGTGCCGCCGCGCTGAAGGCCGCCGCGCAGGCGGTGCACGCCTGGTTCATCCAGCGCGAGATCTGCGGCCTGCGCCGCCACCACGACGTGATCCGCGAGCTTGCCATCCCGCGCGAGGTGCTGGTGCGGCTGGGCGCGAGCTGAGCCGCAGGCTGGCCTCGCGCGCGGCCGTCGGCTAGGGTCCGGCCGGATTTCACCGCGGCGAGCGAGGAGAGGGCGGACCTGATCCCCGACACCGGAACAGATCGAGCGGCGCACCGGGCCGGCAGCCGGATCGCGGGGATCGCCGCGCTCTTCCTGTTCGCGCTGGCGCTGCTGTGCGCCGGCGCCCGCGCGCCCGACGAGCTGGCGGTGGCCGGCCGGCCGGCGCTCAGTTCGGTGCGCGCCGCTTTCATCGCCGTCGTACCCGACCGGGTGGCGGTGGCGGTGCGCCCGTTCGGGTCCGCCGGCAACCGCCAATGGCTCGCCACGGCCCCGCGCGACCGCGGCGCCGGCGCATTGCCGGTCCAGGCCGCGCTGGCCACGGTCGCGGCCGATGCCGCGATCGTCGGCGGAAGCGCTGGCCGGGCAGCGCAGGCGCAGCAGGATGCGCCGCGCCCGGCTTCGGCCAGCCCGTTCGAGGCGCGGGCGCCGCCGGCCGCGGCCTGATTCCGCCTGCGGGCTTCATCTTCGACAGACCGAGAAACACAGGCATGCCGGCCGCCGCGCGGCGGCGTAGCGCGTGCCCGAAAGGAACATCGCATGAGCGAGCAGAAGGACGATAACAAGGACGATCACGTGCACTTCCAGTCGGCCTGGACCGGCAATGTGATCATGATCGCGGCCATCGTGGCGATCATCGTGGCCGCGCTGGTCTACAAGGAATATTTCGCCTGACCGGAGACCGCGCCGCAGCCCCTTGCGAGCCGCGGCGCGGAGCCTCGCGGGGACCCTTCGCGCAGCCCCCGCGACAAACTGCCCACAAAGCGCGGCGATGTCTGGACAAGGCATGCCTTCGCGCATAGAAACCAACGCCGAATGCCGGGGGATTCCGCGAGGGGGCCGCCGCTGTTGCAATGGCAGCGAGGCAGGCGCGGAACGGCTGAAAAGTGCCGGCGAGAATACTTGGCGAAAGGAAGCTTGTTAGTGAGCGCGACCGAATCGACCGAACCGACCCGCCGCGATTTTCTCTACATAGCCACCGGAATGGCCGGCGTCGTCGGCGTCGGCGCGACGGCATGGCCGTTCATCGACCAGATGCGGCCGGACGCCTCGACGCTGGCGCTGTCGACCGTCGAGGTCGACGTGGCCTCGCTCGAGCCGGGCATGTCGCTGACGGTGAAGTGGCGCGGCAAGCCCGTCTTCATCCGCAACCGCACCGACAAGGAAGTCGAGGAGGCCAAGGCCGTCTCGATCGACGAGCTGAAGGACCCGCTGGCGCGCAACGCCAACATCGCCGCCGACGCGCAGGCGACCGACGCCGACCGCTCCGCCGGCGAGGGCAAGGAGAACTGGCTGGTGATGATCGGCGTGTGCACCCATCTGGGCTGCATCCCGCTCGGCCAGTCCGGCGAGTTCGGCGGCTGGTTCTGCCCCTGCCACGGCTCCGTGTACGACACGGCGGGCCGCATCCGCAAAGGCCCCGCGCCGGAGAACATGGCGGTGCCGGTCTTCGCCTTCACCTCTGACACGAAGATCCGGATCGGTTAGGAAGGTCGCCACAGATGAGTTCCATGCAGCATTCGACCTACACCCCGAAATCCGGACTCGGCCGCTGGATCGACGCGCGGCTGCCGCTGCCGCGGCTGGTCTACGATTCGTTCGTCGCCTATCCGGTGCCGCGCAACTTGAACTACGCCTACACGTTCGGCGGTATCCTCTCGATCATGCTGGTCGTGCAGATCGTCACCGGCATCGTGCTGGCCATGCACTACAGCGCCAATACCGGCATCGCGTTCGACTCGGTCGAGAAGATCATGCGCGACGTCAATTCCGGCTGGCTGCTGCGCTACATGCACTCCAACGGCGCGTCGTTCTTCTTCATCGCCGTCTACGTGCACATCTTCCGCGGCCTCTACTACGGCTCCTACAAGGCGCCGCGCGAGCTGCTGTGGATCCTCGGCTGCATCATCTACCTGCTGATGATGGCGACCGGCTTCATGGGCTACGTGCTGCCGTGGGGCCAGATGAGCTTCTGGGGCGCCACCGTCATCACCGGCTTCTTCACCGCCATCCCGCTGGTCGGCGAGTGGGTCCAGCAGCTCCTGCTCGGCGGCTTCGCTGTCGACAACCCGACGCTCAACCGCTTCTTCTCGCTGCACTACCTGCTGCCGTTCATGATCGCCGGCGTGGTCGTGCTGCACGTCTGGGCGCTGCACGTCACCGGCCAGACCAACCCGACCGGCATCGAGGTCAAGACCAAGGGCGACACCGTCCCGTTCTCGCCGCACGCCTCGGCCAAGGACGGGTTCGCGATGGTGATCTTCCTGCTCGTCTTCGCCTACTTCATCTTCTACATCCCGAACTTCCTCGGCCATCCGGACAACTACACCGAGGCCAACCCGCTGAAGACGCCGGCCCATATCGTGCCGGAATGGTACTACCTGCCGTTCTACGCGATCCTGCGCGCCATCACCTTCAACATCGGGCCGATCAACTCCAAGCTCGGTGGCGTGCTCGCCATGTTCGGCGCGATCGCGGTGCTGTTCGTGGTGCCGTGGCTCGACACCTCCAAGGTGCGCTCGGCGGTCTACCGGCCTTGGTACAGGCTGTTCTTCTGGCTGCTGGTGGCCGACGCGATCTTCCTCGGCTGGCTGGGCTCGCGCCCCGCCGAGGGCGCCTACGTCGCCATGGCCCAGATCGGCACGCTCTACTATTTCGCCTTCTTCATCGTGCTGATGCCGCTGCTCGGCCTGATCGAGACGCCGAAGCGGCTGCCCAACTCGATCACCGAGGCGGTGCTCGAGAAGCACCGACGCAAGGCGGGCGACGCGGCGCAGCCGGCGGCGGCGCCGGGCCACGAAGCCTGAATGCGGACTTGGGGTTCGAAAGGGGTTTTTGAATGAAGACGATCCTCAAGGCAGTGGCCGCGCTCGGCCTCGGGCTGACGATTTCGGGCGCTGCCCTCGCGCAGGAAGAGCACGCCGCGGAGGCGACGCCGCACTACCCGCTGGTGAAGCCGGTCGAGCAGAACTGGTCCTTCGCCGGGCCGTTCGGCACCTATGACAAGGCGCAGCTCCAGCGCGGCCTCAAGGTCTACCGCGAGGCCTGCTCGGCCTGCCATTCGATGAACCTGGTGGCGTTCCGCTCGCTGCAGGACCTCGGCTACTCCGAGGCGCAGGTGAAGACGCTCGCCGCCGAATACACGATCAACGACGGCCCGAACGCCGACGGCGAGATGTTCGAGCGGCCGGGCCTGCCGTCCGACCATTTCCCGGCGCCGTTCCCGAACCACGAGGCGGCAGCCGCCGCCAACAATGGCGCAGCACCCCCCGACTTCTCGCTGATCGCCAAGGCGCGGGCGGTGGAGCGCGGCTTCCCGCAGTTCGTCTTCGACATCTTCACCCAGTATGCGGAGGGCGGGCCGGACTACATCTACAACCTGCTGACCGGCTACCAGGAGAAGGCGCCCGAGGGCATCACCATCCAGGACGGCACCTACTACAACCCGCACTTCATCTCGGGCCCGGCGCTGGCCATGCCGCCGCCGCTGTCGGACGGCCAGATCACCTATGACGACGGCTCGCCGGAGACGGTCGCCCAGTATGCGCATGACGTCGCCGCGTTCCAGATGTGGGCTGCCGAGCCGCATCTCGAAGCCCGCAAGAAGACCGGCTTCGTCGTGATGATCTTCCTGCTCGTCTTCGGCGGCCTGGTCTATCTGACCAAGCGCAAGGTGTGGGCCAACGAGGCCCACTGACCGCCGGCCGCGATCACCGGATGTTTCAGGGCGCCCGCGAGGCGCCCTGTTTCGTCGAGGTGGGCGAAGGTTGCGGCGGGAGTCGCATATGAATGCGCGCGGCCGATTACCCCCACCCCCGACCCCTCCCCACAAGGGGGAGGGAGACGCCGTCATTGCCGTTCAAGCTGAATCCGTTGAAACCCTGCGCCACACGGTGCCAGGTCAAGGTCTCCCTCCCCCTTGTGGGGAGGGGTCAGGGTGGGGGCATTCTTCCCAAGCGATGGACCCGCAAAAAACGGGAGAGGGAAAGCTACCGAGCCTTCCCCAGCCGGCTTTCCACCACCGCGGCGATGCCGTCCGAAAGCGCGTCGGCCTTCGGCGGCGGCGCATCCGCCGCGCCCATGCGCTCCTGCACCTCGGCGATCTCGGCGGCGAGCGCGCCGTTGAGGCCGAGCTCGGCAATCGTCGCCGCGCTCTCGCGCATCCCGGCGGCGCGCCGCCTGCCGTGGCGCAGCGTCCGCTCGAACTCGTAGGCCGCAAAGTCCGGCCAGCCGAGGCCGGGGAAGTCGCGCGCCAGCGAGCCGTAGACCTCGTCGAAGCAGCCCGACGCCCGCGCCGCGAGCAGGCACTCGACGGTGACCGCCTCCAGCCCCTTCACGAAGAGCGAGCGCACCATCTTGATGGCGGTGGCCGCGCCGACCGCCTCGCCCGCCACGCGGAAGGAGAAGTCGAGGCGCTTCAATTCCGGCTCGAGCGCGGCTGCCGCGGCCCCCGCGATCAGCACCGGCGTGCGGTGGCCGCGCGGGTGGACCGGCGCCATCACCGCCATGTCGAGATAGCGCGCGCCCCTGGCCTCGACGAGCGCGGCGCTGGCGCGCTTGCGGCCGGGGGAGACCGAGTTGATGTCGACGACGAGCCGGCCGGCCCGCAGGTGCGGTGCGATCGCCTCGACCGCCGCGAGGCTCTGGTCGGCCGTCACCGCGCTGACGATCCAGTCGGCATCGCCGAGCGCGGCCGGCGTCTCCGCCACCTCGATGCCGCGCCCGGCGATCGCGGCGCGCATGCCGGGCTCGCCGAGCAGGATGTCGTAGGCGCAGAAGCGCAGGCCGGGGTCATGGGCGGCGAGCGTCTGGTGAAAAGCCCGCGCGGCCTCGCCGAAGCCGATGAAGCCGATCGAAAGGCTCATGCGAAGACCTCCCCGTCGAACAGTTTGCGCGCCGTGCGCAGCACGCCGGCCGACTGCACGTTGCCGGCCGGGTCCAGCGTCGCCAGCACGGTGAACTCGCCGGTCGGGTGCTCGATCGACAGCGCCTTGAATGAGCCCTCGGGGACCGCCGCGATCTCGCACGCAGGGCCTTCCGGCAGCAGGCAGGCGGTGGCGACCGAGACGGCGCCGAGCACGCCGATCGCGGCATGCACGCGGTGCGGGATGAAGGTGCGCGTCGAGATCGCGCCGCCGCCCGTGGCCGGGCTCACCAGCGTCATCTTGGGCACCGAGCTTTCCTTCACGTCGCCGAGGTTCATCAGCGGCCCGGCCTTCAGCCGGATCGCCTCGACGCGCGCCTTCAGCGCCGCGTTCGCCTCGATCTCCTTCGGGCTCTCCGCCCCGGTCAGGCCGAAATCGGCGGCGCGCATGACCACGCAGGGCATGCCGTTGTCAATCAGCGTGCAGGCGACGCCGTCGATCGTGTCGACCGGGTTGCCGGTCGGCAGCAGCGCGCCGCAGGAGGAGCCGGCCGTGTCCTCGAAGACGATGTTGACGGGCGCGGCCGTGCCCGGCACGCCGTCGATGCGGGCGTCGCCGTCATAGGTGACGCGGCCGCCCGGCGTCGGAAACGTCGCCACCGCGACCTGGCCGGTGTTCTCCATGAAGATGCGCACCGGCGTCTCGCCGTCGCGGGCCGCGACCAGCCCGCGCTCGACCGCGAAGGGGCCGATGCCGGCGAGGATGTTGCCGCAGTTCTGCGCGTCGGTGACGATCGGCTGGTCGACGAAGACCTGCAGGAACAGATAGTCGACGTCGACGTCCGGCCGCGCCGACTTCCGCACCACCGCGACCTTGGAGGTGAGCGGGTCGGCGCCGCCCAGCCCGTCGATCTGGCGCGGGTCGGGCGAGCCCATGACGCGCAGCAGGAAGACGTCGCGCGCTTCCGTGCCGGCCGGCAGGTCGCCGGCGAGGAAATAGCCGCCCTTCGAGGTCCCGCCGCGCATCCACATGCAGCGGATGCCCTCAGACATATTTCAGCCCCTTGGCGGCGAGCTTGTCGCGCATGCCGTAGATGTCGAGGCCGAGTTCGCCGGCGGCGAGCCGCCGGCGCTTCTCCTCCTCGTTGGCGACGCGCTTCTGCGCCGCCTTCAGCACGTCGGCCGCCTCCTCGCGGCGCACGACGCAGACGCCGTCGTCGTCGGCGACGATCACGTCGCCCGGATGGACCAGCGCGCCGGCGCAGACGACCGGCACGTTGACCGAGCCGAGCGTCTCCTTGACGGTTCCCTGCGCGAACACTGCCTTCGACCAGACCGGGAAGCCCATCCTCGTCAGGTCGCGCACGTCGCGGACGCCGGCGTCGATGACCAGCCCGACGCCGCCGCGCGCCTGCATGGAGGTCGCCAGCAGGTCGCCGAAATAGCCGTCCTCGCAGGGGCTGGTGGGGGCGAGCACGAGGATGTCGCCGGCCTTCACCTGCTCGATCGCCACATGCACCATCCAGTTGTCGCCGGGCGGGGCGGAGATGGTCACGGCCGAGGCCGCCACCTGCGCGCCGGCATAGATCGGCCGCATATGGGCGGCGAGCAGGCCCTTGCGGCCCTGCGCCTCGTGCACCGTCGCCACGCCGCATTCGGCGAGGCCGGCGATCACGGCCGCGTCGGCGCGCTCGATGTTGCGGACAACCACGCTCATCGTTTCCCCTCCATCATCGCCGCTCGGGCAGTCCGTCGAAAGCCTTTACGCCCTCGGGAATCATGTGAAACGGCGCCATCTCGGCGCACAAGATCGCCATCGCCGGCTTGCCGTAGGCGGACGGCTCGTCGAGCGTGCCGGCCTTCAGGACGATCTGCCTCAGCCCCGGACGATGCGTCGTCAGGTGAGTGCCGCAGGACGGGCAGAACTCGCGCGTCACCGCACTGTCGAGACCGGGACGGCGGTAAGTGGCCGGCGTCCCCGCGACGTAGCGGAACGTCTCGGGCTCGACCAGCATGAAGTGGTTCGGCCCGCCGCCGGAGAAATACTGGCAGGGGCGACAATGGCACTGGCCCGAGATCACGGGCTTGCCCGTCACCTCGTAGCGGACCCCGCCGCAGTAGCAGCCCCCGGTCAGCACCGGCCGGCTCCCGCGGCTCCGCGGGCCGCGCGGCTCACTTGCGTCCCTCGCTCGGCACGAGCGTCTCGACCACGTGCGGGAAGACCGCCTCGTAGGCCTCACCGTAGGCGATCTTCTTGTCGGAGTTGCGGGCCGCCTGCACGCCGCGCTGCTGGGCGACGCGGGTGTAGTATTCCCACAGATGCTCCTGGCCGGCCATGCACTCGATCGCGGCGCGCTTCTTGTCCCACACCGGCGTGATGTCGAGCAGGGTGTTGGGCATCCAGCGGCACTGTTCCGGCTGGTGCGGCTCGAACAGGAAGACGGGCGGCGCGCCGAGCACGGTCTCGCCGGGATTGTGGCCGTGCGCCTGGGCGACGATGCGGGCCTCCTGCGCGAACTGGCTGACCAGCGGGTGGTCGCGGTTGTAGGGGTCCTCGCGGGAATGGGTGAGCACGAAGGCGGGGCGGACCTTGCGGTAGAGCCCGGCGAGCCGGAACAGCGAGGCCTGGCCGAGCTCGATCGGATAGTCGCCGAGGTCCCAGAACTCGATGTCGGCGACGCCGAGCGCCTTGGCGGCCGCCTCGGCCTCCTTCTGCCGCTCGGCCTTCACCTTCTCCAGCGTCATGCCCTGCTGGCGCCACAGCTTGGCGCTCTCGCCGCGCTCGCCATAGCTCAGGCACACCACCGTGACGGCCACGCCGTCGGCCGCATGCAGCGCGATCGCGCCGCCGGCGCGCCAGACGAAATCCGCCGAATGGGCGCTGACCACCAGTGCCGTCTTCGCCATGCCCTTCCTCCCTGCCGTTCATGTGGGCATGATGATTATCCGAAAAGTCTGCAACTTTTCGGCATCATGCTCTATTCCGCTGCCTTGACCACCGGCGGCGTGCCGTGCGTGTGGAAACTCTCGATCGTCTTCAGCCCCCAGGCCTGGCCCTTGCGGCGCTCGGCCTCGGTCCAGACGACCGGCTGCCAGTCGGGGTCGAGGATCAGGCGCGCGCCGGCGTTGGCCACCTCGACGCGGTTGCCCGCCGGCTCGTAGACGTAGAGGAAGAACGTGCCCTGGATCGCATGCTTGTGCGGGCCGGTCTCGATGAAGACGCCGTTCTCGAGGAAGATGTCGGCTGCGCGCAATATGTCGTCGCGGTGGTCGGCGGCGTAGGTGATGTGGTGGAAGCGGCCGGCAGCGCCCGAATGGTCCTCGGTGCAGGCCATGTCGTAGCCCTTGTTGTTGACCGTGAACCAGCAGCCGCCGATGCGGCCGTTGTCGAGCTTGATCATCTCGGTGACGCGGCTGCCCATGGCCTCGACCATGAAGTCGCGCATCTTCGAGACGTCGGTGGCGAGCAGGTTGAAATGGTCGATGCGGCGGGGCGCCACGCCGCGGGCGTGGTAGCGCTGGGCGACGTTCTTCAGCGCCGGCTTCTCGCCGTCCGGCGCCTCGTACTTGTTGGTCTGCCAGTAGAGCTCGAAGACGTGGCCGTCCGGGCTGCGGAAGCGGTAGGAGGGGCCGTGGCCGAGGTCGCCGTCGGTCCAGCCGATGCCGAGCCCCATCTTCTCGATCGCCGCCACGCGGCGCATCAGCGCCTCCTCCGACGAGGTGCGGTAGCCGCAATGGGCCATGCCGGTGGTGTCGGAGCGGGTGAGCTTGAGCGTGTGGAACTCGTAGTCGTCCCAGGCGCGCAGGTAGACGCTGTCGGCGTCGCGGCCGCTGGGCGTCAGGCCGTATACATTGACGAAGAAGTCGAGGCTTTCCTCGAACTTGTTGGTCAGGAGCTCGATATGGCCGAGATGCGCCACGTCGAAACAGGGCTCGCTCATCCGCACTTCCTCCTCATCCCTGCCGGACGGCTTCGCGGGCAACGCTCGCCGCCCGCCGCACGGGTATAGCCCCGCTTGGTCTTCCAGCCTAGAGATT
Source organism: Hyphomicrobiales bacterium (assembly GCA_017305835.1). GTDB lineage: Bacteria > Pseudomonadota > Alphaproteobacteria > Rhizobiales > Rhizobiaceae > RCIO01. The sequence goes on from JAFKJY010000060.1 coordinate 58,401, forward strand.
CAACAGCGTCCTCGCATTCTCCTTGAGGATGAGCGGCCGCACCTCGTCGCGGATGTCGATCCTGCCGAAATCGGCGAGCCAGCGGTCGGGCGTGATCGCCGGCCAGTCGGAGCCGAACAGCATCTTCTTCTTCAGGATCGTGTTGGCGTACTGGATCAGGATCGGCGGGAAGTAGCGCGGCGACCAGCCTGACATGTCGATGTATACATTCGGCTTGTGGGTCGCGACCGACAGCGCCTCCTCCTGCCAGGGGAAGGAGGGATGGGCGAGGATGATGCGCAGGTTGGGGAAATCGACCGCCACGTCGTCGAGATGGAGCGGGTTCGAGTATTTGAGCCGCATGCCCATGCCGCCATGCATGCCGGCGCCGACGCCGGTCTGGCCGGTATGGAACAGCGCGATCGCGCCTTCCTCCTCGATCGCCTCGTAGAGCACGTAGGCCGAGCGGTCGTTGGGGTAGAAGCCCTGCATGGTCGGGTGGAACTTGAAGCCGCGCACGCCGAACTCGCGCACCAGCCGCCGCGCCTCGCGGGCGCCGGCCTTGCCCTTGGCCGGGTCGATCGAGGCGAAGGGGACCATGATGTCGCCGTTCCCGGCGGCGATGCGTGCCACCTCCTCGTTGGAATAGCGGCGGAAGCCGGTCTCGCGCTCGGCGTCGACCGGAAAGATGACGCAGCCGATGTTGCGCTCGCGGTAGTAGGCGGCCGTCTGCTCGACGGTCGGCAGCATGCCCTGCGCGCCGGCGGGGTTGCGGAAGTACTTCGCCATCGCCGCCTGGAACTCGTCATAGCCGTCGTCGCGCGGGCCGCAGCAGGGCTCCTCGGCATGGGTGTGGAAGTCGAAGGCGGCGAGCTTGTCGAAATCCATTGATCGGCCTCCCCTGTCGGCCGGCTCGTCCGTCGGCAAACTGTTCTACGATATATCATTCGTGACTAGCGCAGCGCCGAAGCCCGCGTCAATTCCCGCGCGATGGCGCGAAATCAGCGATACAAGCCGGGCGACTCATGATCTAAAAAGCGGCTCGCAAGGAATGCCGCCCAAAGGAACGGAGCCGATGAGACCATCGCTCGAAGACACGCTGGCCGCCGCGATCCGCACGATCCCGGACTATCCGAAGCCCGGCATCCTGTTCCGCGACATCACCACCCTGCTCGGCGACGCGCGCGCCTTCCGCCGCGCGGTTGACGAGCTCGTGCATCCGTGGGCGGGCTCCAAGATCGACAAGATCGCGGGCATCGAGGCGCGCGGCTTCATCCTCGGCGGCGCGATCGCCCACCAGCTCTCGGCCGGCTTCATCCCGATCCGCAAGAAGGGCAAGCTGCCGCACGACACGGTGCGGGTGGCCTACAGCCTGGAATACGGGCTGGACGAGATGGAGATGCACCGCGACGCGGTGAAGCCGGGCGAGAAGGTGATCCTCGTCGACGACCTGATCGCCACCGGCGGCACGGCCGAGGCCGCCTCCAAGCTGCTCAAGCAGATGGGCGCCGACATCGTGGCGGCCTGCTTCGTCATCGACCTGCCGGATCTCGGCGGCCGCGCCCGCCTCGAAGCGCTCGGCGTCGACGTGCGCACCCTGGTCTCCTACGAAGGCCACTGACGGGCGGCGACGAAGGCTTCCGCGCGGCTAGGCTGCGGTCGCGGCGCGGAAGAGCGCCAGCGCCGCGACGGCGATCAGCAGCCCGCCGGCGCAGCGGCCGAGCCAGACGGTCGTGGCCGGGCTGCCGGTGAGGGCGTCGCGCCCGGCCGTGGCGGCCATGCCCAGGCCGCCGTAGACGAGCATCTGCACCGCGACCGTGACGAGGCCCATCAGCGATGCCTGCAGCCAGACCGGGCCGCTGCCCGGCCTGATGAACTGCGGGAACACGGCGAGCACGAACAGCCACGCCTTCGGATTGAGGAGGCAGGTGAGCAGGCCTTGGCGGAAGATCGCAGCATCGGATCGGCGCGGCGCGGTGCCGATCGCGCCGACGGTGATCGAGCTGCGCACCAGCGTCCAGCCGATCCAGGCCATGTACAGTGAGCCCGCGACCATCATCGCCGTCGAGACAGCGGGGACGAGGCGGGACAGGCCGGTGACGAAGGCGGTCCCGAACAGCGTGTGGCAGGCGCCGCCGAGCATGATGCCGGCCGTCGCCGCGAGCCCCGCGCGCCTGCCGCCGGAGAGCGCGTTGGCGAGCACGAACAGCATGTCCATGCCCGGCACCACGACGATGCCGAGGACGAGGACGAAGTAGAGCCAGAGAGCCGTGGGATCCATGAGGTCGCGCTGCGTTGTCGGGCCGTGGCAATAGCGCAGGCCTGCTGACATCGTGATGGCAGTTGGAGAGCGGGCCGGCGGCTGGCCCAAAGGCTCGTCGGCCGTGCTCAGCCCGTCGCGGCCCACGCGAACACGCCGCCTTGCCGCATCTCGCCCGAGCCGAAATCCGCGAGCTCGTATGTCGCGAGCCGTCGCAGCCGGTCGCGCGGCAGGTGGGCGCGGCCGATGTCGCCGACGAGGACCGTCCGGCCGGCCGCGGCGCACAGGTCGAGGAAGCGCGCAGCGCGACGCGCCAGCCGTGCGTCGTAGAACAGGTCGCCGGCGAGCAGCAGGTCGGCCTCGGGCACGCCGCCCGCCAGCGCGTCGGCGGTCACGCATTCGACCGTTACGCCGTTCGCCTGCGCGTTGAGGTGCGTCGCTTCGGCCGAAAGCGGGTCGAGGTCTATTGCCGTCGCCCGCGCGCCGCAGCGCGCCGCGGCGATCGCGACGATGCCGCAGCCGGCGCCGAGGTCGCGCGCCTGCCGGCCGCCGGCGAGGCGGGGATTGTCGAGCAGATGGCGCGCCAGCAGGCAGCCGCCCGGCCAGGCATAGGCCCAGTAGGGCGTGCGGCC